>PMIW01000067.1 GCA_003158365.1 Ignavibacteriota bacterium | reverse complement strand
TTTATCATCAGATGAAATAAAAATAAACTTGCAAACCCGATACAGGTCAGGCTGAGAAATTTGTTTTTTGATAAAGATGCATTATTTACCAGCCTGATAATAATTATTAAATATAAAATGATAATTACCGAAGCTCCTATTAATCCCAGCTCTTCCCCTATCATGCAGAAAATAAAATCCGTCCATTGCTCCGGAATGAACCTCAGCTGTGTTTGCGATCCCTGCAAAAGCCCTTTTCCGAATATTCCTCCCGACCCGATTGCAACTTTTGACTGAATCACATTGTAACCGCTTCCAAGCGGGTCCAGTGTCGGGTCAAATAAAGCCATTATCCTGTTCTGCTGGTAAACCTGAAGCTTCGAATAAAGTGTGTGAACGGAAAATCCTGCCGCTAAATTAATTACAAATACTACTATTGAAATTAATATTCCTCTTTTGAAAAAATATAATGATATTAATACTGCACCTAATCCAACATAAAAATAAACGGCACCTAAAAATGAAAGTATTGCTAATACAACCGGAGTTAGAATTGCAAATAATAAAAACGGTGATAATCCGGCCCAGAAAAATACAGGTATTAAAAATGAAAGGAATACAAGAGATGTTCCCGTGTCATGCTGCAATTTGACAAGTGCAAATGGTACCAGTATAAAAATGCACGCTTTTATAAAATCAAGCAGCTTGTTGGGATTTTTATCTCCTTCACCCGGATTTAAAAAATTCGCCAATGCCAGTACAGTCGCAATTTTTGCGAACTCGGAAGGCTGAATACCGAAACCTCCTATATAAAACCAGCTTTTGTTTCCGTTAATTGTTTTTCCGAATAATAAAACCATTATCAGAAGCACTATCGATAAGCCGTATGCGGCATATGAAAATTTCGAAAAATACTTGGGGGGAAGCAGGCTGATTACAATCATAATTACGAAACCTATAATCGCAAATGTCATTTGCTTTATATAAAAATCAGTACCGCTTGTGTTGGCATATGTAGCGCTGAATATTGCAACGATCCCTATTGAAATCATCAGCAAAGTCGCGATGAAAAGTGTTAAATCATATTTATCAGTGAATTTTTCCCTCATTTTTCTAATCGTTGACTTTTACTACGTTATTTTCATTATAAATGTCGGAATTATTTCCGCTGAGATACCTGACCATAATCGCTGCAGCCAGTGGCGCCGCAAATTGATTTCCCCATCCTGCATTTTCACCAAGTACGCAAACCGCTATTTTCGGGTCCTCATAAGGTGCATAACCCACGAACCATGAGTGATTATTCCCGTTTGGATTCTGTGCAGTTCCCGTTTTCCCTGCTATCGTATATTCGCTGTTTTTGATATTCTTTGCCGTTCCAGTCCCGTTTACTACAAGATACATTCCCTTTTTTACCGCATCGAAATATTTCTGCGGTAAATCTATTTTTCTCGAAATAATCTGAATAATTTTTTCCTCTTTGGTATTTTGATTTACTATCTTTCTTACGAAATGCGGCTGAGTATACATTCCATCCATGCAAATTGCCGATACATAACTAACCATCTGTACGGGAGATACTCCAAGCTCACCCTGCCCTATACCAAGACTGACAAGCAAACCCTGTCCCCATTTATTCTGTCCGTATATTTTATTGAAATAACCTGCGGACGGAAGCAACCCCGATGTTTCAGACGGCAAGTCTATCCCTGTCTTTGTACCGAATCCGAACATCTTTCCGTAGTTATAATAATTGTCTATCCCAATCATCAGCGATAATTTATAAAAGAATACGTTTGCAGAAACTTCCAGAGCGCGAGTTAAATTTATATTACCGTATGCCCCGTGATCCTCGAATGTCCTGTTGCCGAATTGAAAAGAACCTCCGCAGGCAATGGTTGAGGTAGTAGTAATTTTTCCCGAACCAAGCCCTGCAAAGCACATCATCATTTTCCATGTAGACCCGGGAGGATATTTTGTCTGCGTTACACGGTTAAATACAGGTTTGTTTTCATCGCTGAATAATTTCGCAATTGATTTTGCATCAGGAGTCCCGGAAAAAATAGATAAATCAAAATCCGGTTTTGACACAAAACAGAGTATTTCACCGTTCCTCGGGTCAACGGCAATTATCGCCCCTCTTTTTGTCTGCATAAGCTTTTCAGCATATTCCTGCAAATCAGCATCGAGTGCCAAAAGCAAATCTGAACCGTTTACCGCTTTGATATCGTTCTTTCCGTCATTATATGGTCCGACTTCCCTTCCGTTTACATCGACAGATATTAATTTGTTTCCTTTTTCACCCCTCAAATAATTTTCATAATATCTCTCAATTCCTGTAGAACCGACTAAATCACCCTGCCTGTAATAAGTGCCGTCCTGCTCATCAAGCTGCTTCTCGGTTATTTCACTGTTATATCCGAAGATATGCGAACCCCTGAATTTCACTGGATAATATCTCAATGACTCAACCTGGTAACTGACACCTTTTAATCTCTCCTTGTTTTCCTCAAGATATGAAATTGTTTTGAAATCAATATCCCTTTTTATCTTAATCGGATTGAACTTGTTTGTCCCTTTTGCTTTCGATAATAGGTCTTTAATATATTCAGGATCCTCATTTATTAAAGATGAAACTTCATTAATCAGATTTTTATCGAATTGAAATGGAGTTATGGTAAACGTGTAAGAAGGTTTGTTGTCAACAAGAACTTTTCCGTTCCTGTCAAAAATTAATCCGCGCGCAGGCGTCTCGGTGATTTTTTTTACCGAATTTTTCTGTGATTCTTTACCGAATTCTTTTTCCTGCACGACCTGAAGCTGTACAAGCCTCGTAATAAGCAGTATTCCTACCAGAATGGTAATACCTATGAAAATATATTTCCTTACTGCCGCATCCATTTAATAACCCTCTTTTAAAGCTTTCTTACCCGGGAAAATTATATACACAATACTTACAATTGTAGTATAAGTGGATGTAGTTAATATATATTTGCTGAATATTTCGAAAAAGTTAAGTGCTAATCCCTGAAAATAAATTACGTAATAAACCAAATTTGAAACTATTGAACACAAAAATATTATGACAAGAAAATTAATCTTCGAAAGATTTTTATCTCCTTCGGTAAAAAATACTCCGGCAACAAATCCCGTTATGGAATATGATAACGCCATCAGTCCCAGAAAAGAACCGCTTATTAAATCGATTGTCAGACCTGCGATAAATCCTGTTATGGAACCGAAAATTTTTCCCTCCGAAATAGATATGTAAACAACCGCAATTAAAACAAGGTCTGGAGTGATATTCAACGATGAAAGCGAAATAAGCCAGATTAAAGTCTTCTGAACCAGAATCAAAACTACTATAATGGCTAAATATTTTATATATTTTACTGTCAAAAATTATTTTCCTATTTTTTCTGAAAAGCTTTTTCGAGTTCAGATCTCTCTTTACTTGATACAAATTTTAATACAAATATTTCCTCGAGTGTTAAAAAATTTACAAGCGGAGTCACTACAACCTTCTTAAATAAATTATCAAGATTACCTGTTTCCGATACCGTTCCGACCGGTATGCCGGGAGGATATATGTTGCTGTATTCCGATGTGATAATAACGTCGCCTACATTTACGTCGGCACTTTTCTGTATATTGTTTACCATCAGGTTCGATACTCCATCATAACTCAGAATTCCGTCAAGCCTGTTTCTCTGCACCTTCACCGTTATTCTCATATCCTTGTTATATATAATCTGGGCAATAGAATAATTCCTGCTCGTCGAAACTATTCTTCCTACAAGACCGTCATCTGTTATTACAGGCATGTTTATTGCCACGCTGTCATTCTCTCCGACATTCAATGTAATCGTATTTCGCGTCTGCAGCAGTGACTTGTTTATGATCTTTCCGCTTATGACTCCGGGAATAATTTTTTCTTTGAAATTTAATAACCTCGAAAGCCTGATATTTTCCAGTTTGGATTCTTTTAAAGAAGAAATTTCATTTGCAAGCTTTATGTTGTCTTCCCTAAGTTCTTTATTTTCCTTTTCCATTTCGAATACATTCGGAATAGCGGATATACCGCTTTGCACAGTACCGAATGAAGTTATTGCCGCCGCCCTGAGAAATCTTATCTGTGGATTATCATTGAGGAAAATTAAAACAAGTGAAATAACTATAAGAACCGCAAGTGTAATGTATTCTTTTAAGTCTAATATAAAGATACCTAACTTTTTCAATTAATAATTTTCTATAAAAATATTTATCTTTTTAACATTACTTTTCTGTAAAGATTCAAATCCTCGAGTACCTTTCCGGTTCCTCTCGCAACTGCAGTGAGCGGGTCTTCCGCTACGTGTACCGGTACTCCCGTTTCCATTCTTATTCTTTCATCGAGACCTTTTAAAAGCGCCCCGCCGCCTGTCAGGAATATTCCTTTTTCAAGTATATCAGCCGATAACTCGGGCGCTGTTTTTTCAAGCGCAACTTTTACTGCTTCTATCATCTGCTGAACAGGCGCATTCAAAGCTTCCCTGATTTCAACCGTGCTTGCTTCAGTATATTTTGGAACACCTGCAACCAAATCACGTCCCTTTACCTCAAACCTGATTTCACCGTCGGGCAGGGGCATCACGGAACCTACCTGGCATTTTATTTCTTCTGCAGTTGTCTCGCCTATCAATATGTTCTGGTTATTCCTGAAAAATCTTACTATTGCATCTGTAAGTTCGTCACCGGCAATACGTATCGAAACATTATTTGCAATTCCCGATAAAGTTATCACTGCTATCTCTGTTGTACCTCCGCCTATATCCACAATCATGCTTCCCGATGGAGCCGTTACATCAAGCCCTATACCGATTGCGGCTGCCATTGGTTCCGAAATCAAATGTACTTCCTTTGCTCCTGCGTGCTCGGCTGTATCCCTTACTGCTCTTTTCTCGACTTCAGTAATTCCGCTCGGTACGCACACGACAATCCTTCTTGCAGGCATGAAGCTCGAAGTAATCTTTTTAATAAACTCCTTTATCATTCCCTCAGCCATTTCAAAATCCGCTATTACACCATCTCTTAAAGGCCTGATTGTATTCAATTCTTTATGAACTTTACCGACCATCTTCTTGGCTTCATTTCCAATCGCTACTATTTTTTTTGTGTCTACATCAAACGTAACAATAGAAGGTTCATTCAGTACAATACCTTTTCCTTTCATATAAATAAGTGTATTCGCTGTACCTAAATCTATCGCTATATCATTTGAAAAAAATCTGAAAAACGGCATTTTCTATTTCCTTTTCTTTTCGTCTAATTTGCTCAAATATGTGTATAATCTGTAAATTTATTAATTATAATTATTATTAACAAATCATTAATACTGACTATTTTTAATGATTTAAATGCCTAAAAATACCGAAGTTTCACTGATATCACTTAAATTAATGCTTGAAATGCCTGTATCCCGTAAAGACAAGACATAATCCCTGTAAATCCGCCTCTTTTATCACTTCTTCATCCCTTACAGAACCACCCGGATGAATTATGCAGGAAGCCTTTACTTTAGCTATCTCAATTACATTGTCGGGGAAAGGAAAAAATGCATCCGATGCAACAATGCTTCCTTTCAGATTTAAATTAAATTCTTTGGATTTCATAATTGCAATCTCCGTCGAATCTATTCTCGACGGCTGCCCCGCTCCTACTCCGAGCGTCTGTCTGTCTTTTACAAATACAATTGCATTTGACTTTGTGTGCTTTACAACTTTGTAAGCAAAAATCATATCCTGAATTTGCTCTTCCGTCGGCTGCTTTTTCGAAACAACCTTAAGCTCTTCAGGCTTAAGCACCATGTTATCTCTTTCCTGGTATAAATATCCGCCGGTTATTTTTTTTAATTCATTCGATTCAGTCGAAAATTTAAAACTCACAAGTCTCCTGTTCTTTTTTTTGCTCAACAGCTCATACGAATCTTTATCAAATCCCGGAGCAAGAATTATTTCCGAGAAAATTTTATCCGCTTCCATTGCTGTTGCAAGTTCTAATTTCCTGTTGAAAATAATTATTCCTCCGTAAGGAGATACAGTATCGGTTGCAAATGCCCTTTTGTATGCTTCCAGCAATGTGTCCGAAGTCGCTACCCCGCTTGGATTCCCGTGCTTTATTATCGATGCGGTTGGTCTATCATCCCTGAACTCGCTTATCACACTGTAAGCTGCATCAATATCCAGCATGTTGTTGTATGAAAGCTCTTTCCCGTGCAGTACTTCATAAATATCATCGAAATTTTCTTTGTATAACACAGCTTTCTGATGCGGATTTTCACCATACCTTAAATGCTGCTCATTTTCAAGTTTTATCCAGTTATCAGTATTTTTGTTTAATCCGTTAAAATATCTTTCAATCTCAACATCATAATTTGCTATATACGCAAACGCATCTCTTGCTAAACGTAATGAATATTCATAAGGGAATTTCCCGTCGAGCTTTTTAAAATCTTCCAGATACTTTGTATAATTTTTTTCCGAAGTGATTACATTCACATACTTATAATTCTTTGCGGCCGCCCTTATTAAACTTACTCCGCCAATATCAATCTGCTCAATTGCATCTTCAATCAAAACTCCGGGATTGCTCACAGTTTCCTTAAACGGATATAAATTTACAACCAGTAAATCTATCAACAATAAATTATTATCATCCATATCCTTTTTATGGTTTTCATTATTCTTTTCTGCAAGCAGACCTGCAAAAACCTTCGGGTGAAGAGTTTTCACCCGTCCGCCCAGTATTTCCGGGAAACCCGTCAAACTCTCTACTGTCGCAGCTTTAATCCCGTTCTTAGTCAGATATTTATAAGTCCCCCCCGTAGATATTATTTCAAAACCTAAATCCACCAGCCCTTTTGCGAATTCCAATAACCCGCTTTTATTGTAAACACTTATTAATACTTTTTTACTCATAATATTATTTTAAAAATTAATATTTTTTATTAAGAAATTGCTGGAACATTTAATTAATTATGCTCTCTTCTAAATTCTAGCTTCTAAATTCTAACTTCTATGTTTATAATTCCGAATTTTCTATCATCCGGATTACCTCCGAGTAATATTTATGCTCCAACTTTAAAACTTTCTTCTGCAGCGATCCTGCATCATCATCTTCCGCCACATCAACGGTTTTCTGAAATATTATTTTCCCCTCATCATATTTTTCATTTACAAAATGTATAGTAATCCCTGAAACCTTATCACCCGCCACAATAACAGCCCTGTGCACATTCATTCCGTACATCCCTTTTCCTCCGAATTTCGGAAGAAGAGCCGGATGTATGTTGATAATCCTGTTCGGGAATTTCCTTATAATTACAGGACTCATCATTTTCATATATCCCGCTAAAACAATAAAATCAATTTTATGTTCCGCAAATTTTTGCAAAAATAAATCTGCATATTCTTCATCGCTTAAATCAGGATATATTTTTCTGCTGATGTGAAAAACCGGAATGTTATTTTCTTTTGCTATGCTTACAGCTCCGCAATCGGAATTATTTGTAACCAATAAATTAATATCGGAAACAATTATTCCCGATTTCTTCGACTCTAAAATTGCCTTAAAATTTGTCCCTGAACCGGATGCAAAAATGCAAATATTCAATTTTGTATGTGATATAATACAAAAATAAACAATTATTTATGCATTTTCAATTGAAGAGAAAAAAATTGAAGTTAATAAATTATTAAATCTCTTAATTATCGTGTCGGAGAGTCTTTATTGTGTCGGGGAGTCTCTCGCTCTTTGAGGACTCCCGACACAAAGAAAAATTCATCTACTTCACCAGCAGCATTTTTTTCACATCACTGAATCCTTCAGTTTGAATCCTGTAAAAATAAATACCACTGGCATATTTAGTAGCGTCGAATTTAATTTCATATGTTCCTGCAGACTGCTTTTCGTTTATCAGTGTTTCTATTACACGCCCAAGTTCATCATAAACCACAAGCGAAACAAAACCGTTATTTACCAATTGGTATTTAATTTTTGTGGTCGGATTAAACGGATTTGGATAATTTTGTCCTAATTCAAATTTATCAGGCACTGAACCCGCAATTTCCTGTACAGAAACAATCTCACTCAACGGTCTTCTCCAGACTCCCCCGACCGTTGCAGCAAACAAATTGGAATTAAAAACAGTCAACGCCCTGTCGTCTAAATTAGTAAGTCCTGTACTCACATTTATCCAGTTTGAACCGCCGTTGGATGATGAATAAATTCCGCCATTCCACGTTCCTGCAAATAAATATGAATTGTATGAATAAATATATAGAATGTATGTTACTCCAAGCCCGCTGTTTGCTGTGTTCCAGCTATGACCTAAATCTGTTGACTTAAATAATCCCGCTGTTGTTCCGGCATAAATATTAGTTCCATTCACAGCCAGAGTTATTATTACATTGCTTGTCAACCCGTTATTCACTGATTCCCACGATTGTCCGTTATCAGTCGAAGCATATGCTCCTCCGGACCAGAGTCCTGCAAACAAAGTGTTTCCGATAAATGCCAAACTATATACAGGCAATGCAGGAAGCCCCGTACTGATATTCTCCCAGGATGAACCTGAATTGGACGAATAATAAACCCTGCTTCCTGCTCCCGCATAAAGATTGTTATTATTTACCAAAAGAGTGAATAACTGTAAATCAGTCATGCCGCTGCTTGAAGAAACCCAGTTTAATCCGTTATCTGTAGATTTAAATACACCGCCCTGTGTTCCGGCAAATAAATTGCTTCCAATCGATGCAAAAGCAGATACAATAGAATTAGTAATCCCGTTATTAGAATTAAACCAGCTTGTCCCGCTATCTGTTGACATTGCTACTCCGCCTCCCCATGTCGCGCAGTATAAATTGTTTGCAAATCCGTATATTCCCTGACACAACAGGTAACGCATTCCTGAACTAACAAAAGCCCAGTTTGTCCCGTTGTTTGTGGAAACAAATGCCCCGCTCTGTGTCCCGGCAAATAAGTTTGTACCGGATACGCCAAATGCAGAAATGCTTGCACTGCCCATATTCGAATTCGCCGGGTACCATTGCTGGCCGTTATTTGAAGACGCGAATACGCCTGTACCGTTTGTTCCGGCATAAATATAACTGCCATTTGAACCCAGAGCATTTATATTTGTATTCAGAAGGCCGTTATTTATTGTTGACCAGCTTGCACCGTTATCTGATGAGAAGTAAACACCACCGCCGCCTCCTGCAAAAAGATTTGTACCGTTTGTAACGATACTGTATATATAAATACTGCCTAATCCGTTATTTACAGGTGACCAGTTTGCACCATTATCCGTCGTGAGAAAAATTCCCCCTCCGAATGTTCCTGCAAATATATTTGTCCCCGATACTGCTAGTGTTTGTATAGTTGTAGTAGATAATCCGTTATTTATTAATGTCCAGTTCGAACCGTTATTGGTTGAAATAAATACTCCCGAATATGTTCCTGCAAATAAATTTGTCCCTGTTGATATTAAACATCGTATGCTACCCCCATATGGTCCTGGGGTCTGCACCCACTGGCTCTTACAATTATCAATGTTAAATGTAAAATTGTAAATTAATATTGCAAAAAGTAAAGCTGTAAGTCTTTTCATTTTTTATCTTTAATTATTTTCAAAGTTAAAACTATTTTATTACACATATGAAACTGATTTAATTACTGATTCCACTATATTCCCTCTGGTTACTACGTTTCAACGTAA
>PMIW01000107.1 GCA_003158365.1 Ignavibacteriota bacterium | reverse complement strand
GATCCTTTTACTCAATATGCACTGGCGGCCACAGCCGAGGCAATAAAAGACAGCGGATTAAATCTCGATAAGATTGACAGAGAGAGAGCCGGTGTTGTATATGGTTCAGGTATAGGCGGAATGTGGACTTATGATAAACAGCAGAACATATTATTTGCCCGCGGCGGAAATCCCGACAGAATAAGTCCATTCTTCATACCAATGTTAATAGCGGATATTGTTGCGGGAAGAATTTCAATGATACACGGTTTGAAAGGTCCGAATTATGCAACGACATCTGCCTGTACGACCTCTGCCCATTCAATAATAGATTCTATTATGATTATACAGAGAGGTAATGCAGATATAATGGTTACAGGCGGTTCAGAAGCTGTAATTTGCCCTATGGGTATCGGCGGATTCAATGCAATGGGTGCTTTATCTACATTAAATGAAGCTCCACAAAAAGCATCGAGACCGTTCGATAAGAGAAGAAGCGGTTTTGTAATGGGTGAAGGTGCTGCAACGCTTGTGCTGGAAGAACTCGAGCACGCCAGGGCAAGAGGCGCAAGAATTTATGCAGAGATTACAGGATTCGGCATGACAGCAGATGCACACCACATAACTGACCCTGCACCGGGCGGCGATGGAGTTGTCAGAGCTATGAGACTAGCTATAAAAGATTCAGATATGACAGAAAACGATATAGATGTTATAAATGCACACGGTACATCTACACCTCCTAACGACAGAAACGAAACTGCCGCAATAAAAACGGTTTTCGGTGAAAGAGCATATAAGATGCCTGTACACTCGATAAAATCTATGGTTGGACATTTACTGGGTGCGGCAGGAGCAATTGAAGCAATTGCATCAATATTAACAATCAGAGATGGTGTTATTCCTCCAACAACCAATTACGAGGAAAAAGATGAAGAATGTGATTTGAATTATGTAGTGAATACTGCCCTCAAAAAAGAAGTTAAAACTGTTTTATCGGATAACTCAGGTTTTGGCGGACATAATACAGCTATAATATTTAAAAAATTTGAATAATTAAAGATTCAGTGGATAATCTTTGATACTATGTTTAAGACATTAAAAAAATTAAAGATTTTTCTTCCTTTTAAAAAAAAGGAAGAAAAATCTGAAGAATCTCTGACAAAAGCAATTAAAAAAATTGATTTTGACAAATTTCAGGATTCTATACATTACAAAATTATAGACAAATTCTATTTCATTACAGCATTAACCCACCGCTCATTTTTAAAAATCAGAAGGGACCCAAATAACCTTTCATTAATTTCTAATGAACGCCTTGAATTTCTGGGAGATGCGGTATTGGATTTAGTAGTAGCTGAGTTTCTTTATAAAAACTTTCCGTTAAACGAAGAAGGTGATTTAACCAAGTTCAGGTCTATTCTTGTAAACAAGAGATTTCTCGCAGAAAGAGCAAAAAGCATTAGATTGCAGGATTTTCTTCTCGCTTCGAATACAGCCGTAAAATCTATTGAAGAAGGATATGATGCGATTCTGGCTGATGCCTATGAAGCATTAATTGGTGCAATATTTCTGGATTCCGGATATGAAGCATCAAAAAGGTTCCTTAATCAGGAAATTTTCGTAAAACTTGATATTAAGTGGCTAAACCAGTTTGACGAGAACCATAAGAGTAAATTCCTAGAATATGCACAGGCACATACGGAATTTATACCCGAATATTTTGTTATAAACGAGGAAGGTCCTGAACATCATAAGTTATTTACGGTTGAAGTGCATCTTGCGAAACACTGTCTCGGGATTGGCAAAGGAAAATCAAAAAAGCAGGCTGAACAGGAAGCTGCGAAAAATGCGATACAGAATATTGATGCTATTGATAAATTAGGGCTTAAAAAAAGGAAATAATTAATTAAATTTATTTAAGTCTTGACATTATTTATAAGTAGATATATTTTTGTATTAAAAAAAGGGAGGTTATAGTATAGTATATTTGATAATGCTTTTGAATTAAAAAACTGAAAAATAATGAACATAAATATAAAAAGGCCATTTATTAAGGTTCTTGCTGAAAGCTTTAATAAATGGTTTTTCATTATATAAAAAACAATAAAATGAAAATTATCAAAATTTTAATATCGGTTTTTCTTCTTTTATTTGCCTCTTTTTCAATTGCACAGGTAAAGAAGGATAATTCTAAAAGTACTATAACAACCCGCACTATTAATAAAGATATTCCCGATTACAAACCTGATTATAAGGTTTTATCATCTAATAATGCTTATATTGAAATTGAATTCACACCACAATTTGAAAATGATTTGGTTTTTAGAAATTCAGTCAACAGTTCACAGGATTTCGGAAAACCTGATCTGGGATACAGGTCATTTTCATTTATTTTACCAACAGATAAAAATAACAGAGTTGAAATATTAGATTCCAGATATACGGATAAAAATAATGTTGATGTAAAACCTGTTCCAACGCCTAAAAAAGCCAACAATAAGCTTGAATTTCTTTACGACTATAAAACTGATAATAAAATATATTCGAGCAATGTATTTTATCCACCGAATAATGTTAATTTAATTCAGAACCTTAAGATAAGGGATAAATATGCAGGTTCAATTCAGGTATATCCTGTAACCTTTAATCCTATTTCGAAATCAATCAGGAAATATTCTTATTTAAGAATCAGAATTACATTCGGCGGAAGGCCGGTCATTTCACAAAAAACTCTGAGCATTCAGGAACATTCGTTTTTTAATTCTGCAATGTTAAATTCTCCGTTTGCAAATAACTGGACTACGACTGAAAGATTAAACGCAAAATCCTTAATTACAAATAGTGTTCTTTCGACAGGAGATTTTTATAAAATTGAAGTAAAGGAAGATGGAATTTACAAGATTGATAAGAACTTTCTTCAAAGTGCAGGAATAAATGTTAATGCCATTGACCCGAGGACAATTAAAATGTACGGTAACGGAGGAAGAGAACTTCCATTTGATAACCTGGCGCCGGTTATAAATGACCTGGTCGAAATAAAAATATATATCGAAGGTGAAAGTGACGGGAGATTTGATGACGGAGATTATATTTTGTTTTATGGTAACTCTCCAAACTGGTNNAAAAAGACACGCACAATATAAATCACTATTCAACTTCCAACTATTACTGGATTACATTTGGAGGAGTTTATGGAAGCAGAATGATCATATTCCCATCCATAAATAACGGTAATTTGCAACCTTTAGCAAATTTTACAGACAGGCTTTTTGATGAACCGGAAGTCAATAATTTAGGTTCCACCGGGATACTCTGGATAAGCCAGAGAATTGGAGTCGGCGAAAGTTTTATTTTTAATAAACCATTACCGGGACTGACCGATGGTTCTGCTATTGATTATAAATTAAGATTGGGAAATGGTTCAACAGCAAATACTGCCACATATGAACTCAAAGATGGAACTTCATATAGCGCTATCTATCAAGTAGAACAAAACCCGGGGAATTTTTCCCACTTTAAATTAAAAATAATAGAGGATTCTTATACACTGCCTCCGGGCAGCAATATGAACCTTCAGGCTATTTTATCAAGTCAATATAATAATAATAATATAGACGGATATTATGATTATCTTGAAGTTTTATATAAAAGAAATTTAAGCAGTGCACAAAATAATATTTTAAGATTCAATTCTCCTGATTCGAACGGAACATTTGAATACCAGGTATCACAATTTAACACATCTGATGTTAAAATATTTGATGTATCAACTTTTAATAGCGTAAAAATAATAACCCCGATTTCATTTAATTCAGGCACGGCAAGGTTTCAGGATGATGCCTTTCAGGGATCACCTAAAGAGTATTATGTAATTGGAGGGATTAATTATAAAAGTCCTGTATCTATATCGTCTAGAGTGCAAAATCAAAATTTACACGGAATTTCAGATGGTGCCGATTTTATTATTATTTCGCCCCCGGAATTTTTAAGTGCAGCGAACAGGTTAAAATCTTATCGTGAATCTTCGGGACCGGGAAGTCCAAATTATTTAAAGACTCTGGTAGTCAATATTAATGATATTTATAATGAATTTTCCGGGGGTTCACAGGACCCTGTTGCAATGCGGAATTTTCTTAAATATGCTTATAGTAACTGGCAGTTGAGACCGGTTTATGTATTATTTTTCGGAGATGGAAGCTATGATTATAAAAATATATATAATCTTAGTGTAAGGAATTATATTCCTCCTATTGAAAAGCCGGATGATGAAAATAATGAAATTCAAAGTTATGCAAGTGATGATTTTACAACTGCAATTAATTCAAGTTTTCCTACTCCGACTGCGACTCAACCGGATTTCTATCACGGAAGGATTAATTTAAATTCGCTTTCAGATGCGAATGCAATTATAGATAAGATAATTGCATATGAATCGCCAGATAATTTCGGCATTTGGAAGAAAAAAATTATGTATGTTGCTGATGATGGATGGACGACTGAAAGTAACCAGGGACAGGAAGGTAATGTTCATACACAACAAAGCGAAGATATTGCGGAAAATTATACTCCTAAAGATTTCGAAAAAGAAAAAATTTATATTGTAACATATCCGACTGTTATTACTCCTCAGGGGCGAAGAAAACCGGGAGCAAACATAGACATTATAAACGGATGGAACGAAGGAAGGCTTGTCATTAATTATGTCGGGCATGGAAGTACGGATTTATGGGCTCATGAAGCAATATTTGTAAGAGATGTCAGCATTCCGCAATTACACAATAAATACAGGCTTCCGCTCGTTACCATAGCAAGTTGTGACCTTTCGAGATGGGATGACCCTTTTTCTATTTCAGCGGGAGAACAGCTTGTATTAATTCCTGATGGTGCAATTGCAGTGATCGGCGCAGACAGACCCGTTTATTCGTCCAATAATGCGGCATTTAATGATGCATTATGGAATCATTATATGAAGGATAAAGATACACTTAACCTTCCTATTAGATTGGGAAAAGCAATGTATTATTGTAAAATTCAGATTGGAGCTTTGTCAGATAACGATATGAAATATGACATTGAAGGAGACCCGACTATCAGGATCAGTATCCCTCAATATTTTACTTCTGTTGACAGTATAAATAATGTAGCTATCAAAGATGATTCACAAATTGACACTATAAAAGCACTTCAAAAAGTTACTATTAAAGGTAGAATCCTGAATCCTGATTCTACATTCTGGAATAATTATAACGGGGATATTACGATAAAAGTATTCGATGTAGATAAAGATATTACATTTTATGATTTCAATATGCCTTTTTATTTCAGATTAGACGGTGGAACAATTTTTAAAGGAAAGACAAAAATTGTAAACGGAAAATGGTCAATTCAATTTGTAGTTCCAAAAGATATTTCTTACACGACAGGAAATGGAAAGCTTACTGCTTATTTCACAAATGGCGTTACAGAAGGAACAGGATATACAAATAGATTTGTTCTAAACGGATATGATTCTTCGGCAGTTGGAGATTCAATTGGACCCAAAATATCACTATATGTCGATACCAGAAACTTCCGTTCGGGTGATATTGTAAATCAGAATACAAAAATAATTGCGGATTTTTACGATAAATACGGAATAAATCTCACGGGACAAATAGGTCATAAGCTTGAAGCAGTTATCAATGATAATGAAAACAATAAAATAGACCTGACCTCATATTATAATTCAGATACAAGTTATCAATACGGTTCTCTGGAATATCCTCTGCAAAATCTCGCTGACGGAATTTACAAATTGAAAGTACGTGCATGGAATACATATAATATTTTATCCGAATCTGTTGTGTATTTTACGGTAAAAAGCAGTTCGCAACTTTTTGTAGATAAAGTA
Organism: Ignavibacteriota bacterium; assembly: GCA_003158365.1. Taxonomy (GTDB): domain Bacteria; phylum Bacteroidota; class Ignavibacteria; order Tepidaquicellales; family Tepidaquicellaceae; genus FEN-1279. Next base: position 3,204 of record PMIW01000107.1, on the reverse strand, counting down.
TATAATTATCCTAATCCTTTCAGGGATATGACAAGCTTTACATTCCAGCATAACCTTGATGCTCCTGTCAGTGTTAAAATAAGAATATTTACTGTGGGAGGACGCCTGATTAAGGAATTATTAAGAACCAGTATACCCGATAAAAATGTTATAGTTGATTGGGATGGAAGGGATAATGACGGTGATGCTATTGCAAACGGAACATATATTTACAAAGTTACAATCAAATCCGATGATGGTGCATTTAATAAAACCAGCACCGGAGTAGTTGCAAAATTAAAATAGAATTTATTTATAAACTTTTGAAGGAAACTCAATAAATGTTAAACTCAAATTATTTAAGACACGCTTTAATGCTCATTTTCGCATTTACGATGATTTTTGATTTAAGCACTGTCAGTGCACAAAACACCGTTTCTACAGGTGTTCCATTTCTGTTAATAGGTCCAAATTCAAGATTTGGTGCAATGGGTGAAACCGGAACTGCGATAGCTGATGATGCTACTGCTATGCACTGGAACCCGAGCGGACTGGCTTTTCAAAAGGTAGGTACAGAAGTCAACTTTACTCACTCCCCCTGGCTTGCAGGTTTAGGATTATCTGATTTATTTTATGATTATTTAGCCGCCAGAAAGTATATTAAAAGTATTAACGGTACTGTGGGTATGGATTTCACTTATTTAAATATCGGTGAAGTTATTTTTACAGATGAATCCGGCAGAACGGATGAATCGAAAAATTACAAAGCATATGAATTTGCTCTCGCCTTTGCTTATGCGACTCAACTGAGAAAAGATCTTGCTGCCGGAGTAACAGTACGATTTATATACAGCAGATTGTCCCCTAATAATCTAACTGTCGGTAATGAAAAAGGAACAGGAACTGCTTTTACGACAAGTTTTGATTTATCTGCATTATATAAATTACAGCACGGACCAAAAATGTTAAAAGATAAATTATCTTTTGGAGTAAATTTATCGAATCTGGGTCCAAAGATTTCATATGTAGATGCTGCGCAGGCAGACCCGATTCCCACTCAATTAAGAATTGGAATTGCATATAATTTATTTAAAAATGAAGGCAATGATTTAACAATAACAGCAGATTTTTCCAAACTCCTTGTAAACAGACATCCCGATGGTACATCCGATGCATTTTACAAAGCTATGATTACATCCTGGAAAGGCGGAATATCGCAAATAGGAACCACTATACAGACATCCGTAGGTGCTGAATACTGGTATGGAAGCCCAAGACTTATTGCATTAAGAGCCGGATATTTTTATGAAGATCCTACGAACGGTAACAGAAAGTTTTTGACTCTTGGAGCAGGAATAAGATATTCATTATATGGATTTGATTTCAGTTATATCAGCACAGCAGAACAAAATCACCCATTGGCGAATACTTTAAGATTCGGTTTGATTGTAAGTTTTTAATCACAACAAATTTAAATAAATCTATGAAATTAAGGATTTAATAATCCTGTTTCATAGATTATTTATTATATAACAGCATTTAATCAGGTTCCTTTAAATGGAGTAATGTAAAATTATTATCACAGGATTTCTATGAAAATATTTAAACTTTTTATAATATTATCTTTATTAACAGGATTTGCTTTTCCTCAAAATAAAAACGGCAAAAATGTTTTTACTTTTTCTCATCCTGTTAAGTACGGCAATGCGGATTCGAAGAAACACAGCAGGTTTCATTCACCTTTTTCTTCCGACACGATAAAAGTTGTTGCCGTAATGGTTCAGTTTCAGGAAGACAATGACCCGAGGACTACAGGAAACGGACTTCTTGATTTATCCAATAAATATTATGATCCGGTATTACAGAAAGATACAGTCATAGATTCCCCCCCATATGACAGTTCTTATTTCGCCGACCATCTGGAGTTTTTAAAAAATTATTATTATAAATCATCCAAAGGGAAAGTAATAATAAATTATAAATTATATGGTAAAATAATTACTCTTCCACAAGTAATGTCTGCATATTCGCCGCAGAGCAATGAGACAAATCAGAAGCTGGGACAGCTTTTCCTCGATACGTGGTCACGTGCGGATAGTGTACTTGACTTAAGCTCATATGATACTTCGAATACTGCTTTTGTGATATTCCATGCAGGAGTGGGTAGAGATTTAAATTTGGTTTCTATTTTTGGTTATGACCCTTTCCCATACGATGTACCTTCAATTTATCTTGGCTATAAAAATTTGCAAGAATTAAATATTAACGGGTTTACATCGCATACAGGATTTTTAATAAAAAATTCATTGATAATTCCATCTACAGAGATAAGAGAACTAAGTTTAATTTCAGAAACAGCTTTATTAAAATTTGGAATTAATGGCATATTAGTCGCAAATATCGGAAGTTATTTGGGACTTCCGGATTTATTTAATACTGCAACAGGGAATACGGCAATCGGAAGATTTGGATTAATGGATGGACAAGCTATATTGAGCTATAATGGAATTTTCCCTCCTGAACCTTCAGCCTGGGAAAAAATATACCTGGGATGGGTAACACCGGTAGTAGTTTCTTCGGGTGATGCTTTTATTAACTTAAAAACCTCATCATCAAACAATGGAATTGACACTTCGATAATAAAAGTTTTAATTAATGCCAAGGAATATTTCCTGATTGAAAATAGAAATAGAAATTATGATAATACAGGGCAGAAAGTATATACTCATAACAGAGCTTTTCATGATTCTTTGTTATTTACAAAAGACAGTCCTTCATTTATTAATTATAATATCGATGCGGTCAGTGGAAACGTAACGAATGTAAAATATCTTGACTGGAGCATGCCGGGTGATATTTCCGATACTTCCAATTACAGCGGTGGCATATTAATCTGGCATATAGATGAAAATGTCATTGATGCAAATATTGGTACAAACTCTATTAATAATGATTTAAATCACAGAGGCGTTAAATTAATGGAGGCAAAAGGCTCGCAGGATATCGGGGTTACATATCATACACCATTTGGTGATGTTATATCAGACGGATATTTTGTCGATTTCTGGTACAATGGAAACCATTATGTACCTGCAAATATATACAGAAATGAATTTACTCCTACTTCCATTCCGAATTCTCTAAGTTATTCACTGGCTAATAATAATATATATATAACAGATTTTGATCCCATTGCCGCAACCATGAAATTCAGAGTAAGGATAG
>PMIW01000048.1 GCA_003158365.1 Ignavibacteriota bacterium | reverse complement strand
TTGGATAATAAAATTTATAACCAGTGATGGAAAAATCAGAACAAATAAAAAAATTTTTCGAACTTAGAACAAAAGGTTATTCACTTAGGGATATATCCCAGGTAACCGGTAAATCAACAAGAACACTTATAAAATGGAATAAGAAATATTGTACAGTTGTTTTCGAAGTTCAGCAGGGTGAATTATCTGCATTTAAACAAAAAATCCTTGAAGAAAAAAAATCCCGTCTGGAATACCTGAACCTTAATTATAATAAAATAAAAGATAAACTCGAACATTCTGAATTGCTTATGCGGTACGATAAAATGCTTAATTATTTGATAAAATTATCCAAATCAATAGATGATTGCCAGAAAAATATTATTCTTTCCGAAATTTCTGAACATTTGGATGAAGGTGAAGAAAATAATTCAAAAGGTGAAGAAATTGACTCCATAGGTGAAGAAAAAATTGAGACAAAGGCAATAAACATTAGAAAAAAACATGAAAAACAAAAAGAAAATGCATAAGTACTACAAAAGTACTACAAAANNACACTTTTTTTTTCACTTTTATAAATTTAAAAATTATGAATTATAAGATTTTATGCTCTATCCGCTTTTATCTGTTCAATCTGCGTTTTCTGCGTTCAATTTTTTGCTCTTATTCTTACAACCTTTTGAATTAATTTTCTGTTTCTTATGTTATTTATATTATTAAAATAAGCTTTCCAAAATTATAATAAATGGCGAAAAAAGGAATAAACGAAGAAAAGGAATATTTGAAAGATATAGAAAATTATTTCGGACTGTCGGAAGTGCAGTTGACCGATGCATACAAGTATATGCTTACGACAAGACTGACCGATGACAGGATTGAAATGCTTATAAAGCAGGGCAAGGCGGGGTTTTTGATTTCAGGCTCGGGACACGAAGCCGTTCAGGTTGCAACTGCTATGGCAATGAGACCCGGCAGGGACTGGTTTTATACGTATTACAGGGATGAAGCACTGAGCATTGCACTCGGACTTACAGTCGAAAATATTTTCCAGAGTACAATGGGAAAAGTCACAGACCCTTTTACAGGCGGCAGGCAGATGCCTTCGCATTTCTCGAGCAAAGCACTCAGAATGCCGACTCCTTCATCACCTACAGGCACACAGTACCTGCAGGCAGTCGGTACGGCATTGAGCTGTGTAATCAGGAATACGGATGAAGTTGTATATGTATCTGGCGGGGAAGGCTCGACAGCAGAAGGTGAATTTTACGAAGCGGTAAACTGGGCATCGAGAGAAAAACTTCCTGTAATATTTTGCATACAGAATAATAAATTCGCAATCTCTGTTCCGGTTGAACATCAGATAACGGGCGGCTCGGTTTATAAACTTACATCGGGTTTTGAAAACCTGAACAGGTTTTTAGTAGACGGCACAGATTTTCTTCAAAGCTATGCGGCTGCAAAAGAAGCCGTGAAACTGGCAAGGGAAGGAAACGGACCATCGCTTATTTATGCAAATGTCGTCAGGCTTCGCTCTCACTCTGCTTCGGATGTGCAAGAAAAATACCGCACAAAGGAATCCCTGGATGAAGATTTGAAAAATGACCCGCTGCTCAAAATGGAAAAATTTTTAATTGAAAAAAATATTTTATCTCAGGAAAAAATTGATAAGCTGAAAAAAGATATTTCGGAAGAAATTCTTAAAATTGCAGATGAAGTTTACACGCAAAAAAATCCGGATGCATCTTCAGTGGAAGATTTTGTTTATTGCCCAAATGAAGAGCAGGCTAAAATAAATTATGAGAAATTAACGAAAGAAGGCGCGCCGATTGTAATGGTTGATGCAATTAACCACGCATTGCACGAGGAGATGGAAAAAAATACCGATATGGTTATTTACGGCGAAGATATAGCTGATGGCAAAGGCGGAGTGTTCACGGCAACGAAAGGTCTTTCGACAAAATTCGGAAGAAGAAGAGTTTTCAATTCACCGCTTGCCGAGGCATCAATTGTGGGAACTGCCATAGGTCTGGCTCTGACGGGACTGAAACCTGTCGTTGAAATTCAGTTTGCCGATTATATTTTTCCCGCGATGATGCAAATCAGGGATGAACTCGTTATGTACAGGTACCGCTCGAATAATAAATTTTCCTGTCCCGTTACAATCCGCGCGGCTTGCGGCGGATACATAGGCGGGGGACATTACCATTCGCAGAACATAGAAGCGATTTTTGCAAAGTGTCCGGGATTATACATAGCATATCCATCCAATGCGGCGGATGCAAAAGGATTATTAAAAACTGCTTGCAACTTAAATGACCCAGTATTATTCCTCGAACACAAATTTTTGTACAGGCAGGGATATGCAAAATCTCCGGAGCCTGATGCTGATTATTATTTGCCGTTTGGCAAGGCATCTGTAAAAAGAACAGGCGGCGATATTACAATCGTTGCATACGGCGCAATGGTGGAAAAAGCAATCCGCGCATCGAAGGAGATGGAAAAAAGGGGAGTCGGTGTCGAGGTAATTGATTTGAGAACGATTGTTCCTCTGGATATAGATACAATAATTAATTCCGTAAAGAAAACAGGAAAGATGATAATAGTTTATGAAGATTCTAAGTTTATGGGATTTGGAGCTGAAGTAATTGCGCAGGTATCGGAGAAAGCATTTGAATTTCTCGATGCGCCTGTTAAGAGGGTTGCAGGATTAAACGTTCACGTTCCTTTTCATCCGAATCTTGAGAAAGCAGCACTGCCGCAGGATGACTGGGTTTTAAAAGCGTGCGAAGAAATGTCGGCATACTAAAAGTTCTTTGAAATAAAAAACCCCCGTTTAAGAAACCGGGGGTTATAAATGTAGGATGTTTGGTGAATTAATTATTTAATCAAAAACATTTTCTTCACATTCACATATTTTCCTGCTTCTATTCGGTAAAAATAAACACCGCTGCTTAAATTGGATGCATCATATTCCATTTCATATGTTCCCGCATCCATTTTGCTGTTAACCAGGGATTTTATTTCTCTTCCGAGTATATCGTAAACAACAAGTTTGACAAACTCACTTGTTGGTATCTGATATTTAATTTTAGTTACAGGGTTAAACGGATTCGGATAATTTTG
>PMIW01000219.1 GCA_003158365.1 Ignavibacteriota bacterium | reverse complement strand
AAAACAACATGTTTCCCGTTCCCGGAAATCAGAAAAACCGTTAAAACGATTTGGAATGACGGTTTTTATTGTTTTCACAGGTGAATATGAGGGCTGAATTGAAGAAATTTTATCTGCGTGCTGTGTAAAAGTGCGTGGTTTTTGCGTGTAAAACATATTTACACGCAATTATCTGTGTTCTATTAAAAACACTCCACACGCTCTTAAACTCTAAAAAATGCTCTATCTGTGTGCAAAGATTTTCTTTTCCACTTAAATTTCACAACTATCTGATGTAAATTTGTATTTACTAAAAAAAAGGAGAGCAAATTGACAGGCAGCATAAAAGCATTACTTGAAGAATACAAAAAAGTCATTAGCGAACTTATCAGAGTCATTACATCTCTTACCGGAAATCAAATTTCTATTGTGGCTGACACCGAGACAAAGGATATCGAATGCAAATCGATTCAAACTGTTTTAACTCACACCATTTCTTCAGGTTACAGTTATTCTGTTTATATAGAAAACTCTATCGGAATAAATTCAACACGTCCCAAAGCATTAACCTTTGACAATGTGAATAAATATATTGAACAGCTAAATATAATGTTTGAATACTGCGAAAATATATTTAAAAAATTCCCGGATATGGAAATTGAACAATTGGATAATTCAAAAAAGATAAATACAAAATGGGGACAGCAGTACGACGTTGAACAGCTTCTGGAGCACGCGATTGTTCACGTTTTGCGGCATCGCCGCCAGATAGAGAATTTTATAAAAAGATTAAATAATTGAAAAGCTTTTGCGTTACGAAGGTGGGCCTTCGTAACGAGGATATAAATAATGATATGCTCTATCTGCGAAAATCAAAATAATCAGCGTAATCAGTGATCAAAATCAGTGTAATCAGTGATCAAGAAATTTCTTAATCCTCTTCCAGTATTTCCTGATTACGAATTCCGTTCCGATATGTCCGCCGCGGTTTAAGAGTTTCAGGTCTGCTTTCGTTTTCTTTGCGAAGTTTACGACTGATTTATACGGCACGTACGGGTCATCTTTTGCGTGGAACATCATTATTTTCGCCGCATCCATTTCTTTTACGTGGTAAATCGGATTGAAAAATTTTCCGCCTAAAAGCTTATTCCAGTTCTTTGCCGAGAGCCTGTAGCCGTTTCCNNACGGGACAGTTCGCCACGACTTTTTTTACTCTCGGGTCGAGCGAGGCAAGCAGAGCTGTCGCACCGCCAAAGCTTCCTCCTAATACAAATATTTCATCCGGTGTAAAAGAAAATTTTTCGTGAAAAGCTGATTCGTGAAATTCTTTCGGGAGTTCATCTATTATATCGAGAATATCTTCGTGCGGTGATTTCTTCATAAACTCTCCGCCTGATTCCCACGCTCCGCGGTATCTCGGATAGAATACCCAGAATCCTTTTTTGGCGAGAAGTCTGCAAAGCGGCTGCTTCCTCGGATTGGAGGGCATTCCGTCGCAGAGGATTATCACTCTCTGCTTTTTGGTCTTTCGCGAAGGAGGTAAAAATTCCGTTAAAATATCTTTCTTGAATCTTGTGCGGTACATAATTTATTTTAATATTATTAATTTTTTCCTATATTCTCCAGCATTTTCTTGAAGATGATATTATGAAACGGTTTCAGTACGTACCAGTAGAGTCTTCCCAATAATCCTTTCGGTCTGAATGTTGCCGTCTGATGCAGAAAATTATCCGATATCCTGAATTCCAGCCAGGCTTCACCCGGCAGTTTCATTTCGGCATAGAGCAGTAATCTTCCGGAGTTTTTATCTGCAAGTATCACTCTCCAGAAGTCCAATGCATCACCTGAGTTCAAAGATGTTTTATTTGTTCTGCCTCTTCTGAGCCCGACTCCGCCGGCTAATTTATCCATGAAGCCTCTGATTCTCCAAAGCCAATTTCCGTAATACCAGCCCGTATCTCCGCCGATAGCCCATATTTTATCTGAAACAATATCCGGGTTTTGTATTTTGATTTTTCTTTCATCTTTAAAGCATCCGAATTCCGGCACCTTAACATATTTGGAAAGATTTGTATCAAACCTGCTGCTTACAATCGAATCCTTCCAGCTTGAAAGAATTTCATTATGCTCAATTTTTGTAAAGGCGTTTCTGATAGCATCGTCATAACCCATAGGTTCGATTTTTAGTAATTGTGAAAGATTATTTGGTTTGCAAATAACCTCGACCTTCATGCTGTTAACTAAATTAACTGCAAGCTTATAGGAAATAAGTGTAACGAAATACAACCAGTATGAAGACAGGCGCGGAGTCATAACAGGTACCGTAATAATATATCTTTTTAACTTTCTTATTTTTGCAAACCTGAGAAGCATTTCTTTATAGGTTAAAATATCCGGTCCGCCGATATCAAAACTTTTATTATAAGTTGCTTCATTAAACAGTGTAAGCGAAAGATATGAAATTACATCCCTGATGGCAATCGGCTGGGATTTAGTGAGAACCCATTTAGGTGTCAGCATTACGGGTAATTTTTCTACCAGGTCTCTGATAATTTCGAAGGAAGCACTTCCCGAGCCGACTATAATACCTGCTTTCAGGGTCGTGAAATTATAACTGCCCGATGATAAAATCTCTTCTACATTTTTTCTCGACGACAAATGTTTTGATAGTTTTTTATCGTTAACAATTCCGCTGAGAAATATTAGCTGTTTTATTTTAGTTTTGGAGATTGCTTCTTTAAAATTTTTAGCCGATTCGGCTTCCATTTCATCGAAGCTGTCCGAAGCAGAAGCCATCGAGTGGATAAGATAATATGCGGCATCTACATCGGACGGAATATTTTTCAGAGTTTCAGGCTTNNGACCTGTCACGAACAGCACAAATTACTTTGTGCTGTTGTTCTATTAATTTTGGAAGTAACCGCTTTCCAATGTATCCATTTGCTCCGGTTAAGAGTATCTTCATACCAGTAATGGATTATTTTTGTAAATCCTTATTTTAAAATAATAAGTTTATTCGTCTGGCTGAAATTTCCTGTCTCGAGTTTATAGAAATATATTCCGCTTGCAGGATTGTTATTAGTAAATTGATTAATCGAAAATGGTATTTCGTACACTCCGGCGTTCATTTTTTCATTAACGAGTACAGCTACTTCCTGTCCGAGAATATCGTACACGCTCAATTTTACGAATCTTGAATCTTTAATTTGAAATCTTATAGTTGTACTTGGATTAAACGGGTTCGGATAATTTTGGAATAATTTTGTCTCATTCGGCACTTCGCTTGAAATGTTCTGCACGCCTATTGGTCCTGAACTTACACCTGTCAGGCTTACTGTTATTGTACTGTCAGAATTTAAAATAGTGAGTGTTCCGTTGTACGTTGTATAAACTGCAGTCGGTTTAAATTTAACTCTTATGTATCCCATCTGCCCGGCTACAACAGGAGTTGCGATTGATTCGACTGTAAACTGCGGTATCGAAGATGTTGCAGATGTAATATTTAAATTTGCAGTCCCGTAATTCATAACTGCGAGATAATATGATGAAGTATCCTGTGCGCGCAGAGTATCGAATGTAATTGTAAAAGGTGAAGCGGATATTTTTCCGACCGGAGTTCTGTTAGCAACGGAGAAAGTGCTCATGATTCTGTCTATCAGTTCGGGATGGTCTATGAACGGATTCCTGACGTGCTCGTAAGCTGCAATCCTGTCACAGCGCAGGCGTTCATTTGCATCTACCGTATCCAGATAATTCCATACCCGCAATCTGCTTTCCTGTTTTGCATTCATAAATCCGCCCGGATTGACCAGCGCATTGTATTTAATGCAGAAATAAAAAAGTGAGCGCGCCGCATTACCTTTATGCTTGTCGCGGGGTTCATAGACAGTTTCGCTTGTAGAGTCGGTTCCGAGTTTTGAACCTCCGACGTTACAGCTTGTTCCTGTGATAGTAACTACTTTGTTATAAGTATAATTCGAACGGCAGGAATTCGGAGTTCCGTCAGTCGGGTATAAATGGAATAAATCGCTTAACATCGGGTCGTTGCCGCCGAAAAAGCTTTGCGGATATGTATGCTCAGTATTGAATCCAAGATTCTGGGCTTCGGTACGATTTACCGCCCTTATTCTTTTACCTGAATAAATGCATTCGATTGTATCGTTCGTAAGATATTTATCTATGGTAGCAAACATATAATCGCGCGCAGTATTATATCCGAGCGTTACATAACCTGTTGTAGTATATGTTTTGATTGCGGTTTTAAGCGCTTCATCCCAAAGATTCTCCATAGGCAAATAGAATGCTTCCGGAAATTTTCCGATAGCAGTTGAATAATTGATTATAGAACAATTTAATCCTTTGCCTTCGAAAATTAAAAAATCCCTGTGTGTTATATTTTGAGGTGTTTTAAAATAAACCGTAACTAAAACGCTGTCGTAAGGATTAATCGAGAATGGTGAAAATGAGAAATAAAATTTTCCTGTAAGCGTTCTCGCATTTGTAATCTGAATCGTCTTATTGGACGGGTTCTTTACATAAAAAGTTTTCGTGCCTGTAGTTTTTGTGATAACCGTATCGAATGATATAGTTTTCGGTGTTATCTGTGCTTTTAAAGCTGTAGTTAAAAAGAGGATAAATAAAACAAGTAATACTTTGCGCAATGTGTTTAAAATAAGATTTATAAATTTATGTGTGTTAATTCAGTTTTTATTTCGGGGAATTTCTGATTTATATGTTCTGCGAGTTTTTGTGCTGAATATACCGAGCGGTGCTGTCCGCCGGTGCAACCGAAACTTACCATTAAATCCGTAAAATTCCTGCTAATATAATTTTCAACAGCAGGGTCGATAATATTATATATGTTACCAAGAAAATCCTGCATTTCTTTTTGCCCGTCGAGAAATTTTTTCACCGGTTCATCCTTACCCGTCAGATTCACGAATTCCCTGCGTCTTCCGGGATTATAAATATAACGGCAGTCAAAAATAAAACCTCCTCCGTTACCTGTCGTATCTTCAGGTAAACCATTGTACAGATAACTAAATGAAAAAATACGTACTTTGAGCATTTTTTAAGATTAAGTGAATTGAAATAGAAAATTTTTCTATTTCGTTTAGCATTTTAAATAAATTAGGAAATTATAATCTTTAAAAAAAGTAAATTAAACACTATGGATCACAATTTAATTACCACTGCTTTTGAGATAGACGGGTACAAAATCACCAAAAACCTCGGCATTATAAGAGGTATCACAGTAAGGTCAAGGAATGTGTTTGCAACAATTGGGGCGTCGTTCCAGACTTTAGTAGGAGGAAATATAACTTTGTTTACAGAGCTTTGCGAAAAAACTAGAGTTGAAGCATTTGAATTAATGGTTAGACACGCAGAGGAATTAGGTGCGAATGCAGTCGTCGGAATGCGCTACGACGCAAACGAAGTAATGTCTGGAGTAACCGAAGTGCTAGCATACGGCACAGCGGTTGTGGTAGAGAAGAATTAATATTTTTGTGCTTAAAATCTTAGAATCTTAAGAATTTGATATCAACTTTCTTTTCTTTAATATTCTTCTGATTATCCAGATAATTATCAACATTATAATAATTATAGGTAGCAGAGCAATAAAGAGAGTAATCATTCCTCTGAGAATATCAGTAAAGCCTCTCAACCCGCTTTTAACGCCCTGTCCGAGTTCATAGAAAAATCCGCCGCCCGAAGATGTTGTCAGCATTGCAGGTTCATAGAGAGATAAAGTAAGAGTTGACATATCAGACTGATTCTTGAGATAACGCAGTCTGCCGTCTAAGCTTTCTATAACCTGCCGGACCGATGCAAGTTTTTGTTCCACTTCAACTACGTCTGTGAGTCTTGCAGTTTTTTCGGAAAGAAGTTTCAATAATCTCTGTTCGAGTTCTTTCTGAGTTTTTTCTCTTGCTTCGAGGTCGATAAATTCTTCCGTGATATCGTTTGCATTTATATTCTGGCTCATCACTTTTCCAACGGCACTAACTTCCGAAATCAAAGCATCATATTTATCGGCAGGTACTTTTAAAACCAGCGTACCCTGTTTCTTTCCGCTGCTGTTCTGGAAGGATGTAGTATTGGAAATATATCCTCCGTTTTTCTTGACTACATCTGTTACGATTCTTTCCGCATCATCATATTTTTCTACTTCCACACCCATACTGCCTGTGCGGATTATCATTCGTTTAGTGATATCTATGCTTTGTGCATTTTGAGTTACGATGTTTCCCGATTGCTTGTCTTTTTGTACACCGGTTGTCATTTGATCCACTGATGAAGGAGGAGGAGCTTCACTGGATTTATTCATCTCCCTGTTTTCATTGATTACATTGGGTTGGGTGTTTATTATTTCTTTATCCTTATGCTGGCATCCCGCAACCAGTAAAAAGAGGAATAAAAAAGCGGATATTGCTTTAAACTTTGGATTTTTCATAGGTTAATTGTTTTTATTTAATACTACAAAATATTAAATTATGTTCCTTACCTCAGAATGTATATGGAAATGCAATTGTTTTAATGTAAAAAGATATTTAGATTTTCAAAAGTCAAAAGGAAAAAAGATGAAAAATTTTCAGGTAATGATTTTTAATGCTGTTGTGTTAATTGCATTGGGAATTTACGGGTATACAATTCCGCCGCATAGTCCGACGGCATTGATATCCGTGGGAATCGGAGCAATTTTGATTATTCTTTCATTCCCGGTGAAAAACGAGAAATCCGTTGCTGCACACATAGCGGTAAGCCTTACGGGATTGTCATTTTTAATGTTTCTTGTAGTTGGAATTATAAGGTCCAATTCGATAATTATTTTAATGGCTGTGATTACATTACTGGCACTTGTTTTTTATATCTCGGATTTTATAAGGCGAAAAGCGGAGCGGGAAAAAGGGGAGCAAAAGTAATCGAGTTTTTGCATTTAAGATATTTGGATTAATTGATAAATTATACCATGGCTAGAATAAACGTTATAATAATAGACGCAACAGGGAATAAAGAGCAGGAAGCTGTACTTCCCGATGATGCTCCTGTGAAGCGGATAATGGAAGCTCTTCTTCCGAAAATGAAGATGCCTTTAAACGGACCTGACGGAGACCCGCTTTCTTATAAATTTCATCATAAGGCATCAGGTAAACAGCTGTCTGAAAACCAGACTCTTGCTGAAGCAGGTGTAAAAGACGGTGATGTACTCCGTCTTTATCCGGAAATCACAGCAGGCTAATAATAATGATTAATAAATAATATAGAGCATAATGCGCTATTAAAGGTTTTAATATTTACTATTCGCATTTCATTTTTTACCATTTGTTAAATAAAATCAAACAATGATTAATATTTCTGCCGACATAGATAACAGGTATTCAAGGTTAGAACTTATATCATGGTGGGAGCAGGACATTCTAAATAAATCCAGAATACTGGTTATCGGCTGCGGTGCACTCGGAAATGAAATAGTGAAAAACCTTGCAATGCTTGGTGCGGGAAATATTTTTGTTGTCGATATGGACAAAGTTGAAAAAAGCAATCTGACGCGAAGTGTGCTTTTTAGAAAAGAAGATGAAGGGAAATCAAAGGCCGAAACTGTGTGCAGAAGAGCAAAAGAAATTAACGATGAAATTGATATAAAATATTTTGATGGAAATGCTTTTGAACTGGGGCTGGGAATATTCAAAGATATGGATATAGTTATTTGCGGACTGGATAACAGGGAAGCGAGACTTTTTGTGAACCAATCCTGCTGGAAAGTAAACAGGCCTTGGATTGACGGGGCAATAGAAGTATTAAACGGAGTTGCAAGAATGTTTATACCTCCGGATGGAGTTTGTTACGAATGCACGATGAGCGAACTTGATTACAAACTGATAAATAAGCGGAAATCATGTCTGATGCTGGGATTAGATGATATTCAGCAAGGTAAAATTCCGACGACACCGACAATCTCTTCCGTTATTGCAGGTGTGCAGGTTCAGGAAGCTGTAAAATATTTACACGAGAAAGATTTTGAATTGCTGAACGGGAAAGGTTTTGTTTTTAACGGACTGACAAATGAATCTTATCTGGTTGAATACCAGAAAAACGCAAACTGTCCTTCTCATTATACTTTCGGTAATTATAAAAAGCTTAATAAAGATTTTAATCACACAGCAATATCAGATGTGCTGGATTTCGGAAAAAAGCTTTTTAAAGAGAATGATTTCGATATTGAGTTTAACAATGAAATTGTTTACGAAATGACCGATGAAAGCGGAAAAGGAATTGAACATTTTTCCAATATGAATTTAATGACACAGAAAGATATAAAGAAAGACGGCAATTTATTTAAAATAAATTCGTTTCATAAACTTGAAAGCAAATCGCCTTTGATTGAAAAATTAAAAGACAAAAAATTGAAAGAATTGAAAATACCGCTTAATGATATTTTAACTTTGAGAAAAGGCAACGAAGAAATACATTTGGAATTCATATTAGCAAATGTTTTTTTATAACTCTTATTACTCATTATGCGTTTTTTGCATCCCGATGTGCGTTCTTCAGTATCCCGATTTATCGGGGAACGTAGTGAATCGGGACTCATTATTAACTATTCATTATTTTGAATTGCCCATATTGTCAGACAAATATTAAAGAAAGCGCCGACAAAATTATTTGCCCGGACTGCCATACTCCGCATCATAAAGAATGCTGGGAAGAAAACAAAGGCTGTACAACTTACGGATGCAAGAACAATCCGAATACGAACAAGAACCGCAATGATGTTGGTAACAGGACGGTTGAGAATATACAGCAGATGCTGATTAATGAAGAAGATAAAGTTAAATCGATAGAATGTCCCAACTGCAAAAAGCAAATAGAAGAGAGTTCTGTTTTTTGCAAGTTTTGCGGATTCAGTTTAGCCAATAAATCCGGAGAAAAGGAAAACTTCGAAAAAGAATTTCAAAAAAGATATAAAGATACCGTTAAAACAAAGAGAAAAAGTTTTATTATTACCTTTACAAGTGTTTCTATGCTTGCAATACTGCTTTTTGTATCTGTTTATTTCGGACTGACAAAGTTAAACAGTTATTTCAATTCGGAAGAATATAAAATAAAAACGGTACTTAAAGACTGGGAAAATTCATGGGAAGGAAAAGATATCGTTAAATACAGGGAACTTATGGATAAAGATTATATTTATTATGATAAAGACGGAAAATCTATCAGGATAGATGATAAGATAAAGCATATGCAATATACTTTTGACACTTACAAAAAAATAAATCTGAAGATTAGTAATATTAAGATAAATATTGATTCGACTTCTCCGAATTATGCAAATGTTTCATTCAAACAGCTTTATACATCAGACAAGAAAGAAGAAACCGGTACAAAAACTTTAAGACTTTATAAGGGAGAAGAAAACAGGAATAAGTGGAAGATATTCAGGGAATACTTTGAATAATGAATAATAACTAATGAATAATAAAAAAACCCTTGTTACAAATTATTTGCAGCAAGGGTTTTTTAATAAAATTGGTACTAATTTAAATGAAAAATAATGATATCAATAGTCCTATTGTGAGTGCAAGACCGAACTGTGTATTGAATTGTGCCGTCATAACGTTGTGTTTTGTCCCGAGCTCGTATCGTGCCATTGTTTCCTGCGGATAATTCTTCAACATCTTAAGAAGTTTTAATGCTGCAGGAAAAGTAATGAGGTTTAAAAGTGCAAACCACGGAAGTAAGCCCGTAATAACAAATATTATTATAGAAGTATAAGCACCTAAAATCAGGAAATAATAGAAATAAAATGAAAGTCTTTCACCAATCAGAATCGGAAGTGTTTTCACTCCGAATTGACCATCGAAATTAATATCCCTGATGTTGTTTGAATGTAGGATTGCATCTATTAGGAGTCCGAACGGAATTGATAAAATTACCGGAATCCAGGAGAATTCATGTGTCTGAACTATATATGATCCGAGAGTCATGCCTGTTCCAAATGAAAGGAAGACCTGAATATCACCGAGCGCTTTGTACTTTAATGCAAAAGGAGTTGCGGTATAATAGATTGCAGAAAATAAACCGAATATACTAAGATAAATTATCCAGCTGCCTGCCTGAGTATACAGATATACACCTGTTGTGATTGCAATAAGCGTAGATATTATTCCTACAGTTTTCATGAATTTATTGCTTACGAGTCCCATAGAAATTACCTGCGAGCCACCATGGGGAATTCCGATTTCTTTATCTTCCTTGTCTATTCCCTTTTTGAAATCATAAATGTCGTTTACAACATTGGTAGTAATGTGAATGGCTACAGCTCCAATTAAAGTTATGAAAAAATTAATGTAATTGAATCTTAAACTGGGGTTAAGTATAACGGCTAAAATTGAGCCATAAAATATGGGTACAATAGATGCGGGAAAGGCATAAGCCCTAACAGCCATCATCAACAATTTAAAACCTTTTGGTAAAGAAGTAGTACTTTTAGTCGTCATATCTAATTTTTAATTTGTTTAACAATGGAATTTATATATAAGTTTTATTTAAATTTTAATAAATTTTCATTTAATCGGAAAAATCACAAAAATAAACGGGTCCCACAGCATATGCGAAATTACCGCTGCAATAATATTTCCTCTCCATAAAAAAATCAGTCCCCAGTATACTCCGACTAAAAAAGAAGCAAGCAGAAGTATCGGGTTCATAGTTGGAATATGTACGGCTGTATAAAAGAACACGGTAATAAACAGTCCTATCCATTTATTGTATTTATTTGAAAGCAGTCTTTGCAGGTAACCCCGCCAGAACATTTCCTCTCCGAATCCAATCGGAAAAAAAAGTAATAAAGCAACCATCCAGCTTGGTAATGCCTCCCTGTTTGCATAAACTGATGAAATATTCTGATTGTGATTTGGTATTATGCCGTATTTATCCAGAATGAATTTTCCGAAACAGAATATTAAATATAATACTACTGCGCTTGAAATACCAATCAGGATTTCTGTTACTTTGAAGTTTTCACGGTTAAGCTGGTCCCTGTAATACAATATAGATATAGCATACAATACCGATGTAGAAAAAGCCATCATTACCCAGAAGTTCAGAGGCTTTAAAACAAACATTACAAACCATAAAACGAATGCAAGAGCGACAAAAATCAGATATCTCAAACTGTTATAATAAATTTAACAAAAATAGTGATTTTAAACGTAAAAACTAATTCATAAAGACCCTAAAAACAGTGAAAAATCGTTTTAGAATTGCTTTTTTATTGAAATCTTGTACCTTATTGTATAAATTATAGATATGAAACTAAAATGGAAAAAAAGTAGTAAATAATATAGAATGAATCTGACATTTTCCAGGGCTGAAGTTATATATAATGCATTTGAAAAAAAACTCACGAATGCACACAGGAAAGAACTTGTCTATAATTTTATAAAGAATTTACTGTTTTCCGTACTCTATGTTATTATTGCCGGATTTTTATTAATTATTCTCGAATCTGTTTTTCATTTCAAGTCGTCTGTCAGGACAATCATATTCTGGCTGTTTACACTTTCATCTTTAACTACATTAACTTATTTCTTGTTAAATTATTTTTTTAAGAGATTTGGTGCTATAAGTTCACATGATATCCTGAAATTTGCAGGAAGAATCGGTAAAAATTTTGTAAACATAAAAGACTCGATTGTAAATTCACTGTCACTATATAATCTTACGAGAAAAAAGGAATTCAAGAATCTATATTATTCGGAAAATCTTATATTGTCCAATCTCGAAAAAATTGATTCGGAAACCAGGAATGTTGATTTATCTTCTTTTATAAATTACAGGAATCTAAAGAAACCGTTTTCCGTTTTTCTGCTTTCCGTTTTCTTTATTGTGCTAAGCTTTACAATTATTCCGAATACTCTTTTCAGTTCACTCGGCAGATTTATAAATTACAGGTATAGTTACATCGACAACCAGTTCGGAATTGTATTTGAAATCTCACCCGGGAACTATGAGACGTTTAAGGGGGATAAAGTCAATGTTTCAATTAAAATAAAATCAAATAAACCCGATTTAAAAATTAACGAAATTGAATTTTACACGAAGCAATTTACGCCCGAAGGGTATGAAGTTCTTTCAGACTCGAAAGATTTAAAAGCATCGGCTGAAAATACTTTTTACGCATCAATAGATAATATTAGCAGTGATTTGGTTTACTATGCGGAATATAAAGAAATACGCTCGGAAGAATACAAAATTAAAATTTCCGATTACCCGATATTAAAGAATTTGTTTGTGACAATTACTCCTCCTGAATTTACAGGTATGCCTGTTAAAAAACTTAATGAAAACGAGGGGGATATTTATTGCATTGAGGGAAGCAAATTAACATTTGATTTGAAATCGAGTAAAGACCTTTCATCGGCCGGAATAATGCTTAATGATACTTACCTGAATCTTAATGTTCAGGGTGACGGTGCAACGGGTACAATACAAGCCGACCAGGAGGGAAATTACAGGATTAAATTAAAGGACATAAAAGGAAACGAAAGCAAAAACGAAAAAACATTTTCAATTAGGTTAATTAAAAACGAACCGCCGAAAATCACTATAATTGAACCGCAGGATGAAAATTATTTTATAAAAGGGGAAAAAGAAATTTTATTAAAGGCACGGATAAAAGATGATTACGGGTTTTCAAAATTAAACCTGTTTTTCAGAAAAACAAAATCGAATTCATCCGCATCGCAGAATTATTCATCGATTAATGTTCCGATTAAAAATCTTAATGCAACCGAACTTGAAGTTCCGTATATCTGGAATATAAACAGCCTGAATATTCATTCGGGTGATGTAATTGAATATTATATGGAAGTAACCGATAACAGCGGAAAAACCGGTAAATCGGAATTAAGATATCTGACATATAAATCATTATCGGAGATTTTAAAAAAGACTGAAGATATTACAAAAAATCTTGAAAAAGACCTGAAAGCGGTTATGGAAGATATAAAGAAAATGAATGAAGAGATAAAGGAATTAAAAAAGAATAATACTGAAGAACTCGGAGTAAATGATGCACAGAAAAGACTCGATTTGCAGAACAGGATGGAAAACCTTCAGAATAATATGGATGCAACTCAGCAGAAAATGGAAAAGGGTATGAATGATCTTCAGCAAAAAAACATGCTCAGCGAGAAAACGCTAGACCAGTTTATGAAGCTTCAGGAGATGTTCAATAAAATCAACACTCCGGAATTCCGCGATATGATGAAGAAAATGTTAGAATCGCTCAAGAAAAACGATTTGAACCAGCTGCGGGAGGAAATGAAGAATTATCACTTTGATGAAGAAGCTTTTAAAAAACAGATTGACATGCTGATGAAGCTGATGCAGAAAATTGAAAATCTTCAGAAGTTTGGAGAGCTGACTCAAAAGCTGGATGATATCACTAAGAGCCAGGAGGAATTGAAAAAGCAGACCGAAAATACAAAGAAAGAAGAAACAGGTAAATTGAATACGCTTTCCAACAGGCAGCAGGATATAAAAGAACAGACGCAGGATTTCAAGGAACAACTGAAAAAACTGATAGACGAGCTGAATAAAATGAAAGAAGATATTAGTCCGAATGATTTGCAGAATCTGAATAAAAAGATGGACCAGAAAAATCCACAGAACAAAATGCAGAAATCCTCGAATGAACTTATGAAAGCACAGAAAGAAAATTCAGAACAAACACAGGAAGAAATTCTGGATGATTTGAAGGAAATGAATGAAGATATGCAGAATGCACTCGAATCGGCTATGGATTCGCAAAACATAAACAAGAAAATGATGGATAATATGGAGAGAATAAAAAGTGAACTTGAAAAATTAAGTAAAGAACAGCAGGATTTAAAAGATAAAACCGACGATATAGAAAAAAGTGATAATGAAGAATTCCAAAAATCGCGCATGAAACAGAGCGAATTGAAAAATAAACTGACCGGGGATATTAATGATTTAATGGAAACAACAAAGGATGGTATGCAGGTGACGCCTGAACTCGGAAAGGAACTTGGCAATGCTTATAACAAGATGGATAAGGCAGTAGGGAATTTGTCAAAAAGGGAAAAGGAAGATGCACTCGGCAATCAGGGAAAAGCAAAGCAGTCTCTCGACAATGCATCAAAGATGCTTGGTGATATGGTTGATAAGATGAAACAGCAGGGAAAAAACGGAATGCAAAAAGGGCAGGGAAGACTTGGACAGCTGATGCAGCAGCTTGCAAAGATAATTGCAATGCAACAGGCTCTTAACGGACAGATGCAGAAAATGGGGCAAAACGGAAAAACAGGAAAGGACGGTAAAGACGGTATGGAAGAAATGCAAAACGAAACAAAAGTACAGATTGAAAAGCTAAAGCTTCAACAGGAAGAAATCAGAAAATCACTCGAACAGTTAAATCAGGAATTCGAAAAAGAAAAAGAGAGATCGGGAGAAAAATTGCTCGGAGATTTAAAGGAAGTAGAAAAGCAAATGCAGGAATCCATACATGATATGAGTGATTATAATGTTGATAATCGCTTAATTGAAAGACAGAACAGGATACTTTCACGAATGCTGGATGCACAGCTTTCCCAAAGGGAAAAAGATTTTGAGCAGAAGCGGGAATCAAAACCCGGAGAAGATGTCGTCAGGACATCACCACCCGAAGTTGTAATAAGCGGTCCAAACTCAATCAACACTTTAAAAGATGATTTTCTCCGCCTGCAAAAGGAAGGATATACCGAAGATTACGAAGCCTTGATTATGAAATATCTTTTGGAACTGTCGGACGGAAAATAATGTTCTGTTATTTCTATCCTAATATCCGAACCCGAAAGATAAATTTAATTCGTGTCTTATATTATTATTATCATAAAACACTTTCTGGTTTGCGTCCATCCTTAAAAAATAATATTCCAGTCTCAGATATGCGTAGTCGATTGGCTTATATTCTGCTCCCACAGTAAAGCCGTTTCCCTTTGCACCTGAAGAGCCATAAACAACTCCTGATAAAATTCCATCGAGATCCTGATAATATTCGCACCTTAACGATGAGCTGAATTTTTTATTGAATTTATATCGGGCGGAAATAAGTCCTCCGTATGCATAAGCAGTTAAAGTGGTATCGTTTAATTTTGATTTTTCCCTGTGCCCGATATCAAAATTTCCGAGTAAATCTATTTTATCGTTTGGTGAATAACTGATAATAAAATTATGCAGGAAACCTGTCCTTGGATTATTGTCTGTTGACGGGATTTCGTTTCCTATTATATTATTATATGTAAACTGTAAATTTTCTTTCGGCGAATAATTCAACTGCAAACCGATTGATTTATTTTTGTTATTATCTTCGTAAAGGTTAGAGCCGTTCATCAAATGGAACGCTGCATTGAATTTATTTGAAAACTCATAAGAGAATTTTAACTCGCTCTGAAAATTTGGCTCAGCAACGGAGATAAGCGCGTTTGAATTAAGGAAATTATTCGGCGGAAATCCTTCCGCTCCGAGATGTGTCTGGAAATATCCCGCATCAATCCAGAATTTGTTAAACGGGGTAAAGCCTATATTTGCTTCCTGAATGAACTTATATTTTGTTGAAGGCTCCCAGTTTACATCGGGTATGTCTCCGTACTGAAAAGTAAGGTTTCCCCTGAATTCATCCGAATTATACCTGAGTGAGAGTTGTGCAATATTTAATCTGAACTGGTCTCTGTAAGGGGACACGGACGGAAAGAACTTCGGGCTTGATGATTTGTCTGTATTGTAATTATAGTACGTATCGATAAAACCGTGAAGTTCAAGATTTTTAGGAAGAAAGGAAAAAAGCGAATCCTGAGCATTAATATTACCTGATAAAATAAAAGAGATAAAACTAAAAAGAATAATTTTATGATTTTTCATAATGATAACAAAATACGAAAATTAGTCAAAATTAGTTCACCAAATATTTGTTACCATAATAAAAAACACCTTTAACTTGCGTTAAAGGTGTTTGCTTAGACATTCAACAAGAATAAAGAATGACTTTATTTTTTACTATTAGAGCCTCTACTTGAATTACTCGAGTGACTACTGCTGTTACTGTGGCTGCTATTGTGACTACTGTTGGAATTGCCGCTTCTGTAATTGTTATTGCTGTTGGAATTACTGTTTCTGTAACTGTTGCTGGAGTTACTACTTTTATAACTGTTATTCGGGGTACTGCTTTTATAACTATTATTCGAGGTACTGCTTTTATAACTGTTATTGCTGTTAGTGTTACGGGTCTTTGTGGATTCTTTTCCTGTTGAAATCCAGCTTTGTTCTTTCTTTGTATTTGAATTTACGTTGGAATTATCTTTTTTAGTCCCTGATTCTTTTCGTGTATTATTATTTCCGTTACGTGATTTTGTCTTCCTTGTGCCCTGCTGTTTTACTGTCCCGTCTTTTTTTGTCTGCTTATTGTAATTATTATTATTATAATTATTATTCGTTTTTTATTTTCACATTATTATAATAAAAATAAATATATAAATAAATAAAAACAATAAATAAATAAATAAATAAATAATAAATAAATAAATAAATAAATAAATAAATAAATAATAA
>PMIW01000153.1 GCA_003158365.1 Ignavibacteriota bacterium | reverse complement strand
GATTTTCGCAATATCGTTCCCCGGTTTACTCCCGAGGCGCTTGAAGCGAATCAGGTTTTAGTGGATCTCCTGAAGAAGGTGGCAGAACAAAAACATGCAACACCCGGTCAAATTGCACTCGCATGGTTACTGGCTCAAAAGCCCTGGATTGTGCCAATTCCCGGAACAACTAAGTTAAATCGTCTTGAAGAAAACATTGGAGCCGCAGGAGTATCATTGACATCCAAAGAACTTAATGAAATTCAGTCAGCACTTGAAAAAATTAAAGTAACAGGTGACCGATATCCGGAAGAACTGGAAAAAAGAACAGGACTTTAAATAAAAAATAATTTAAAATTATAAAGAATCAAATAGAGTTATGAAAAAGTTTTTAATTTTCGTTTTTAGTCTGCTTATTTTCATTCCACTAATTTCTTGCAGGAGTGATGACGGAAATAAGATTAATAGAAAGGCTGAAAATCCGGTTGATACCAATAACAATATTTTGATAGTTTATTTTTCACGTGCAGGAGAGAATTATGATGTCGGATATATTAATATTGGCAATACAGCTGTTATGGCAGGATATATTAAAGATTATACGGGTGGTACTATATTTGAAATTATTCCCGCAACTCCTTATCCTGAAGGATACGAAGATATGAAGAAGGTTTCTCAACAGGAGACTGCCAATAACATTCGTCCTGAAATTAAGAATCAATTGGAAAATTTAGACCGGTATTCCGTAATATTCGTTGGTTCTCCAATCTGGTATGGTGAACCACCGATGATTATGCGGACATTTTATGATACATATAAGGATAAATTAGCAGGTAAGACTTTCGTTCCATTTGGGACGCATGAGGGAAGCGGGGTTAACAGTTGCACCAGGCTTTTAAAAGAATATTTTCCTAATGCTAAAATTTTTGAAGCCTTAGGTATAAAAGGACATGAAGTAAATAATTCGCGCGAATTAGTTGGGGAATGGCTTCAAAAAATTGGAATAACAAAAAAAGAACAGAAATAACATTGGCAATCGTATGAAGAACTTTATAATAATTTTAATTTCTATTGTTATTATAATGCATAGCTTTAACAATCAATTAAATGCTCAAGACATGAAAGAAGAAAATTATAAAATCAGTATTTTTCCATTGGGTAATAAACTCCCTGAAATGTATTCTAAATATTTTACAGGACAAGCTTATTTAGCTCCGTTAACACAAAATAAAGATTTAAATTGTCCGATATCAAATGTAACATTTGAACCTGGGTGTAGAAATAACTGGCACAGTCACTCAGGTGGTCAAGTCTTAGTTGTAATAAGTGGTAGAGGATATTATCAGGTTAAAGGTGAACCGGCACGTCTGCTTTTACCGGGTGATGTAGTAGAAATTCCGCCTGATGTGGTTCACTGGCACGGAGCAGCTCCCGATAGTTGGTTCTCTCATCTGGCAATTGAAACAAATCCAGAGGAAAGCAAAACAACTTGGTTAGAGGCGGTAGATAATAAACAATACAAAGAAGCAACAACAGTTTCGGAAGGTGATGTTCCTTATTTGAGCGAGAAGGCAATTAAAAATCATGAAGAGCTTTGGCCAAATTATGAATCGAAAACCAAGCAGACCGACCCGGAATTAATTCAAGTGTTTGATAACTTCGCTTTCGACGAAGTTATCGGTTATGGTAACCTTGATACCAAAATCCGGGTAATGATGATTTTGGGTTCCACCATCGCCTCACAATCTCTTACCGAGTATAAAATGTTTGTTAACGCGGCTCTCAATGTAGGAGTAACTCCGGTTGAAGTAAAAGAAATTTTATATCAATCTGTTCCTTATGTTGGCATTGCAAAGGTTATTGACTTTATTTATACTACTAACGAGTTATTTAACGAGCGGGGAATAAAACTTCCGTTGGAAGGACAATCGACAACAACTCCGGAAACCCGTTACAAAAAAGGTCTGGCATTACAAAAAACTATTTTTGGTGATATGATTGATAAGATGTACGAAACATCTCCTGAAAATCAGCTTCATATCCAAAAATATTTATCAGCAAATTGTTTCGGAGATTATATAACTAGAACCGGATTAGATATTAAAACAAGAGAGTTATTAACCTTTTCAATGCTCATCAGCATGGGTGGTACAGAATCTCAGGTAAAAGGACATATTAGTGGTAATTTGAATGTAGGTAACGATAAAGAAACACTTTTAAATGTAGTTACACAATTATTACCATATATTGGATACCCAAGGACTCTAAATGCAATAAAATGTTTAAACGAAGTAATAAAAGATTAAAAAATTATAAATAATAAAACATGAAAACAAAGAACATAAAAGCTTATGGGACTTTAGCATCCGATGCTCCTTTACATTCAATGAATATTAATCGCAGAGAACTACAACCGCACGATGTTGAAATGGAAATCCTTTATTGTGGTATTTGCCATTCAGATTTACATCAGATTAAAAATGAATTCGGAGGCACCAAGTTCCCAATTGTTCCGGGTCATGAAATAGTCGGAAGAATAGCCGGTGTTGGTGAACATGTTACAAAATTTAAAGTAGGTGACCTTGCTGCCGTCGGCTGTATCGTCGATTCTTGCGGTAAATGTGAATACTGTGAGGAAGGTTTAGAACAATTTTGTGATGACGGAGTAACCTTTTCTTTCAATAGCCCTGACAAATATTTAGGAGGAGTAACTTTTGGTGGTTTTTCTGAAACCTATGTTTGTAACGAGAAATATGTGCTGCACGTACCCCCAACACTCGATTTAGCAGCGGCTGCACCTTTGTTATGTGCCGGCATTACCGTTTATTCACCTTTAAAACATTGGCAAGCCGGTCCCGGTAAAAAAGTTGGTATTTTAGGTATCGGAGGTTTAGGACATCTGGCGATTAAAATAGCCAAAGCTATGGGAGCACATGTAGTTGTGTTTACAACTTCACCATCAAAAGTTGATGATGCGAAACGACTTGGAGCAGATGAAGCGGTATTATCTTCTGATACAGAACAAATGAAAAGGCAATCCAAACTTGATATTATATTAGACACTGTATCTGCGGCACTTGATGTAAATGTTTACCTGAACCTACTTAAAGTAGACGGTACTCTTGTATTGGTAGGTTTACCTGCCGATAGAATTCCGGTAGGGGCGTTTAACATTGTTCACGGCAGGAAAAATTTCGCAGGTTCAAACATTGGCGGCATTGCGGAGACACAGGAAATGCTGGATTTCTGCGCCACGCATAATATCACAGCTCAAATTGAATTAATAAAAATGCAACAGGTAAACGAAGCTTTTGACAGGCTGCAAAAAAACGATGTACATTATCGTTTTGTTATTGATATGGCTTCTTTAAAAAATAACTGAAGAATATAAATTTATGAAAAAATTAATTATTCTGGGCGCGAATGGAAATATCGCAAAACATGTCATCGATATTTTTAAAATAAAGGATGATCTTCAATTAACACTTTTCCTGCGTGATAAAAACAGGATAAGAAACAAAGATATATCCAGTTGTCGTAT
>PMIW01000201.1 GCA_003158365.1 Ignavibacteriota bacterium | reverse complement strand
TTCCATTCCGAATTCTCTAAGTTATTCACTGGCTAATAATAATATATATATAACAGATTTTGATCCCATTGCCGCAACCATGAAATTCAGAGTAAGGATAGGTTCCGATATTATCAGGCCTTTAGCGGGTTTTCCGAAGTACATAGGTGGAACGAATCTTTTTAACAATACACAACCGATTGCTTTTGATTTAGACGGGGACGGAAGGGATGAATTTTTTATTAACAATTCGACTAATTTATACGGATTCAAAACGGACGGAACACCGATATCGGGTGACCCTTCTAATGTATTAGTTTACAATTTCGGCAGAACCCCTGCTGTAACCGCATATTCATCTGCACTTGGCAACAGTAAAAGACTTGTATTGACATCCGGAAATAACATCCTTGGATTTTATAAAACTGTTAATAATATAATTACGGATTCGACATTCGATAATCTTATCAGCTCCCCTGCCTTCCCGCTCGTATATGATTCATCTAAAATTGTTTTAGGATTTTCAAACGGCTGGATAGAGGAAAGAAAGCTTGACGGTTCTGTAAATTATATTGATTCGGCATCCAGAAATTCTGTATCGTATTTATCGAAAATAGATCAAAACAGATATTCTTACAGAACAGGAAATACAAAATATATTATAACAGGAAATTTAAAAAATCAAAACTCTATCGATTCTCTGGAACTGGTATACGCGAACAGTTCATTCATTCTTGACGGTAATCTGTTG
The DNA here is from genome assembly GCA_003158365.1 of Ignavibacteriota bacterium. GTDB lineage: Bacteria > Bacteroidota > Ignavibacteria > Tepidaquicellales > Tepidaquicellaceae > FEN-1279. The sequence goes on along the minus strand of PMIW01000201.1, from coordinate 21,329 downwards.
AATATAAATTATAAAATAACGCATGCAAATAATCCGATATTGGCAGATGTTAATAAAGATGGAAGGCAGGAAATTATTTTTTCTGCTGACGAAGGATTATTCGTGATAAATTCTTCCGGAGTATTGCTTGAAAATTTCCCGGTTAACTTTAATAAAACCGTAAGTCCCGGAATAGCCGTCGCGGATGTGAATAATGACGGTATTATGGATATTATTTTTACAACTTCTGACGGTGATTTATATGCATTTGGTATAAACGGAAAAGTGGTTAGCGGATATCCGATTAAAACAGGCCCAAATTCATTTTCGACACCTGCTTTTGCTAATTTAAATGATACGCTCGGAATAATTACATTTGGCGGTGATAAATATTTGTACGCATATAAAACAAACGTCAGATACGATGAAAATAAAATACTTTGGAAAAACTTTTTAAAAGATAAATATCTTTCAAATAATAATTATAAAATTCTTACTTCGACCGTAAATTATTCTGAAAAGCTGCCGTCAGATAAAGTATATAACTGGCCAAATCCTGTTTATGATAGCAAAACATTTATAAGATATTATATTAACGGAATTGCATCAACTGTAACAGTAAAAATCCTTGATTTATCGGGTGAACTTGTTACAACACTTAACGGGACTGCTTTTTCCAATGCAGACAACGAGATTACATGGGATGTTTCTACAGTTCAAAGCGGTATATACTACGGTGTTGTGGAAGCTCAAATTGACGGAAGCAAGGAAAGAAAGATAATTAAAATAGCTGTGGTCAAATAACCATATTTATCTTTAAAACTTATCCTGTTTAGTATGGAAATAATTTCTTCTGTTTCTTTATTAATATACTTATTGCTCCATATTATTTTTTTCATTGGATTTCTTCGTTCAAATTCATTGAAAAAAAACAATAAATCAACAAACACAAAAGTTACTGTAATTGTAGCCGCACGCAACGAAGAAAATATTATTTCCGCATGCATTGCATCCCTTAAGCGTCTTAATTACGATAAAAACCTTCTTGAAGTTATTCTGGTAAACGATAAATCCACCGATTCCACCAAATCTATAATGATTAATGAGATAAAAGACTGCAGTTTCATTAAAGTTATTGATTCAGACGACACTGAGACTAAAAATCTAAAAGGAAAGGCAAATGCTATAGATTCAGCCATAAAGATAGCCAAAGGAGATATTATATTAATGACGGATGCAGACTGTACTGTTCCTCCCGATTGGGTAAAGGAGACAGCCGGATATTATTCCGAAAATGTTAACATGGTTTGCGGATTTACGAAAATAAATCATACTAATTCATTCTTTGCGAAACTTCAGGCTTTAGACTGGATATATCTTCAGTCCCTTGCTTCCTGCAGCAGCGGAATCGGGAGTATTTTAAGCTGCATCGGAAATAATCTGTCATTTACAAAAAATGTTTATAACGAAATCGGCGGTTATGAAAAGATAAATTTTTCCGTTACAGAGGATCTTGCAATTATGCGCAGAATAAATTCAGACAGCAAGTACAATGTCATCTACCCTGTTAATCCTGCCTGCACTGTAATTACGGAAGAGTGTAAAACCGTAAAAGAACTTTACAATCAAAAAAAGAGGTGGTTTAAAGGAGGACTCGGAATAAATTTTCTTGGGTGGATACTTGGTTTTGAATTGTATGCAGTTAACCTGATATTTGTTTTTGGATTTCTGTTTTTAAATACTTATATTTATCTTTTTCTTGTCAGCCTGAAAATAATATCGGAATTGATTATTATGATGCCTGTATATTACAGGTTGAATTTTAAGAATTTGTGGATATTCTTCCCCCTGTTCCAGATATATTTCTCGATATACGGATTATTACTTCCATTTACATTTCTTTTAAATTCAAAAATAAACTGGAAAGAAAGAAAACTTTAGAATTTAATAAGCGGAAATTTGAATCTTGTCTTTAAAGAAATAGTGCTGTATTCTTTTGCCGATAAGTAAGTAACATATATATCAAAAATATATAAAGTGAATCCGGCTCCCCCACCAAATCCAATCGTATTGTCCGTTGCTTTTAAATTGGGAAAATTCTCAGGAGGTAAAACATCTCTTTTAACATTAACTGAACGTGCCTCCAGAAATATAAATGGAATTGTAAAAGAAGATTTTAAGTATTTATTCAATAACACATCAACAGATACGCCGAATGAAGTTATCTTCGTACTCATCGAATTGATTAAATTCAAAGTTTTAAAATCATCAGCTCCATCGTGATTTTGATACTGAATGGTTGCCCCGATTACAAACGGATAAAGGCTCATCGAAGCATACTCCAGTTTTCCGCCTATGCAAAATGCATATTTTGAATTGGTTACGAAATCTCTTGTGGGAAATTCAGCACCAAGAACAGGCGAAATAAATATTCCACCCGGTTTTTTCGGATTTCTTTCTATCAAACTACTTTTTGACGTATCAGTCTGATTAACCTGTGCAAAAGCACTGAAACTATATAACAATAAAATGATTATTGCTGATATCTCTGATATTTTCATTTTACAAAATTAAATATATTTTAAAAGTAGTTTTTCAATTTCAACGGCTTCTGATTTTGTTATACTTTTCTTTTTAAAAGATAATTTTACGGTTTCAATTCCAATTAAAATGTAGTAATATAATACAGAAGGTAGGTTTTCTTTAAAATATTTTAAATGCAATTTAATTGTACCAATATCCCCTCTTTCAAACGGTCCGGTTAAAGATTCTTTTATTCCCTGATTAAAAATATTATTTAAAGTTGTCAGTATTATAGGCTTAAATATCTCTATCCCGCTTTTATTTTTTAATGATATCCCGTCTGTAATCTTGGAAAGCATACTAAAATGACTGACTAAAAAATTTGAAGCTGTTACACATGCACTGTGATATAATATTTTTTTATCTTCAGGAATAATTATATATTTGCTTTTTAAGACTCTGCAAATCTCTTTAAGATATTTTAGTGCATTATTACCACCTTCTATACCAAAATATATATTAATGAGTATATTATTGTTTTTATATGATATAGTATTAAATGTTTGCAAAGGGTGAAACGAACCTGCATTTTTTTTATTTATTTTAAGACTGCCAAATAATTGCGACGTCTCTATTCCGCTTGTATGAAAAACCATTTTCCCGGATAAATCAAGATTTAATTGTCGGCATTCCCTTATTGTATCTTTAAGTTTCTTTTCCTGTATGGCAAATATTATTATGTCTGATTCCGACAGAATATTTTTAGATATTTTCTTTGCCGGTATAATTTTCTTGTTACTTGAAATTATTCTTTTCAGCCTTCCGGTATTCGAATCCACTGCATATTTAAAATCAAAGCCGGAACTGTTCATTGAGTGATACAGCGCAGAACCAACTTTCCCGACACCTATTAAGCAGATTTTCTTTTTTCTATATTTATTTTGAATGCCCAAATTATTTTTCAAGTATTATTGTAACGGGACCATCGTTTATTATATTTATTTTCATATGGGCAGAAAAGACTCCGGAGAATATTCTGTCTTCCGAGTAATCATTTTTCATTTTACCAATTATATATTCATATAATTCATTTGCTCTTTCAGGCTCTTCAGCTAAAGTAAAACCCGGGCGATTGCCGCTCTTTGAGTTATCTGTGCATAAAGTAAACTGGGAAATAACCAGGATTTCTCCTTCAATATCCTTAACGCTTAAATTCATTTTCCCGTTTTCATCCGGAAATATTCTCAGGTTAATGATTTTATTTGAAAGAAAATCCGCATTATTTTCATTATCTCCTTTTTTCACCCCGAGAAATACAAGTATACCGTTGGAAATGCGGCTTATAATTTTACCGTCTACTTCGACATTGGAACCCGTAACTCTTTGAACGACAGCAATCATTTTAATTTATTTTTAAAACCCTGTCTATTTTATTGTAATCTTTAAAATACCTGAAGTTCCGGATATTTAGATTATTTAATAATTCTTCAATTTTATTTTTTTGTCCGTCTCCGATTTCAAGAAATATTTTTGAATCCGAATATGAGCTTTTACATAAATTAAAAATTATTTCGTAAAAAAGTAAACCATCTTTTCCGTCAGTAAGAGCATCAACAGGCTCGTAATTTTTCACTTCAGCATCCAAATCAGGAAGATTACCAGATGGAATATAAGGGGGATTTGATACAATATAATCAAATTTATTATCGGACATATCATCTTTTAGATAATCGATAACCTTAAAATTAATATTTTCATCACTAATATTATTTAATTTCATATTTTCATTCGAAATGCTTATCGAATCAGTTGAATTATCAATTGAAACAATATTGTGCAAAATGTTTTTCTTTTTCATTTCACTGCTGAGTGCAATTGCTATACAGCCGCTCCCGGAACCGATTTCCAGAATACGAACATTCTCTTTTCCCGATTCAAATACATCTTCAAGCACTTTTCCCACTAGGATTTCCGTTTCCTGTCTNNAATATATTGCAGTGGTTCGTGATTCAGTCTTCTTTTAAGCATTGCCTTAAATCCTGCAATTTCTTCCTGCTTAAGCGGTTTGTCAAAATCCAGATACAGTTTAATCCTGTCACATTTTAAAATTTCACAAAACATAAGTTCGATATTCAACCTTGCATCTTTAATATTGTTTTCTTTTAAAAGACCGGCCGAATAATTAATTATCTCAAGCAATGATGTTAATTTTTTATCTGACATATAATTTATTTTACATTAATCTCTTTATTTTCATAGGCGACTATTCCGTTAACAATAGTCATTAATATCTTTGTATTTAATAATGCTTTGCCCTGCAAACTAAATATATCGTCAGACAGGACAACCATATCGGCAAATTTATCTTTTTCAAGACTGCCTTTTGTATTTTCCTGAAATGTCGAATATGCGGCCCAAACTGTATAGGATTTCACAGCATCCGAAACCGACAGTTTTTGTTCGGGATTTGGCACATTAATAATCGTGTCCATCGGCTGCCTGTTTGTCATATAATATATTTCAGTCAACGGGCTGATAGTCTGGCTGAACGGGAATCCAGAACCTGCAGTCAGCATACCTGCATTCGAAATCATTGCATTCCACATCGCAAAATTCTTTCTGGCTTCAGGTGCTATAACTAAATCAAGATAAAATGAATCGAAAATATTTGTTTCGGGAATTATTGTCGGAATAATTTTTAATTCCTTAATTTTTAATAAATCGGAGGGAGATATAAACTCTATTCCTTCAAGTCTAATCCTGGCGTCTTTTGGATTTTTTTCTTTTACAACTTTTTCAATCACTTTAAGCACTCTTGTTACTGCGTCATCCCCAACAGTTTTAATTGTAAATTGAAAATTCTTATCAAGAGCTTCTCTCAGTGTTTTTTCAATAGCAGCTTCATCGGTATAAGGCTGCTTCTTTTTAACTTCACCTTTGTAGTTTTCGTTCATTGCTGCGCTTTGCAGTTCTAATGCACCGTCATAGTCAAGCGTGACGGCTCTTACAGTGAGTTTATTCTTATAATTTTGTTCAATTCCTTTTTGCAGATATTCGGTAAACGCCGGATCACTGCCGGTCAGTACCGCATATATATGAATCGGGATTTTATTGCTGTCAATAAGTTCTTTATAGGCATTTATTGATTCATTGCTCATGTTTCTGTCTATAACTCCGGTGATACCGTATTTTAAAAGTTCCTGCGCACCGTTTTGCAGGGCATTCTGCATATCTTCCTTTGTGAATTTCGGAAGTTTTTCCTTTACAAGGTTAATTGCCTTTCCGAACAACAGACCATCAGGTTCTCCGTTTTCATCCTTACTTATTTCTCCACCCTCGGGTGATGGAGTCTGTTTCGTAATCTGCATCGTCTCGAACGCTTTTGAATTACACCATACTATAGAACCGTCTTTATTTATCAGATAAATATTATGCTTCAGGGAAATCTTATCTAAAGTTGATTTAGTTATTAATTCCATACCTTCAGTAATATTTTCATCGTCCCAGCCATATCCGCCTACCCAGGCATTCTCTTTTTGATTTTTTACTTTTTCCGATACAAAGGCAACGATTTTGCTCACATCAGTAACATTTTTCAAATCAATCATATTATTGTATCTAGCAAGCTCGAGTGAAAAATCCACTAGCGAGCCCTCGGATTCTATAAATCCGGGTATTACTGTTTTACCACTTAAATCTACCAGTTTATCTTTTCCGTATTTGCTTTTCATTTCATCACTCGTACCTGATTCCACTATTTTACCTTCTTTTACTGCAATTGCTTCCACAACGGAATTATTTTTATCCATTGTATGGATTTTCCCATTGTAAAAGACTGTAACAGGATTTTTCGAGCAGGAAACCAGAATAACTGATATTAATATGACAAGTACAAATTTGATGTATTTCATAGTAAGGTATTGGTTTAAATTAATAATTCACTCGTTAATAACATAATGAAATAAGTTTTTTTATAAAATGCATTTTAAAGTAGTTAGTCTTATCTCGTTATATTTAACATAGTTATTAACCCCGACAAAAAGTAATGCTTAAAACATTTGTATTGATAAATCTATTTATAATATATATATTTCTGAATAATATCTATATATTATGAAGAAAAATTTTGCAATGAAGAAACTTTACTATTCCATCAGTGAAGTCAGTAAAATAACGGATTTAGAGCAATATGTATTAAGATACTGGGAAACTGAATTTGACCAGCTTAAACCTGCTAAAAATCTGGCCGGAAATAGAATATATACGAATAAAGATATTAAACTGATATTACATATCAAAAAGCTTCTGCGAGACGAGAAATACACTATTGAAGGAGCTAAAAAGTTACTTAAAAGCTACAATATTAAAGAAGAAGAACAGGTTCTCACAGGAACAGATGATGCTAAATTGAAAAGCACATTTGCTCATTCTAAAAATGAACTAAGCTTGTTTAATTCTGATGAAGATAAAAATTCCGATACTGCACAAAGTGATATTGATAGCAAACCTTTGTTAAGCGACCTTAAAGAGCTTAAGTCATTTTTATCGGAATTACTTAAAGACATAGAATAATTTACTATATTTATATAATAGTTAAAACCATCCATCAAAACCTTTAAGTTACTATAAATCTTGTTAAATCTATATGATTATATAAAAGATTTTTTCTTTCCTAAGATCTGTATAATTACAAACAATAAACTTAAACCTGACAATTCAAACGAATTCATAGAAGATACTGCTTTTGCCAATCTCGATAAGATAAAACCCGAAGAGCTGATTGAAATGAGAACTAAAGTAAAATCAGATTATTTCAACAGCTACCTCTCCTTCAAAAAAGATAATTCTGTACAGGCTATTATTCACTATTTAAAATATAACGGCTTTTTTAATTTAGGAGCGTTTCTCGGCAGTTACTTTGGCAGCGAATATATAAAAACATTCCCGAGAGTCAGGCAATATGATATTCTCTGTCCTGTTCCCCTCTTCAAAACAAAATTAAGAGAAAGAGGATATAATCAATCAGAATATATATGCAATGGAATTAATTCTGTACTTAATATTTCTCAAATTAATGACCTTGTAATCAGAATAAGACACACTAAATCACAGACTAACCTCAAATACTTTGAACGACTTTCAAATGTTAAAGATGCTTTTCAATTAAATCCTGAGTACAAAAATAATATTAGCGGTAAAAATGTTTTACTTGTAGATGATGTCATGACAACGGGTGCGACAATTAATGAGGTTATAAAAGTATTGCGAAATGAAGATGTAAAAGAAATATCAGCACTTACTATTGCCTCAGCGTGTAAATAATTATATTATATTTAACTCGTTCGTCAATGTCAAAATATCTTCCCTGTTATTGAAAAGATGCGGTGATACCCTTAAGAAACCCTCTCTCAATGCGATAAAAATATTCTTATCTTCAAGATATTTCTGAACAGATTCGTTTTTACTTCTGTCTTTACAGGAAAATATCAGGATGTTTGAGCGGTTTTCAGGATTTAAAACTGATTCAATTGTATATTTTGAATTATCCAGTTCGGACACAAATAAATCGAATAAGCCTAATATATGGTTAAATATATTTTCAACTCCCAATTTTGAAAATAACTCGATGGAAGACCCCAGCCCGATCATGCCGAGACAATTTAGAGTAGAATTCTCATAAGCCGAACCGTCGTCATTGAAATTCAGTTCATATTTTAGAAAGTTCTTGAAATCATATTTAATACTTGATGTAGCCGCATATGTAGGAACAATACGATTCTTCATTTCGTCCGATATAAATGCAAATCCTATACCTGCGGGCGACATCATCCATTTCTGGGAACCGGCAGCAAGAAAATCGATATTATATTTCTTGACATCCATTGGACACACACCAATACTCTGAATTGCATCCACTACCAGAATACAATCATACATTTTACAAATCTTGCTGACTTTTTCCAGATTATTTTTGTATCCTAAAAACTCGACGGAACTTATAGTTAAAACTTTTACATTATTTTCTTTTATTACCTGTTCAATATCTTCAAGTTTGATTTTTCCGTTTTCAGACGATATATATACGTATTCAATTCCTCTTAATTTATTCTGGTTAAGCCATGGATATATTACCGCAGGAAATTCTGTGTCTGCAAATGCAACACGCTCACCTTTTTTCAAAGTAATGCCATTTGCAAAAATATTTAGTCCGTGGGTGGTACTGCCGGTTAATATGATATTTTCTTTTTTTGAATTGATTAACTTTGCTATCTTTTCTTTTAACTCTATTATTTTCCCGTTGATGAAAAGACTTAAATTTTTATTTCTAAATGTAAATTCATTTATAAAGTCTGTCAATCTCCTGTTTGTTTCGAGCGAATACTGGCTGTAATGAGCAGAATCCAGGTAAACGCAGGTATCCGTCACAGGAAAAAGTTTTCTGGCATCTTCGAATGATTTTATTCCATCAATTAAATTCTCGTTTTTGTTCATATTATTTCTTTTTTGATTTTCTCTTTTTTGTTTCTTTGGTTTTAGGTTCTGGCAAATTGCTTTTAAAATATTTCTTATATTCCCTGTAATAAAATATGATATTCTCGACATACTTGTATGGTTCCATCCAGTTTTCAAGCGTTCCGTTCGGAGGTCTTTTTGTCTGCGGCCAGACTAATGCATGAATGGAATCCTGTTTTGCAGATAGATAGGGATAAAACTCTTTTACATTATCCCAAACCTTGTAATCCTTTCCGAAATAAAAAGTGATTGTCATAGCATCAACTACCCTGCCGAATCCTGCATTGTATGCTGCAAGTGCAAATTTATATTTTTCTTCACCTGCGAACTCAAAATTAGCGACAAGTGTAGCATAATAATAAATTCCTGCAGTAAGATTATTCTGGGGAGCTTTAGTGTCTTCCAGATTCAGTTCATTCTGCAATCCAATACCCGTACGCGGCATTATCTGCATAAGTCCGAATGCTCCTGCCCTTGACACGGCAGCCGAGTTAAAAAGCGATTCCTGGTGAATCAGTGCAAGGATGAGCCGCCAGTCCATTTTATAATAAGTACACTGCGATTTAATCAGGTCTCCGTATTCATCAACAAGTTCCTGAACATTTCCGACTCTGAAGACACTGGGAACATTTTTTATTTTGTACGAAAGATTTTCAAGACTCGCGGAATCCAGAGTTTTGGATTTTACAACCAGGGATTTATTTGCAGAAAAATATTCAAAAATCTCGCTCCAGTCCTGAAATAGATTTTCGCATTTATTTACAATAAAAAAATACTTCTCGTTTGGATTAAATTTTGAATTATCTTTTTGTACATTATTTATATTTGGAGATATGAGGACTTCCGATTCTGTGTTTCTGATTTCTTTATCTGAAATCTGTTTTTCGGGATGATTGTAATTTATAATAAGTAGAAACGGTATAAAAACCGCAATTGCGATTACAAAAAATATATACTTTCTCTTAATAACTTGTTTTATCAAGATTTATTAATAATGTTTTGACTTATATAATTTAAGAAAAGTAGTTATTATATACACTATAAAACGAAAAATATACGATTAAACCATAATATTGTAGAATTTGTCTAATAAATATAAATCATAGTGTCAGATTACATTAATATCGATAGCGATGATAAAGATATTATAGAGAGTTTTAAAAACGGTAATAAAAGTGCCTTTAATTATATTGTTCTTAAATATCAGAAAAAGATTTATTGGCTTATAAGGAAATTTGTGCTCGACCACGACGACGCAGATGATATTACACAGGAAGTGTTTTTGAAATTGTATAAATCACTTTTTGATTTCCGGGGTGATTCCGCTTTGTACACTTATATATATAAAATGGCTGTTAATTACTCATTGAATCACATCAAAAAGCATAAGGTTCAGTTAACACAAATGAAGGATATAGACTCCGAAGTTTACAAGTTAAAATCAAATGAAACTAATTCTGATGACATTTTTGACAATAAAATTAACTCGATTATAATTAAAGAAGCAATAATGAAGTTACCCGAACAGCAGAGAGCAGTATTTAACCTGAGATTTTATGAAGAGATGCCCTATGACGAAATTGCGGAAATTCTGGGAACTTCGGTAGGAGGTTTGAAAGCAAATTATTTCCATGCTTTTAAAAAAATTCAGAGTTATTTAAACGAGAAAAAAAATAAAATCAAATAGTATGGGCAAGGAATTTAAAACAGATGAACTTTTAGAAAATCTTCCTGACTATATAAACGGTAAAATTGAAGACGTGGATCTGAAAAATGCAATAAATCACGAGCTTACTGTAAATCAAGGTTTTAAAAATGAATTTGATTCATTAAATAAGGCATTAAAAAACATAAATAGATTTGCATTTGCTGAGCCTCCTGTAAATTACTTTAATAATCTTCTTCCGCAGATAAATGATAAAATCAATGCAGAGTCAAATATATTTAATTTCAAAAAGAGTTTTTCGGCAATATGGAAATTCGCTTTGCCCGTTACTGCTGTAATCCTTATGTTTATCGGTTACGAAACATTTATTAATAATAATGAATACATAAATAATTTTAAAAGTGATTCTCAGGTAGTCCTCAAAAATGATAATTCAGGAAAAATTGAAAATGATGGCAATATTTACAAAGACACCGATGCAAATGGGAATTTAGAACCGACTGAACCGGAAAATAACGACAATTTTATCTCCAATATGACTAAATCTTTTTACCCGAGACAAACTGATACCGATAAAAATAAAATTACAGATGCCGAAGAGAATAATAATATTGCAATCGATATATCCGAAAACGCATCTGATGAAGATGTATTTTTTTCAAATGAAGAAGAACCAAACATTGAGCAGGAGTTCGAAAAATTGAATTCCGAAGAGCAAAATAAAATATTAAATGAAATAAAAAATTCTAAATTTTAAATATTGCCGTTATGATAAAGAAATTAATGCTTATATTTTTCATTGCTCTTTGCTTCAATATTTCATTAAGGGCGCAGGAAGATACTACACTTACAAATTCAAGAATAAAACTCAGCAAAGTGATAAAGGAAAAGTTAATGGATAAGTTGAAAATAGATGATGTAACCGCAAATAATTTCATTAAACTTTTTAATGAACAAAAAAGAACAATCGGAGACTATAACAAAGAAAAACGTCAGATTTTCAAATCAATTGAAGAAAATCCTAATGCAAGCGATGTAACCGCTAAAATTAATGCATTGCTGGATATTGACGATAAAATTAATAAATCCAGAAGGGATTTTATCACTGATCTTGGAAAAATATTGACACCCCAGCAGATTGCTCAGTCATTAATTTTCCAGAAAAACCTGCGAAAATATTTCATGAAGGAACAGGGAAAGTAAAATAATAGTGATTTTTATATTTTTTTCCTGTTTTCAGTCGATAAATTTTTAAGACAATTAAATCTGCTTCGATTTCTTCTCATTTTCCCCATTTTCCCTCTCATAATATACCAATATACATTGAAATTGGATTTATATTTTTATAGTTTTGATGTTTATTTTAGTAATATTGAGCATAAAAAATGTATAAAAGTTTCAGTGAAAATATTAGTTTACCGGACATAGAGATTGAAATATTAACTTTTTGGGAAAACAATAAGGTATTTGAAAAAAGTGTCACTACGAAAAGCGATTCCAAATACTATACTTTTTACGAAGGTCCTCCAACTGCAAACGGTTTGCCCGGGATTCATCACGTGATATCCAGAACTGTTAAGGACATAATTTGCCGCTATAAAACAATGCAGGGCTATCAGGTACATCGTAAAGCAGGATGGGATACACACGGTCTTCCTGTCGAAGTGGAAGTTGAAAAAAAACTCGGTTTAAAATCAAAAGATGAAATATATAAATTCGGTCCTGTTGAGTTCAATAATGCGTGTAAAGAATCTATTTTCACATATTTAGAGCAGTGGGAAGAGCTTACCCGCAGGATGGGTTACTGGATTAACCTTAAAGATGCGTACGTTACTTTTCATAATGAATATATAGAATCCGTTTGGTGGGCTTTAAAGAAATTCTTTGACGGCGGACTGATTTATAAAGGTTTTAAGATTCAGCCTTTCTGTCCTATATGCGAATCTCCCCTCTCCTCTCACGAAGTTGCACAGGGATATATAGAATTAAAAGACCCGTCTGTATATATTAAATTTAAAATTAAAAATTCTGAATTTAAAGATGCAGATTTTTTAGTATGGACCACTACACCATGGACTCTGCCTTCAAACGTGGCTCTTTGCATAAATCCAAAACAAAAATATGTTTTAATTGAAACCAGGGATAATAAATTCATTCTTGCTGAACCAAGACTTTCAGTTATTAAAGAAGAATTTAAGATATTAAAAGAAATTCAGGGAACCGACCTCGAAAACATTGAATATGAACCACTTTTTAATTTCTTCGAACTCGAAAAGAAAGCTTATTATGTTACATCAGGTGATTTCGTAACAATGGAAGACGGAACGGGAATAGTACACATTGCTCCCGCTTTTGGTGAAGACGATTACAATATCGGTTTAAAATATGATTTGCCCCTGCTTCAGGCAGTAAAACGAAGCGGACTATTCAGGCATAATTGCGGGCCATATGCGGATATTAATTTCAAATTAGCCGACCCGCAGATAATTAATGATTTGAAATCATCCGGAAGACTTTATAAAAAAGAAATGTTCACTCATTCATATCCCCATTGCTGGAGACATAAAGTACCTTTAATGTATTATGCAACGGATTCGTGGTTTATAAAGACAACCGCATATAAAGATAAGATGATGAAGTTGAACGATGAGATTAACTGGAATCCGAAAGAATTTGGTACGGGAAGATTCGGCAACTGGCTCGAAGAAAATAAAGACTGGGCTATTTCAAGAAACAGGTTCTGGGGAACCCCCCTCCCAATCTGGTTTTACAAGGATGAGAATGATAATGAACATTACGAAATAATAGGAAGCATCGATGAACTGAAAAAGAAAGCTACAAACTTTAATGATATTTACAGTAAAGATTTTCTTGATTTGCATAAACCATATATAGACAGGATTGAATTAAAATCGGAAGACGGTCACGAAATGCAGCGGGTACCCGAAGTCATTGACTGCTGGTTCGACAGCGGCTCGATGCCCTTTGCTCAGTTCCACTATCCGTTTGAAAACCGGAAATATTTCGAAGAAAATTATCCTGCAGATTTTATTGCTGAAGGTGTTGACCAGACAAGAGGCTGGTTTTATTCGCTTCACGCGATAGGTTCATTTATATTCGGTAAACCGGCATATAAAAACCTGATTGTAAACGGTCACATTCTGGATAAAGTCGGCAAAAAGATGAGCAAGTCGCTCGGAAATGCCGTTAATCCTTTTGAAATGATGGAAAAACACGGTGCCGATATACTCAGATGGTATCTCGTAGCCGGTTCCCCTATCTGGAAGTCAAAATTATTCAACGAAGATGACCTGATAGAAATTAAAAATAAGTTTTTTGATACATTGATTAATACATACAAGTTTTTTATTATGTATGCTAATCAAAATGAATTTGACTATGGAAAAGAAAAACAAATACCTGTCAGCGAACGTAGAGAAATTGACAGGTGGATAATTTCTAAATTGAATTCATTGAAGAAAGAGTTCTTTGAATTAATGGACAGTTACGAGATTACAAAAGCCTGCAGGCTTCTTTCGGATTTTACAATCGACGAACTTTCAAACTGGTATGTAAGAAGAAACAGAAGAAGGTTCAGAAATCCCGAAGAAAAAAGCGATGGCATAGCGGCATTCCAGACTTTGTTCGAATGCCTGCACGAAATATTTATGATGCTTGCGCCAGTTTCTCCGTTCCTGACAGAAAAGCTTTATCTTGAAATCTGCAATTCACTGGAATCGATTCACCTTGCTGAATTCAGCAGTTTTGATTCAAAGTTAATCGATTCTACACTTGAAGAACAGATGGATATGGCACAAAAAGTTGTAAACCTTGTAAGAGCTGTCAGGGTTAAGAATAATTTAAAAGTAAGACAGCCGTTAAAACAGCTTTTAATACCGGTTTTGAATGATACTGAGAAACACAATTTGCAAAAAGTAGAAAATATTATTCTTGAAGAAATAAATGTGAAGAATCTTTATATAATCGAAGGTGATTCTGAAATTATAAAAAAGAAAACTAAACCGAATTTTAAATCAATAGGTCCGAAATATGGTAAGGATGTAAAGAAAGTCCAGCAGCTGATAAACAGTCTCTCGCACGATGATATTACAGGACTTGAAAACAACGGGACTGTTTTAAAAGAAACATTTGGAATTACACGTGAAGATGTTGAAATCTATACTGAAAATATTGAAGGATGGATTGTAGAATCGTATAATAATTTAACCATAGCTTTAGATACAAAGCTCGATGACGAACTTATTGAGGAAGGTGTAGTCCGGGAATTCGTGAACAGAATTCAGAATTACAGAAAATCAAACGGCTATAACGTTAATGACAGAATTAATGTTACATTAAAAACGGATTCGGGTATTTTCGATGCAGTCAGAAAGAATTTCAATGTAATAAAGAATGAAATTAACTGCGAGAAATTAATTGAATCGAAAGATAACGGGATAAACTATTTTGAAACTGATATCAACGAAATGTCCTGTAAGTTTTTTATAGAAAAAATTACATAAAAGTAAGCATAGAATAAGGAGTAATTCATGAAAAAGAATGTTACAAAAAGGAAGACAAAAACAGCTGCAAAACCGAAGAAAGCAGCTGTAATTAAAAAAAAGAAAGTAGTAAAAGTAAAAGTGAAATCAAAACAACCTAAAGTGAAAGTTAAAAAAGCTAAAGTTGTAAAACCTAAAAAAGCTGTAAAGATAAAAAAAGCTGTAAAAGCACTGAAAACTGCTCCAAAAGCAAAGCCCGTTCCGAAAAAGAAATTTAAAAGGAGCGGTAAAACAAGATATACTGCTGCTGAGCTTCAGCTGTTTAAGGAAATTTTAACTGATGAAAGAAGAGCAATTCTTGAAAGTGCAAAAGCCAACATGAAATCACTTGTTGATGACGAATCAGGCGACTATGTGGGTGAGAACCTTACTTACTCAACTCACATGGCTGAACAG
Organism: Ignavibacteriota bacterium; assembly: GCA_003158365.1. Classification (GTDB taxonomy): domain Bacteria; phylum Bacteroidota; class Ignavibacteria; order Tepidaquicellales; family Tepidaquicellaceae; genus FEN-1279. The sequence continues at coordinate 5,690 of PMIW01000201.1, read as the reverse complement.
GGAACAGACGAAATGGAAAGAGAAAAAAATTATATGTTTGTCCAGAGGGATGAGAAATATCTCGGATATATACAGGAAGCATTAACACGCATTGACCAGGGTACATACGGACTTTGCATAGACTGCATCGACGATCCAAAATATTTGTGCGAGACTTGTCCGTTGATTCCGAAAGAAAGATTAGAATTAGTTCCAATTACTCAACATTGCATTGAATGCAAAAATATCCGGGGATAAGTAACTTTGAGAATTTTATTTGTTTCATTTTTTATAGTAATAGCTGACCAGGTCAGTAAGTTCCTGATTAAAGGAATCAATCTTCCCGCTATTGGATTAATAATCAAGGGGATGAGACCGGGTTCGAGCATAAGTCTTATTGATAACCTTTTTCGTCTTACTTATATTGAAAATCCCGGTATGGCATTCGGGCTGGAAATCGGGAGCAAACCAATACGCTCGGTATTTACTATCTTTGCGAGCATTTTAATAATTTATTTCATTTACAAAAATAAAGAAGAGATTTTCTATCTTCGTTTTTCGCTGGCATTAATATTAGGCGGTGCTATAGGTAATTTAGTGGATAGAATTTTTTATGGTGTGATTTACGGTACCGATAAAATACTGCAGGGAAACGTCGTGGATTTTTTCCAGCTTAATATTCCCGATTTAAAAATATTCGGTAAAACATTCTACTCCTGGCCTATCTTTAATGTTGCAGATATTGCGGTTACTGCAGGCTTTATAATGATACTTATAGGTTACAGAAAAATCTTCCGTAAAAGAGAAATCGAAGGACAGCCTCAGCCGCTCTCCGACTCTCAAATTTTTGATTCTAAATTACCCGATGAGAATATCACCCTACAACCTGATAACCCTGAAAGTCCTTCAAATCAAATCGGGAAAACACTTTAAAACTTTATTGGATTTCAGTTCGCACGATTTATTATTTAACATCTTACATTTGTGCTCTTTGCATCCCGGTATGTCGGGATAAAATCTGAGAGAGCTATCTTCCAAGACCATCGAGATATTCTTTCTTTTTCAATAATGCATCAGTATCTTCAACGTGATTCGGATCAGGTACGCAGCAATCTACAGGGCAGACAGCAGCGCACTGGGGTTCATCGTGGAATCCCTTGCATTCCGTGCATTTATCCGGTACAATATAAAAAAAGTCATTTGAGAAAAATTCTTCGGCTCCGGAAGGTGCTTTATCGCCTTCACCGTATTCTTTTCCTGCCAGTGACCATTTTGCTCCGCCTTCGTAAATTGCAGTGTTCGGGCATTCAGGCTCGCAGGCACCGCAATTAATACATTCGGATGTTATTATTATTGCCATAAAAAATATTCCTTCTATTTATTATTAAATTTATTTATTTAGTCAATATCATTTTCTTTACATCAACTAACATATTATCAACAGATAATCTGTAAAAATATATTCCGCTCGATAAACCCGAAGCATCAAAACTGTATTCATGTTCACCTGATGCTTGCCTGTTATTCACCAAAGTTTGAATTTCCCTGCCATTAATATCATAAACATTTAACAAAACATTACTGTTCTTTGTTAACTGATATTTAATATTTGTTTTCGGGTTGAATGGATTAGGATAATTCTGATATAATTTATATTCCCCTGCTATGTTACCCTCGTTCGAAATACCCGTTGGTAAAGGACTTCCTGCGTTTACCCAGGCGGTATAGACAAGACAGGCTATCTGGTATGAAGCCAGTCTGAAAAGATTAATAGTATAATTTCCTGCACGATTCCAGAATTCCTGGTAATACTGAGTACTGTTATTATTTCCTGCTATTGTATGCGCGATACTATCGGCACGATATACGGAATCGACATATGGAAAAGTCGAATACACCATGTTGAAAGCATAATTATTAATATCGCTGATATAAGTAACATTTTGACCTGAATATTGAATGTACGCAGTATCTCTTGTTATCATTCCTGTCTCATACCGTGAGTGAATACCGTCAGAAAATGTACTCCAGCCATCATAATAACGGGTATCGTGAAGAGGCTGATGTGCATCCGCCACATAATGACCGACATCTGCAGCTCTCAACATTGCATTTCTCCAGTCGCGGAGCTGAAAATATTTTTTTACCGAATCCGTGTAAGCTATAATTGCAAAAGGAACTGTTCCATTTGTAGTTACAAAACTCTGTCCGTGCAAAGCATAAAGAGAATCCAGTGTTTGAGGAATCCTGCCATTGGCTAAAAACTCTGGATATATATCTATATCGATAAAATGTCTTGGCGACTCTGTAGGGTCCTGATTTTTTCTGTTATCTGCATCCGAGGCATGCACCGCCATAGAATCCACGTACCAGTATAGAGGGTTCATAACCTGCGGGAAGGATAATCCGAATTTCCTGTTGATTATCCTGTGTCCCACCGCACCCCAGCCAAGAAAGAGCAGTGAAACTAAAACTGTAAATATGTAAAGACTTTTTTTCATAGGTTTGAAAATACCCTAAAATCAACTAAAAAACTATGAAAAACAGTAGTCAGAAGCCGGAATTCAGAAGTCAGAATACTAAAAGCCATTAAAGTAATCATAAACAATAACTAAAAATGTTAAATTTATATTTATTAAAAATCATCTAATCAAATTATACCATAAAAAGTCAATCACCAATAATAATAATTCGTGAATAATAAAAATCGTTTTTAATTCAAATATCAAAATTCATAATAATTATGCTTAAAAATGTTCTTTCATTTATAAATATAATTATTTATTATTATAGAAATATTCAGGAGGAGTTATGAAAAAGATTTCTTTTTTATTTTCCCTTATTTCTATTTTTTTCCTGTCACAATTATCACAGTCACAAATTCCACAAACACCCACAAATTTGCATATTCAAAATGCATATTCGAGCGCATTATACATATGCTGGAACGATAATTCCAATAATGAATCGGGATTTGTTCTCGAGCGGAGCCAGGACGGAAATATGTGGATGCAGCTAAAAATGTTTGAACCTGATATTACAAATTATTCCGATATAGGGTTATTTTTCAATACAAGATATTACTACCGCGTCTATGCTTATAATGCGTCGGGAAGATCGGATTACTCAAATGTTGCAAGCGGAAGAACGATGTTTCCGACAGATTGCAGCGTCGGTACGGATACTATATCGACACCCTATCCTTTCTATTCAACCTACACGGATTCCCGAACCCAGATACTTTATAAAAAGAGTGAAATGATAGGTCTCTGCACCATTGGAAATATCTGGTCCATATCTTTTTATAATAAAGGTACGACATTTTTATCATTGGGTAATATTACAATCAAGATGAAGAGCACAACAGATACAATATTGACAAAATTCATCGATACCGGAATGACAGTAGTTTTAAATAACAGTACAATATATTTCTACGGCAGCGGCTGGAATTATATAAACCTTTCGCCGCCTTTCGTCTGGGATATTAATAAAAATCTTTTAATAGAAATCTGTTTTCACACGGCAAGTTCGCTGACAAACAATATAAATGTCAGGGGTACGACAACGCAAAATAAAGTCCTGCACAGGCATAAAGCTCTCAGCAACGGATGCACCTTAGACAGCGGGGTCGTTCAAAATGTCAGGCCGAATTTTTCGATGAATAATATCGTAGACGGAGTGAAAAAAATTACAGGTATCGCACCTGACGGTTATTCCATAGACCAGAACTATCCGAATCCGTTCAACGGGAATACGAAATTCAAATTCAGGATTAAGGAATACAGTCCCGTGACACTGAGTCTTTATGATGTACTCGGCAGACAGGAAGTTGTGGTATTCAGCGAGCCTCTTGGACCGGGCGAATACGAAAAAATATTTTCACTGAGCGACCATCCCCTGCCAAGCGGAATTTACTATTACGTATTCGTAACAAACGGATTTGTAAGCGTGAAGAAGCTGGTTGTACTTAAATGATACGAGCTACCAGGAGAATTTTACCATATTACCCTGTTTAAAGAAGGATTCTTTTTTTCCGTTAACTTTTACACTGCTTAGTTCTTTCAGTATTGTGAATGTCACTTCGCCTTCGCTGATGTCTTTAACTTCGACTTCAGCGATATCGATATAGCCGTGTGAATAAAATCCGAGGACTTCCTCTTCAAAATATTTTGCCAGTGTGCCTGAAGCGCCAAGAGCGGGCAGGTCTTCATTCTGGAAAAAATACATTTTCACAGTTTTACCTTTTTTGGAAGCAAGTTCGCCAATGCACTCTTTTTGCAGAGTATCTTTAGGATTGTTAAAAATTGAAATTCCTGAAGTATTATAAATCTTTGCGGGTGATGCTGAATTACCAACAAATAAAATAATAAATANNTACAAAATAAATAAATTTTAAAATTGAGACAAGATAAAAGGAACTTTATTTATCCGATACCGTTTTGGTCATTTTCTTAAACTGCTCTTTTGTCAGCGGACTGCAATATCCCGAATAATTTATAAGTGTTTCAGATGACTGATTAAGCAAAATCCAGGTGCTGTCGGGTCTGTCGAGAAAATCAATATTCCATTTTAATACATCGAAAACGGGAATCACACCTTCTGCACCTTTCAAAGCACTGTTTTCCCAGCTTGCCAGCCTGAAATTGCCTGAATTTATGTCATTAGTAATCACAGATTTATGGCACTCACCACATTTTCTGCCTTCTTTTAAAACCGTATGTGTAAACGTCGGTGCAAAAGTAATCATTTTCTTGCCCTGATAAACATAGGAAAGCATATTTGCAGGTTTCACTTTTCCGTCGTGATTTACAAGAAAGTACATATTTTTAAATTGTACCGAGCTGCCTTTAACTCCCCTGAGTCTTGAATCTATATGGCAGTTCAGGCAGGTTGTCGAGCCTGACATATGGCAGGCAAGGCAGTCGAGTTTATCACTATGAACGGTATGGCTGGCAGATTGATTTAACGACGAATGGCAGTTTGTACATTTCGCATCGAAGAAACCGGGTTCATTAAAAGTGTTATGCGCTGTGCCGTCCCCGTGAAGTTCGCGTGAAGTGTGACAATCCGAGCAGACCATTTTTTTTGCAAAGTGTACATCGGGATTATCTTTAGCCATATCACCGTGGCAGGGCTCGCATACTTTAGGATTTTTAGCTGCATCAATCGAGTATAGGGATTTTCCGCTCACATCGCCTTTATGGCACACGTCACAACTTGTAATGTGGCACTGGGATTTTGCACAGCCGAGTTCGGAAGAAGGCCTGCCTGTAAGGCGTTCCAGTCCCCCCTGCTCTTTCGAATATACAAACTGCAAACCTTTAAATGTGTAATGTAGGCTTTTGGTAAACATATTATTGCTGTCGGGAAGATAATTATTTTCCTGGCTGAATAAATTTCCGCATAAAATGATAAGAACAACTAAAGTGTAAAATAACTTTTTCATTTTTTCTCCTCGAATTTGATTAGTGCAGATTTTTAAATATAAGGAAACACGATATTTAATTTGGTGAATAAATTTTGACACCTAAGAATAGAAGTCAGAATTCAGAATTCAGTAAAGAAATATATTTTTCAAATAAAACTTCACCTATTCAATAATTTCTTCACCTTTTCTTCACCTAAATTGCACCTTTTTTTAGTAAAAAGTGCGATTTCAGTAAAATTTCGAAGAATTGCGCGTGAAAAAAAAAGTGTAGTACTTTTGT
>PMIW01000117.1 GCA_003158365.1 Ignavibacteriota bacterium | reverse complement strand
TATCGGGTGCGGGGTTTCCTGCGAAAAGACCTTTGAACTTACAGCTAAAATAAATATTGCGAAGAACAGAAATATTTTATTCATATTATTATATTAAATTTTAACCTTAACTACAATTTTCTTTACCTTTGAAATAACTTTGAATTTAATACCCGGCAGATGTAAGTCCCCGGGAAAAACTATTGCAAACATACATTTTTCTAATTTTACAAAAGTTGTTTCTGCAAAACAAAAAAATATGTCTCTTGCTTCAAAATATTCTTTTTGAATTTTCTGGTTATTGTACGGGGCATAGCCGAATAATTCTTCCCCGGACACTATATACTGAACATCAATATACTTTTTGTGTGCTTCGGGATATCGTCCGGCAATTTCCGTAGTATTACTTGTGTTTACAAGCGCAAATAAATCATCATTATCAATATCGTGCTTTCCTTCGCCAAGATTTATTAAGTCCGTATGCCGAAGGAATTCAAATGCTTTGTAAATTCCTTCGTATTTAAATGAATATTGTTTTACATTTTCCAGTTTATCTATTATCATATTTAAAGTATTTTAAGAAATTAATTTAGCTATGAAAAATGCAGCTGCTGCGGCAAGCCCGCCGGTTAATATCATTTGAACTGCTTTTCTGAACGGTTTCAGACCTGTAAATTTTCCTTTTATATAACCGAATATTCCCAATGCAAGCAATGTAATAAATATCGATGCAATTAACGCTGTATTTGATTTTGAAATGAATATATACGGTGATAGCGGAATCATACCGCCTATAATATAAGATATTGCAATTGTAAGGGCGCTGTTTCTTGCTCTTTTCGGTTCGGGTTTTTCCAGACCAAGCTCATACTTCATCATGAAGTCAACCCACTTATCGGGATTCTTTTTTAAGGCTTCGACAAACGGTTTACTGCCTGCCTCATCTAAATTATATTCTTTTAAAATTTCATATATTTCAGATTCTTCATCTTCAGGAATTTCCTTTACTTCATTTTCTTCCCTTATCTTTTCACTTTCATAATGCTCCGCATCACTTTTTGCCGCAAGATATCCGCCCAGACCCATTGCTATTGAACCCGCGGATATTTCAGCAAGCCCTGCGATTACAATTACAGATGTATTTTCTATTACACCTGTCAATCCTGCGGCCAAAGCAAAGGGGACGGTCAGTCCGTCAGCCATTCCGATGATAATATCCCTTACTGTTTCGCTGGATTTGAAATGCTTTTCATGATGATCTTTTCCCATAAAATTAATACTAAAATTTATTAGTACATAACAATTGTCAGAATCACACGAATTTAATTTTTAAAATTTTTAATAAAAAGGTAATTATGGCTTTCAGGTAAGCATAAAGTATGCAACAATGAAAAAAGGAAGAATTACAAATAATTTTATCCGTAAATTTCTCTCTCGGTAATTTCGCATAGTATGTGACCAATAGTTATATGTGACTCCTGTATACGCTGCACATTTTCGGTAGGTATGCAAATCGAATAATCACACTCTGCTTTTAACTTTCCGCCGGTTTTTCCCAGTAATCCTACCGTGATAATTCCTTTTTCTCCGGCTTTTCTGACTGCGCGTATTATATTTTCCGAATTCCCGCTTGTCGATATCCCGATGAGTATATCACCTTTATTTCCGATACCTTCGACATTTCTTGCGAAAATATTTTCAAAACCTATATCATTTCCGCCTGCAGTTAAATTAGAGCTGTCAGTAGTCAATGCAATGGCGCCAATTGCAGGTCTTTTAATGTCATGTGAAAGCCTTACAATAAATTCAGTTGCAATGTGCTGGCAATCCGCAGCGCTACCGCCATTACCGCAGAAAAGCAGTTTATGTCCTCCCCTTATGCAGTCGATAAAAATTTCTGAAACCTTAATTATGTCTTCATTGCAGCTTTCGAGTACTTTCAATTTTATTTCAGAACTCTCCTTTAACGATTTTTCTATAAATTCTTTTTTTTTAATCATTTCATTCTCCTTTTTTTGAGTTCTTAATTTCCAATAAATGATTTACTATTTTTCCGGCTATGCCTATTTTATCTTTGAATACCATTTTGCATTTTTCACCCGTCTCATCCCTTAAAGCTTTATCTTCCAGAATTCTTCTGATATCTTTATAGAACTGGTTTTTGTTTTCTACAAGGATTCCGCCTCCCGATTTCAGCATAACTTCATCTTCATCCGAATTTTTTACTTCATTCGAAAAAAAGACCGGAACATTAAATATTGCGGGTTCAAGAATATTATGCAATCCTGATCTCAATCCCCCTCCAACATAACTAACGTATGAAATCGAATATAGATTCAGTAATTTTCCTATACAGTCAACCAAAATTAAATTTTCACCCGCATAATTCTCAAGCATGGAATATCTTATAGATTTAAGGTTCTCATAATTCTGTAAAATATTTTTTTCAATCATTAAGAGCTTGGTTTCTTTCGGCTCGTGCGGGACCAGAATCGTCAAAAGGTCAGTTTCATATTCCTGCAGCTTGTCTATCACGGGAAGTACAATATCCTCATCTTCTTTCCATGAGCTCCCTATAACAAAGACTTTCTTATTTTTAATTACTTCCGGGTCAATAACTCCGTCCGTTTTCAGAGCTTTTACCGATTGAAGCACTCTCTCGAATTTGGAATCGCCTACTTTAAATATTTCCGAATTATCTGCGAGGATTTTTCTGAAATTAATTTCATCATCTTCATCTATAGCGAACAGGACATCAATCATCCGGAACATGCACTTTTTAAATGAACTCGCGACAGGTATATTCCATGATTTGTCATGAACATCGAATCTCGCATTCGCAATTGCAGTCATTATTTTCATTTTCTTTGCGCGGTAAAGAAAATTAAACCATAAATCATACCGCATCATAAGTATTATCTCGGGTGAAATAATTTTCAGAAATTTTTTAACGTTTTTATAAGAATCAAAGGGCAGGTATGTTTTAATAATCCTGTCCTCATTAATTTTTGCATTTTTATAACCTGAAGGTGAAAAAAAAGTGATAATGATGTTGAATTTCCTGTTCAGTAAATCCCTGTAAATAGGAATTGCCTGCTGGTATTCGCCGAGAGAAGAACAGTGGATTATGATATTTTTGTTGCCGTTCTGTAATATTTTTTTATTATTTTCAAGATCTGAAAATATATGCCTTCTTCCTGAAAAGCCGTCTCTTACTTTTGAATTGAATAGTGATAATACCCTGAATAAAAACCAAATTAACGGGACAAATAAAATATTATAAACATATAGCCAGAATTTGCGCATAATAAAAATGGGAAGTTTAAACTTCCATTATTTCTTTTTCTTTCTTGGACAGAATTTCATCGATATCCTTAATATACTTATCAGTCAGTTTCTGAATTTCAGTTTCCCCGTGTTTCCTGTCGTCTTCCGAAATGTGTTCGGCTTTTTCTGTCTTTTTCATTTTTTCGATTTCATCTCTTCTGATATTTCTTACTGCAACTCTTCCTTCTTCAGCCATTTTTTTCACGAGCTTGACAAGTTCTCTTCTTCTTTCCTCGTTTAGCGGCGGGATGGGAATCCTTATAAGTGTGCCGTCGTTTGCAGGATTTAATCCTAAATTCGAATTAAGTATGCATTTCTCAATTAACTGTATTATAGATTTGTCCCAGGGCTGGATTGTTATTGAATGGGAATCGGGCGTGCTGATATTTCCAACCTGGTTCAATGGTGTCGGTGTGCCGTAATAATCCACTTTTATTCCATCCAGTAATCCGACAGAGGCCCTGCCTGTTCTTACTTTAATGAATTCTGAAATTATGTGTTCGACAGCTTTTTTCATCCTGTCGCCGGAATCTCTAATAATATCTTTTATCATAAGATTAAAAATTTTATTTAAAAACCTGTGTATTAAATAATTTATTATGAAATTATTGTACCAACTTCTTTACCGTCAAGAATCTTTTTCAGATTGTCCTTAATATTCATATTGAATATCATCAGCGGTAAATCGTTTTCCTTGCACAAAGTAATTGCCGTCAAATCCATAACACGCAAATTCTTTTTTAAGACCTCACTGTACGAAAGCTTTTTGAAAAACTTTGCTTTTTTGTTTTTTTCAGGGTCAGAATCGTAAACTCCCGCAACCCTTGTGCCCTTCATAATCACATCGGCCCTTATTTCTATTGCCCTGAGCACGGCAGCCGTATCTGTAGTAAAATATGGCTCACCTGTACCTGCAGCAAAAATGACTATTCTCTTTTTTTCAAGATGCCTGACAGCACGCCTTATAATTAACGGCTCTGCTATTTCGTCCATTTTGATAGCCGACTGCACTCTGGTATAAATCCCTTTTTTCTCGAGTGAGTTTTGAAGTGCCAGGGAGTTAATTACGGTCGCAAGCATACCCATCTGGTCGCCTGTTACCCTGTTGACACCCTGTTGTGATGCGGATAATCCGCGATATATATTCCCTCCGCCGATTACTATTCCGATTTCTATTCCGAGCTTGTGTGCTTTCTCTATTTCACACGTGATATGTTCTACTATACCGGAATCTATTCCATAACTCTTATTTCCCATTAACGATTCTCCGCTCAGCTTCAGGAGAATTCTTTTAAACCTCTTCACCATATAATTATTCTTTATGATTTCCTTCATAAAACAGATTTTATGAAAGTAAAAAAGAAACAGAGTTAAAAATTCAGAACAATTAAAACCCGTTCTCAAAATAGCTTAAGAACGGGTTTAAAAAAATATAAAAAATTTTAACCTAACTGATATCTTATCATAGCGACAACTTCTGCCGGCTCACCTGTTTTCTTGGTATACTCTTTTAATAAATCACCGACGCATTTGCTCGAATCCTGTATGTATTCCTGTTCCAGCAGGCAATTTTCCTGGAAAAATTTCTCGACTTTGTTTTGAACAATCTTGTCGATTATCTTTTCGGGTTTGTTGTCATTTTTGGCCTGCGTCATGTAAATTTCTCTTTCCTTTTCAACAACATCGGGTGTTATGTCTTCCCTTTTTATTGAAATCGGATTCATCGCAACAACCTGCATGGACATCTTTTTGCCTATATCATATATTTCATCGGAAAACTTTCCTTTGATTCCTACCATACCGCCTACTTTACTTCCAAAGTGAATATAATAAGCTACGAAGCCGTCTGCAACTTTTATTAACTTTGCTCTCTTGTATTCAATCTTCTCGCCTACTTTTCCCATCATGCCGTCAATGTTTTCCTGTATCGTGAGACCTTCACCATCTTTTGCTTTCAAAAGGTCTGCCAAAACTTCAGTATTACTTGCTAATGACATATCTGCAATCTTCTGCGCAAAATTCTGGAATGCATCGCCCTTAGCAACGAAATCTGTTTCGCAGTTTATTTCTATAATAACGCCCGCAGTGTTATCTTTGCTAACACTGGCTTTAATGGCACCTTCTTTTGCAATTTTATCGGCTCTCTTGGTTGCCATTGCAGCACCTTTTTTACGAAGATATTCTATGGCTTTCTTTATATCACCATCGGATTCCTGTAATGCCTTCTTGCAATCAGACATTCCGGCACCTGATTTTTCTCTTAAATCTTTAATTAATTCAATTGTAATTTGCATATTGTATTATAATTTTTATTATCTGAAATTTTATTAGCTTTCCATTTTTTCTTTCATTTCTTCCATATCGTCTTCTCTTTTTGTTCTTGCAGCATTTATGCCCTCTGCAACCGCTTCCGCAATTGTCTTTGTAATAATCTCGATTGATTTTACAGCGTCATCATTTGCAGGAATCGGGTAATCTATTAAATCGGGATCGCAGTTTGTATCCACTATGGCAAAAATAGGAATATTCAGTTTTCTTGCCTCATCGATAGCAATGTGTTCTTTTTTAATATCCACTATAAATAATGCTCCCGGAAGTTTAGTCATGCTTGCAATGCCGTTTAAAACTTTTTCAAGTTTTTCTTTTTCACGGCTCATAATAAGTCTTTCTTTCTTTATGAATTTTTCTGCCGTACCGTCGGCTTCCATCTTCTGAA
>PMIW01000127.1 GCA_003158365.1 Ignavibacteriota bacterium | reverse complement strand
TCTAATAATTAGTAATTTATATTGCATTATTTTTACTTCCTTTTTTATGAAAAACAGTGACTTGTTTGATGTTTTAAGAAACTTATCCAATGAGGAAATATCGGAATTTGATAATTATTTAAAATCTCCGTATTTCGTAAAGGGTAAATCTTTAAATAAATTTTTTAAGGAGATAATAAATATAAGAGAATATCTGGTTGATTTTGAATACGAAAAACTGGTTTTTAAATTATGTAAAAAATTGAAGTATTCAAAATTGACTTTAGGTAAACAAATATCTTATCTGTCAAAAGAAGTAATTAATTTCTTAAAACAGAAATCAATAGAAATTGATAAATATTCAGTTGAAATAAATTTTAACGAATATTTATTGAACAGGCAGTCTTTCTCTGTTCTTAAATCAAACCTTAAAAAAACTGCAGCACTTCTGAAAAATGACCTGCAAATCAGGGATAAAACTTTCCTGCATTCTTTTCGAAATAATATTTTAAATTTTACTTCTAATGTTGAATGTCCGCGGATTTTATTTAAAACGAATTTATCCGATAACCACGTTTATCTTGACAATGCATTAATTGATTTAACCCTTTTCACCTTGATGCAGTCTTCAGGTATATTTATCAATAATGTACTTTTAAATTTGAATTTGAATGATGATGAAAGGAATAGTTTCCTAATAAATCTCGAAAATATATTTTTGGAATGCGATAAATCGGATTTATTTAAAAGCTCTGATGAAAGAAGGATAATCTGCGACATTTATCATAAAATGTATCTTACTTATTATAAGAAGAATAACAAATTGAACTTTGTCAGATATAAGAATATTGTGGATAAAAGTGTGCTGTTGCTGAGTAAAGAGCTGATTTATTTCCATTATAAGGTTTTGATTAATTTTTGCATAATGAAAGAAAGGCTGGGGGAAGAATATGATTATTATAAGAGAGAAAGAGTGAAATTAATGTACAGGTATTTCAATAACAACTATTTTAAGACCGATGAAAGTGAATTTATTAACCAAATAGAATTTAAAAATTTTATAATTAGCGCATTTTCAATAAAACAATATGAAAATATTAAGTCCTTTATTGAGAATAATTCATATAAGCTGAATCCTGTGGATTTTAATGATATGGTAAACTATGGTTATGCATATTATTATCTCGGCAAAAAAGATTATAGAAAAGCATTAAAAAATCTAAACGATATTTCCGAAGGCATTCCCATAATTAAATTTGATATCAGAAATATAGAAATGAGGATATATTTTGAACTCGGTACTATAGAACCGCTGATTAATGCAATCCATAATTACAGGGCAATAGTATTAAACGACAGTACCCTTACAAAGAGCGACAAAGAGAGCTTGTTTGCAATGTTGAAATATTTTAACTCGTTAATAAATGTAGTTGGTAAAACAGATAAAAAAGAGCAAATATTTTTAGCCGAATATAATAAGCAATTGATAAGAAAAGAACAGACATTCTCACTTAAAAACTGGTTGCTCGAAAAGTTTGAGAATATTGTCAGTTCAAAATATATTCAAAAATATTCTAATTTATAAAAATTATACAATTTCCTCAAATTCATAATAGCTTCATAATTTACATTCAATTCCATACCCGTCCTTTCCGGAATCCGTAAAAGTTAATACTTTTCTGTAATTGTCAAAATATCAGTAAAAATTATTTTTATATAATATACGGATTATTATATATTTAATTGACAATTCTTTTCTGTAATACACGATATTTCAGTAAAAATAAGAATATCAGCAATTTTGAAAACAGTTAATGAAATCTTAAATTTACAAAAATTAAATACTTTGGTTGAACTTAGATTATTAATAAAGCCATATAAAGAAAATATCAGTTTCCGGATTGACGATAATTTATTTAAAAAAGCCTTTGATTATATCAGAAAAATAAAAAATGATGATACCGAATATATATTGGATATACCCGATATAGGATACTGCGGAATTCTCATAGAAGACCAGAGCTTTACTAAAATATACGTGAACAAAGAAAATGTAATATTGACCAAAAACGAAATTACTGAAATATTTAAAGACTCCAGGAAAATATTACATAATTTGTTATTGAAAGAAGTTCTGATTAAATATGATAAAGAAATATTTTATTTTTGTGATGTCTCAAAATATAATTGCGGAAAAAAATTTGATAAATGTAATTTAAAGTCAAATCCATCCGCTAAAATACAATAATTCAAAAAAATAATTTATTCCGGTTTCGGTAAGGATACTTTTTAGATATCTTTAAGCTGATGTCTGAGCATACGGCTTTTTTTTTGAATGAAATATTTTTTAAGATTTAAATATATTGAATTTATTGAGATTGTTTTAATTAATTATATGTTTAAGATTATATGAAAAAAACGGTGTTACTGATAATAGTACTGATTTTTGCAAGAAACTTATTCTCTCAGGATTTTCCGGATGAAAAAGCAAATAAATATTTGTCCTGGGCATTATATCAGTTGGTGCCATCCCCGGCTTTTTTTCAGGATGCAAATGATGAAAATGCCCGCATTCAGTTCGGATTCAAGTGGCACATCACGCCTCTGAGCGTATCATTCTGGCACAATAAATATGTTTCACCTGTCCAGTCTTTCTTCATTTATCCCGCAAGAAGATTTTCAGGTTCAGCAGAAATTTTTATCGACCCGGAACTTGCGACTTCTTCCTTTAATTATTCGAATGTTAGTATCTTCGGTGCAAGTCTCGGTTCTAGAGTAATACTGCCATTGTCCGGCAAAGGTGAAAATATCTGCTTCTCTCTCGGCGGTAAAATTACCTTACGTAAAAATTTCGATGACGATAAAAATTATTATTCAGGTGCGGAGACAGGAATGTATTTCTTCGGAGGGCTGGTCGGATTTCAGTACACACGGAATTTTAATACTAAAACAAAATATAATTTTAATCTGTATATAAAATATTTCTGATGAAAAAATATTGTCTTATATTATTTGTATTGTTCTCATTTCTTTTTAACGGCTGCTTTGTATTACGGGTTACTATTAATAATCTTGGTGAATCGATTAAGTCCACTCCAAAAAAAATAGAAAATAAAATTACAAAACCGGTAAGTGACAGCGTGAAATTATCTGCGCTATGGGTCGGTCATTCGACAGTCCTTCTTCAGATATATGATAAAGTAATTATGACAGATCCTTTTCTGAATAACAGGATAGACGGAATATTTATAAGAAAAAAAGAACCGGGAATGGATATTGAAAACCTTTCTAAACTTAATTTGGTATTGATATCTCACTCGCATATGGACCATCTTAATTTTGTAAGCCTTGGAATGATAGAGGATAAATTTCCCGGGTGCAATCTTATTTTCCCCGAAGGCGATGAAAAATATTTACCCGATTTTAATCTGAACCTTATAAGAGCTACGACAAATTATTATAAGAACAAGCAGTATCTGGGTGATGTTATTGATGTAGATGGTATGAAAGTTACACCAGTATATGCTTTGCATCAGGGAGGGAGATACGGGATTGACACATACAGCTGGCTGGAACGTGGAGCAACCGGTTATGTTTTGCAGTACAGGGATGTCTGTATTTATTTTGCAGGAGATACGGGATATGATGATGAAGCCTTCAAGGTAATAGGGGACAATTTTAAAATTGACCTCGCACTCGTACCCATTGGTCCCTGCAGGACCTGCCAGTCAAGAGGCATGTGGTTCCACACTTCAAGCATGGAAGCATTACAGCTTTTCGAAGATTTAAAAGCAAGTTATATGCTGCCTATTCATTACGGGGCAATACAATATTTCCACAGCGCGGATTATCCGCTTGAAGCACTGAATAAAATTTTGCAGAATCCTGAATCGAAATATTCTAAAATATCGGATAAAGTAAAAATATTAAAAGAAGGCGAGCAAATGATATGGAAAAATAAAGGTGATTTAAGAATTGAAGATTCAGAAATGATTATTAGATAAATTCTTAAAAAGTATAAAAAATAAATTTATTTTTTATACGACAATGAGTTTATATCTTTCACCTCAAGAATATTTTTATCGAATCCGTACAGAATGCAGTTAATCATAGCCTGTCCCAGTTGTGATAATTCTGAAAAATAACCCGGTAATACTAAATGCAGTAAAGGATACATCCAGCTAATGTATTTATAATATTTTAGCGTGTTTTTTAATCCTTTCGTCGGTTTCATAAAGGCAGGCCGGAAATTGTATTCTTTTTTAAAAGGCAACTTCAATAAGTCATTTTCAGTTTTTCCTTTAACCCGCGCCCACATCAATCTCCCTTCTTCTGTGCTGTCTGTACCTGCACCGGATATATAACAGAAAGACATATCGGGATTTATCTTGCTCAGCGTCCCGGCAAAATTCAGTGTCAGCGCGTATGTAAGCCTATAATATTCTTCTTCCGTTTTTCTTATTGAAGAAACCCCAGAACAAAAAAAACAGGCATTATACTCCGAGAGCTGATTTTCGGCTGAAGATAAATCCGATAGGTCACTTAATATAATTTCTTCGAGTTTAGGATGTATTATTCCGCAGGGTCTTCTGCCAATTACCAGTATAGATTCCACATGGTTGTGCATCAGGCATTCGTGAAGTACGCCTTCCCCGACCATTCCTGTTGCGCCTGTAATAATTGCATTTATGTAAGTATTCAATATTTATATATTAATAAAAAAATTACAATTTCTTTTCAGATATTTTTTTATCGAATGAAAAATTTCCCGCTCCAATTATCAGCAGGAATATTAATCCGAGCAACATTGAAAAATCAACTCTTGATTCGTGAATGGTCTTCCAGAATCCGTCGTTCATTAGCATCGGTATTTTTGTAGATAAAATAGCCACTGTAATATCAATTATCAAAGGTATTGCAGATAATCTCGTGGCCAATCCTATTATAATTAAAAAACCAAATATAATTTCCACGGCTCCGACAAAAGGTGCAAAAAACTGCGGTACCGGAATCCCGATTTTTATAAATCTCCCAACTCCGAGTGCGTCAGGAAATAAAAATTTTTGTATTCCTTCGGTGAAAAAAACCGTGCCGACAATTAACCTGATAAGTATGGCGGGGGAATTATCTGTTTTAAATATTTTTTCCATCTTATTTTTTCCTTTTGAAACAAAAATAGAAAAAATAAAGTTAATTTTATCAGTCACTTTTATTTACTTTCCTAAGTATTTATTATTCACTATTTTCTGCGAATAAGGAACTTAATTATTGCTTTTTTTTGTTTTTAAATACGACTATATTAGTCCAGTTTTAAATGTATAATAAAATAAATGGTTAGATTTTCAAAGAAAATAGAATATTCGTTAATTGCTCTCAGGTATATTTCGAACGCAAAAGATGAAATAATAACAGCAAAAGAGATATCGGGTAAATATAATATCCCTTATGAATTGCTCGCAAAAATCTTGCAAAAACTGAAGAAAGAAAATATTCTGGTGTCTAACCAGGGTGTAAACGGAGGATACAAGCTTTCCAAACCGCTCAATGAGATTTCATTATCTGAGTTAATAGATAAAATTGAAGGCAAGTCGGGTATAGTAGAGTGCCTTCATACTGATAATCTTACAGAGTGCTTTATTTATGATTCCTGCAGCATAAAAGACCCTATAAACAAGATGCAGCTGGAACTTGAAAATCTTCTGAAAAATAAAATGGTATCGGACTTTATTTAATATGAAAATTCCAGTATATCTCGATTATAACTCCACAACACCTGCTGATGCGGAAGTGGTGAAAGCTATGATGCCGTATTTTTCGGATAAATTCGGTAATGCAGCAAGCAAAAGCCACAGGTACGGATGGGAAGCAGAAGAGGCTGTTGAGTTTTCAAGAAAGAAAATTGCGGAATTAATTAATGCAGAATCGAATGAAATTATATTTACAAGCGGTGCAACTGAATCAGTTAATCTTGCTATCAAGGGAGTAGTTGAAAGTTTTAACGGGAAAAAAAATCATATTATTACATGTAATATCGAGCATTATGCAGTACTCGATACTGTTAAATATCTTGAGAAATTCGGAATAGAAGTTACACTTGTAAAAGCCGATGCAAATGGATTTGTAAATCCCGAAGATATTTTAAAAAATATTACCGGTAAAACTGCAATAGTATCGGTTATGACTGCAAATAATGAGATTGGTACTATACAGCCGGTTGCAGAAATAGCTGGCATTTGCAAAGACAAAGGAGTTCTGTTTCATACCGATTCATCGCAGGCAGTTGGGAAAATCCCCATAGATGTTAAAGCCGTAGGGATTGACCTGATGAGTTTCAGCAGTCACAAGATTTACGGACCGAAAGGCATAGGAGCTCTTTATGTCAGAAATAAAAATCCGAAAATTAATATTACAGAGCAAATAAACGGCGGAGGTCACGAAAAAGGTTTGAGAAGTGGAACGTTAAATGTACCTGCAATTGTTGGATTTGGTAAAGCTTGTGAATTAAGCAAAGAAAAAATGTTTGATGAATACAAAACGCAGGAAGTATTAAGAGACAGGTTGATAAATAACCTTGTTAACAATTTAAAATTCACGACACTTAACGGTGATAGCACAAAAAGGTTACCGAATAATGCCAACATATGTTTTGAAAAAGTTGACAGTACCGTGCTGATGTCTGAAACCAAAGAACTTGCTTTTTCGACGGGAAGTGCCTGCACTTCAGTTTCGCTGGAACAGTCACACGTGCTTAAAGCAATCGGAAAGACTGATGAAGATTCAAGATGCTCTGTCAGATTCGGAATCGGAAGATATACTACGAACGAGGAAATAGATTTTGCGATTGAAAAATTAATTGATGCAGTAAAAAAAATCAGAAATTAAAATTTTGTATAAAATACTCATAATAAAATAAAATGGAAGAAATAAAAACATTCATTCCCGGCGTTACCGAAGATATAGATGTAACAGATAGTGCAATTGAGGAAGTAAAGAAAATAATGGAAGCAAATAATATTCCTGCCGGATTCAATTTAAGAATCGGGGTAAAGGGAGGCGGATGCTCCGGATTGTCATATTCGCTCGGTTTCGATGCGGAATCAAAACCAACCGATAATGTAATCGAAAAAGACGGGGTGAAAATTGTTGTTGATATGAAAAGTTTTCTGTTCCTGACAGGAACGCAAATCGATTTTATAGACGGAGAAAACGGAAGGGGATTTGTATTCAACAATCCCAACGCCCAGAGAACCTGCGGGTGCGGAAGTTCAAGCTGTTAATTTTATGAAAGAGCTCTGTTTTTTAAAAAAGAAATTTTAAATTATCGGGCTTTGAAAAAGAAAATTACAAGAAGAAATTTTTTAGTAACATCTGCAATAGGAGTATCCTCCTTTGCTGTACTGCCTGCTTTTGCAAATATTTTTAATAATTCAAACAAATTAAAGAAAGGAGCTATAAAAAAAATGGCTTTCGAATGGAAATTTAATAAGAGACCCTATTCTGACGAAGAAGCAAAAACTATATTGAAGGATGTAATGTCTCCTGAAACTACCGACTGGCATTATAACATCCACCATAAAGGCTATGTCACCTTTTTGAACAATATCGAAAATGAATTACCCAATGCGGATAAATCAAAAGCAAACGGTAATTACAGCCAGATTGGCGAACTGAAAAGAAGATTTACATGGAACCACGGCGGTGCATTGCTTCACGATGTATACTGGGAAGTGCTTGGAGGAGACGGTGACCCTAAAAAGGGACCCGATGTGCTTGCAGCCATAGAAAAAGAATTCGGAAGTTTCGAAAACTGGAAAGCCGAATTTAAAGCTGTATCTGTTGCGGCAAAACTTTCGGGATGGGGTGTGCTGGTTTTCGACCGCTTATACAGCGGAAGACTGCTTAATATATTAGTTGATGAACATCATTACGGTGCAATATGGGGCGGTGTTCCTCTGATTCCGTGTGATGTATTTNNAGAATAAATGATAGATTTGTAAAATATGTTAAATAAATATTTTACAGACAAAAGTGAATAAATATCATATATTACTTATTTCTCTGACATTTTTCTTTTTCGCTTGCGGGAAAAAAAATGATGATGCAACAAAGGTACAGAATTCAGCTAAAGGCGAATTCAGATGGATGGAAGAAGTATCGATTAACAGGATTCCCGATATGCCGCTTAAAGGTATGATAAACGGGAAACCCGTAACGATTGAATACGTTAATTTTGAAAAGTGGCGCGGGAGCGGTGATAATGTGATAAATTTCAGCGATAAAAAGCCTAAACAAAACTGCGGTTTTATAGAAAATGACATGGCTTTTCATCTGACCCGTGCAAGCGGGGATTTCGGAGAAGGCGAGTTTATTAAAGAAAGTTTTAATAAAAATATTGACGGATATTCGGCTGAATTTCATTATTATGCTGAGAACAATATTAAAAAGGTATCTGCTCCGTGGAACTGCGCGCTTGTAATTACTGAAATTAATGATAAGACAGTTAAAGGAAAAATTGCAATATGTTTTAAAGATGAGTCGAAAAGCTGGATTGCCGGGACATTCGAAGCAGTCCGCTGCAATAATTAATTCAATTTTAAATAAAAATTATGTCATCCCTTTTTACCGGGATGACATTTTCAGTTTAATGAATATTAAATTTAATTAATTAAATATATGAAGAAGTTATTACTATTAGGAATTATCCTATCATTTTTTGCAATTCAGGGTTGCGGTAATAAGGACCGGAATACGGAAGTTAAAAAAGACGATAAGACTGGTGAACAGGTAAAAACGGATGAAAAAAAAGCAGATAATAACACTACCGGGGATGTAAAGACAGATGATAAAAAAGTAAATAATGACCCGAACGGACTCGGACTGACATCGGGTTTACCGCAGGATTTCCCAAAAGACGTTCCGCAACCAAATAATTCGAAATGCAACGGTTTTCTGTATTCTTCCGATGGAACTGTAGTTACTTTTGAATCTAAAGATGACATGAAATCGCTAATAGATTTTTATAAATCCCAGATGGATAAAAGTGGATATAAAAACCAGGAGGGTAATGAATACTTTCAGAATGAAAACGGTGCGATGTTAGGTTATAAAAAAGATAATAAAGAAATTGGCTTTCTTTTCGGCATCAATAAGGAAAATAAAATAACCCAGGTTGTAATAACATATAAATAAAATGCAGAAAGTCATTTTCTTACCTTTAAATACTGTGGTAAACGGAGAAAAAGGTAAAACCCTTCTGGATCTTGCATTTGAAAATGATATAGTAATTGAACATAACTGCGGAGGTCTGTGTGCGTGCACTTCCTGCAGGGTATTGATAAAAAAAGGAATGTTACTGCTTAAAGAAAAATCCAAAGAGGAAAATGAATTACTAATAGATGCAGGATTTTCCACAGAAGAAAACAGGTTAAGCTGCAAATGTGAAATTATCAGTGAATCCGGGGAAGATATAATAGTTGAGATTCCTCTACAATAAAAAATAACATGCCCGATAAAAAGAAAATCTTGATAACACGAACAGATAAGCTTGGTGATGTAATTTTAACACTGCCCCTGATTTCGGAGACAAAAAGAAAATTCCCGGATTCCGAAATTTCCTTTCTTGTGAAATCTTTTGTTAAAGACCTGTTTGTAAATTATCCTTCAATTGATAATTTGGTTTTCGAAGATGATTATCCCGGTTTTTTCCCCATGCTTGGTTTATTAAAAAAAGAAAAGTTTGATATAGTAATTAATGTATTCCCGCGGTTTAAACTCGCACTGTTGTTTTTTCTTAGCGGAGTCAAGTGCAGGGTGGGCACGGGTTACAGGTGGTATTCTTTTCTGTATAATAAAAAATTATACCAGCACCGCAAGGATGCGGTTAAACATGAATCCGAATATAATATCGATTTGCTGAAAACGCTGGGTGCAGATGTAAATTATGAAAAAAAGTATTGCTTTAGTTACACGGACAGTGAAAAGCAAAATCTTGAAAGCAGATTGAATAAATTGAATTTAAGTTTATCCGATAAATATATAATTGTCCATTCCGGAAGCAGGGGCTCGGCTAAAGACTGGTCTGCAGAGAATTTTAAAAAATATGTGAACATCTTTGTAAAAGAATTTGAAAATGTCAAAGTTGTTTTAACGGGGGTCTCTGAAGAAGAAACCGTCATCAAAGATATTTATGATTCTGTTCCGGAAGGGCATAAAAACGTAATTTTGTTGACGGGAAAATTGAATTTAAGGGAATTAATGATACTGATTGATAATACCGCATTGTTTATTTCTAATTCTACGGGTCCTATCCACATTGCAGGTGCGCTTAATAAAAACATAATCGGGTTTTATCCTAATCAGAAACCCATGAACGAAACAAGGTGGCGCCCGCTTAGTGATAATGCAGTTATCCTTAAACCTGATGAAATATCAGACAATATGAGCGTAATAACGCCTGAAAAAGTGATTTTAGAAACAAAAAAATTTTTGTAAATTAAGAAACAAACTCTGAATTATAATGTTTAAATAATAAATACTTATATGAAAAAGAAAATATTGTTCGTTTTGTTAACCGTGTTTTTAATATCATCGCTGGGTTTTGCCGATGATACTACAAAAGTTAAAAAGGATTTCAGAACTCTTAATCAGAAATCATTTACAGCCGGAGAAAAACTGAGTTTCGAAATTAATTACGGCTTTGTAACTGCAGGTACTGCAATCATAGAGATTGCACCAGATTTCCAGATGATTAACGGAAGAAAGTGTTTTGACATTAGTGCAAACGTGAGTTCGAATTCAAGTTTCGAATGGGTGTATAAATTTACTGAAAGGCTGAGAAGTCTTATTGATGTCGACGGAATATTCCCGTGGAGATTTGAGCAGACAATTAACGAGCCGAATTACAGCAAATTATATGAAGCAAATTTTGACCAGGAAAATCTGAAAGTGAAAATTTCATCTACGGTAAAAGGCGATAAGAAACCCGATGAAGAATATAACATACAGCAATATGTTCACGATATAATGAGCGCATTTTATTTTGCAAGAACATTCGATTATTCAAATTCAAAAGAAGGCGATGTTTTTTATATTCCTTACTTCCATACAAAATCAACGGTATCACTGCCAATCAAATTTCTCGGTAGGGAAAAAACCGAAGTTTCGGCAGGGGAGTTTAATTGCATCATGCTTCAGCCGAACGTGAAAGAAGGCGACATTGCATCAAAGGCAGATGATATTGTAGTGTGGGTGACTGACGATGCGATTAAAATGCCTGTAAAGGTCCAGGTCAGTATTATAATAGGCTCCGTAAAAGTAGAACTTACAAAGTATTCGGGNNTCAAAAGTGAATTAGTGTAATGAATATCTCAGAACTTTTTTATTCGATTCAGGGGGAGGGTAAACGAACGGGTTACCCTTCTTTTTTTATCCGCACTAATCTGTGCAACCTGAGATGCCGGTTCCCGGGAGGGAATCTCTGCGATACGCCCTATACAAGCTGGGATTTCGAAAACAAGGGTAATCTTGGTGAACTTAAAATTCACGATATACTTTTTGTTTATAAAAATTATATGCCCTGCGATATTGTTATAACAGGCGGTGAACCGACAATTCAGCAAAAGGAATTGAATTTACTCTGCAGTGAAATAAAAAAACTAAACAAAGAAATATTCCTCACACTCGAAACCAACGGAACATTCATTGATGAATATGTAAATAACATAGATTTAGTAAGTGTAAGCCCAAAACTCACATCCTCAATTCCACTTGGTTCTGAATTTGCTTTCAGCCATGACAAGCATCGCTTAAATTATAAAGTTCTGAAGTCATATAATAAACTGCATACAGAAGGAAAAATAGATATTCAGTGGAAATTTGTAGTAACAGGAATAGATGACATTCGGGAGATTCTGGATTTGCAGAAAGAAATCGGATTTGAAAACAAAGATGTATTTCTGATGCCTGAAGGAATATCTGAAAAAGATTTATCCGAAAAAAGAATTATGGTTGTTGAATTGTGCAAGCAATATCATTTTAACTATACCGATCGTCTTCACATTATTATCTGGGGAAATAAAAGGGGAGTGTAGTTAAAATGCATATCTGAAACTAATCTTATTATCATAACCGTTCAAATCAAAATTAATATTCTTTGGATTTATAATTTTACTGTCAATTTTTCCTAACAATAAATTTAGAAATTCAGAAGCTGCAAATGAAGATAATATTACACCTGAAGAAATTGATTTTGAGTTATTGTCATCTTTACCTTTTTCTCTGAATATGCTGTTTTTCCATTTTATAATTTCTTTTCGCATTGAAAATACTACCACCGCACTTCCGCTTCCAACAAGCATTCCGGTTAATGCATCAGTCGGGTAATGAACTCCCAGATAAATTCTTCCGACTGAAACAACAGTTGCATATAGATATAAACCCGTTATTAATATTGGTTTATCGGGATATCTTAAGGTCATTGCTGTAGCCATTGAAAATGTNNGGAAAAGAATACCTGTCCGTCAGAAAAGTATTTCTGTCGTAATATACATTTGGAAGTGTCGTAAAAGGCCTCTCTCTTTGGAAAATGGTTTTTAAACCGTAAGTTACACCTACTGCCAGGCCTTCCGATAAACCTGTAAACACAGCGGAGTTTTCATCATAATGATTACTGTTTGCCTTGGAAAAAAAGAAAAAAGCGCCTGGTATCAATGTGGCAGTAAATAGTATGGATTTATCCGTAAGAGGAATTACGGTATTTAAAAAACCGCACTGGCTGTTGTTAATTGCCCTAAAAATTTTTACATCAAGATTTTCCGAGTAAGTACTATCTCTTACCAAATCTCTTCTCTGAGCAAAGAGTGAGCTGAATAGAAAAAGAAATATTACAATGAATATTTTACTCTGAAATGAAATCAATCTTTATAATTTTTTTAATGCTTCTTTTATATCCGTTATTAAATCTTCTTTATCTTCAATACCAATGGATAATCTCACGAGCCCGTCTGTTATACCCAGCTTGTCCCTGAACTCCTTTGGAACGCTTGCGTGTGTCATTGTTGCAGGGTGGCAGACCAGCGATTCGACTCCGCCAAGAGATTCTGCAATCTGGAAGATTCTCAATGCATTGCAAAATTGCTCGGCTGATTTGTACGAGCCAACATCTATGGAAATCATTCCGCCGAATCCCCGCATCTGCTTTTTAATGATTTTATACTGCGGGTGGGATTTCAATCCCGGATAAAAAAGTTTTTTAATCCGCCTGTCTTTTTCGAGTACCCTGCAGATTGCAATTGCGTTTTCATTGTGTGCTTTCATCCTGTAAGCCAGGGTTTTTATGGAGCGGAGAATCAGCCAGCAGTCAAGCGGGGCGGGGACAGCGCCGATTGATTTTTGTATGAATTTTATCTTATCCGAAATATCTTCATTTGAGGTTATCACGCATCCCCCTATTACATCGCAGTGTCCGTTTAGATATTTTGTTGAACTATGAACTACTATATCCGCACCCAAATCAAGCGGAGTCTGGAAATACGGGCTCATAAAAGTATTATCCACACTGACAAGTATGTTATTCTTTATTGCAATTATACTAACGGCTTCTATATCTGTAATTCCGAGCATTGGATTTGTTGGTGTTTCAATGTGAATCAGTTTTGTGTTTTTCCTGATTGTTTTTTTTACAAGTTTTAAATCTGATGTATTTATAAAACTGAATTCGATATTATAGTCTTTTATTATCTGGTCAAAGAGCCTGAAAACCCCTCCATAAACATTATCTGAACATATAACATGGTCGCCTGGTTTGAATATAGTTATAAGTGCGTGTATCGCAGCCATGCCGGAGGAGAAACAGTATCCGAATTTTCCGTTTTCGAGATCTGCAAGATTTCTTTCAAGTGCAAATCTGGTTGGGTTGGTAGTTCTTCCGTAATCAAAACCCTTTGACTCACCGAGTTTTTCATTCGAATATGTTGATGTCTGAAAAATAGGTGTAGAGACTGCTCCTGTAATTTCTTCAGGATGCTGTCCTGAATGTATAGCTTTTGTTGCGAATTTCATTTTTGCAAAATTTTATTTTGTTTTAACCATTCTTCATTGTGGTATTTGCTTAGATATCTTTCTCCCGTATCGCAAACTATAAATACAACCAGTCCTTTTTCATCGAGATTTTTTGCAATATCGAGTGCAACTTTTGCATAAGTCCCTGTTGATGCTCCGCAAAAAATCCCTTCTTTGCGTGTGAGCTCACGGCAGGTATTTATCGAATCATTATCATTAACCTCTACAACTTCATCTATATAATCAAAGTTCATAATTTCAGGTATAATATCAAGCCCGATTCCTTCAACAAGGTAAGGCGCTGTTTCTCCGATTTTTCCTGTCTCTTTGTATAATTTTCCGATCGAACCTATAACATCTGCACCAATAACCTTAATATTGGGATTTTTTTCTTTCAGGAATTTTGCAGTACCTGTAATCGTTCCGCCTGTTCCCATTCCTGCAACGAAGTGAGTAATTTTTCCTTCAGTTGCTTCCCAGATTTCGGGTCCTGTTGTGCGGTAGTGAGCATCCGGATTTGCCATGTTAGTATATTGGCCAGTGTAAAAAGAATTCGGAGTTTCCTTTGCAACTGAAATAGCTTTATTAATATAGTATTCGGGAGAATCGTGTGTCGCTGCCTTTGGAACAACAATTACCTTCGAACCCAAAGCTTTTAAATAATTTCTTTTTTCCGTGCTCACTTTATCTGTAACTACAATAATTGATTTGTATCCTTTCACCGCCGCAGTCAATGCAAGCCCGATGCCTGTATTTCCGCTTGTTGCTTCGATAATAGTTCCACCGGGTTTTAATAAGCCGTCCCTTTCGGCAGCTTCAACCATGGCAAGCCCAATTCTGTCCTTTACGCTTCCGCCGGGATTGTAATTTTCCATCTTCCCGAGTACTGTTGCCTTAAATCCTTTAGTCAGTTTATTTAATTTAACAAGAGGTGTCTTACCAATCAACTCGAGAACGTTATTGTAATATTTCATTGCGCTCTATTATTTTAATTTGATTTAAATTCAATATCACCATATTCTTTACAAGAATCGGATTGTGAAAATGAACTGCATTTCAGATATAATCTCTTTGTAACATTATAAAAATAAAACGTATTTGAGATATCAAATTCATATACTCCTGTCTGCATCTTTTCATTTTTTATAACAAATAATGTATCTAATTGATTTAAAAAATAAAGTGATACTGTATCGGCTTTTGGTATCTCTAATTTCACTTTAAAGCTGTATAATGTAGGATTCGGGTAAGCCGGGCCGAATGAATAGTTTGATGGTGGATATGTTATATTAATTCCTGTAGAAACATATTTGAAATTTCCGTATATATCAATCACTTTTAATCTATACTTATAATTTGAAGCATTCGAAGTAACCGTATCATAATAAACATAAGAAATTGCATTGTTTGTTGTACCTGCTCCTGTAATAAATCCGATTTTAGAAAACATCGTATCGGTTTTTAAACTTCGTTCCATGTCAAAACCATAGCAGTGATATTGTTTGGTAGTTACCCAGTCTAATCTGGCTATATTATTGGAAATTATAAAAAGGGAAAAAGAAGAAACAGTCGTGAAAGTATCAACTGCCGGGTGCATGCACCAGTCACTGTAATCACCGCCTAATATATGTCCCGCATCATCCGTTCTTAATATATCATGATTCTCAATAACACCATTGCTTACCGTATCATCTTTATTGCAGCTCGAAACGAGATATAACAAAAATAATGTTAAAACAAAAATAATAATGTTTTTCAAAAATATTTCGTTTTGAATTAATTAAATTGAATATCGCCGTAATTTTTACAGATATTATTTAGCATTAGCGAACCGCAGTAAATATATAATCTGTCCTGCACATTATGATATTTGGAAGTGTCGTAATGATATGTGTATTTATAGTTACCTGCAATTAATATATTTCTAAACGCAATATATACCGTATCGTGTTTATCAATAAAAAATATTGTTACCGTATCTTTCCGGGGTATTGAAAAAGGAACATTAAAAACTCCGTTTGCAGGATTCGGATAAACCGGCCCATATGAAGAATTAAGCGGAGGAGTAACAGATATAGGGCCGGCATAATAATATTTGAAATTACCGTAAATATCCATAATTTTTAACCTGTATGTATACAACTGTGCGTTGGAATTGACTGTATCAATATATAAATAATTTGTTGTATCATTAAAAATTCCCTGCCCCTGAACGAAATTTAATCTGATAAAACTATATTCATTATTTCTTTTTCTTTCTATATCAAAACCGTAGTTATTGTATTCTTTGCTTGTTACCCATCTTAATCTTGCAATTCTGTTCTGATTTGAATATGTAACAGAAAATGATATGACGTAAGTAAACGTATCAACAGCAGGATGGATGCACCAGTCGCTGTAATCACCTCCGATAACCTGGCCATTTTCATTTGTTACAAGTATCCCCAGATTGGTTGTTGTCAGCGGAGTAACAGTTTTATCCACGTTGCAGCTTTCAAAATAATATAAAGTAAAACCTATTACAATAAAAATAAAAATATTCTTCAGTAATATTTTCATATTTAAGTAAGATTTAATTTTTTATGAAATTGGTTTCATTAAAGGGAATAAAATCACATCCCTGATATTTGCCGAGTTTGTTAATAACATTACAAGCCTGTCAACACCAAGCCCTACACCTGTCGTAGGAGGCATTCCGACTTCAATTGCTTTCAGGAAATCCTCGTCAAGCGGGTGTGTTTCCTCTTCACCGCCTCTTCCTCTTTCAACCTGGTCTTCAAAAAGTTTTCGCTGTAATATCGGGTCATTCAGCTCGGTATATGAATTTCCCATTTCCCATTTATTTATGTAAGGTTCGAACCTTTCTACGAATATAACTTCTTCCGGATTATTTCTCATTTCCTCCAGCCCCGTCCTCGTATATTCTCTCAAGGGCTTGCAAAGTGGCGTAGTATCTATCGGATGGTCAATTACAAAAGTCGGTTGAATCAATTCTTCTTCACAGGTTTCTTCAAATAATATAGCTATCACGAGTCCCTTGCTGTGCGCCATCTTCGGATCGAATTCTATATTATTATTTTTCATGTATTTTATCAAGTCATCTTTGCTTGTACTTAATACATCGATGCCTGTTTTTTCTTTAATCGCATCAGTCATTTTTAATCTTTTCCAGGGACGCTTAAAATCTATTTCAATTCCCTGATACATTATTTTTGTTTTACCGTTAACTTCGATGCAGGCCTGCTCGACTACTTCTTCGAACAGATTCATGCTGTCATTGTAATCTCCGTATGCCTGGTACCACTCGACCTGAGTAAACTCGGGATTGTGAGTCCTGTCGATACCTTCGTTCCTGAAATCTTTCACAAATTCATAAACCCTGTTAAATCCACCTACTATGAGGCGTTTAAGGAAAAGTTCGTTCGATATTCTCAAATATAAATTTATATCCAGTGCGTTGTGATGTGTTGCAAAAGGTCTTGCATTAGCACCGCCGTAAATAGTCTGCAATGTGGGAGTTTCAACTTCGAAGAAGCTGTAATTTTCCAATGTGTTTTTTATTGATTTAATTATCCTGCTTCTGTTGATAAATGTCTCTTTCACATTATCATTTACTATTAAATCTATATATCTTTGCCTGTATCTTAATTCAACATCGGCGAATGCATCGTGAATTATTTTTTCTCCCGATTCTGTAATTTCTTCCTTAACAACCGGAAGCGGACATGTTGATTTTGTTAAAAGCGTGAATTCGGTGGTATGAACGGATACTTCTCCTGTCTTAGTCCTGAATACAAATCCTTTTGCACCTATTATATCGCCTATATCCAGCAGCTTCAGAGTAGTATATGGAACTTCACCTACGTCATCTTTACGTATGTATAGCTGGATTTTCCCGCTGTCATCTTTTATGTGGCAGAAAGTGGCCTTCCCCATTTTTCGGATTGCTACAATTCTACCTGCAACTGAAATTAAAATCTCTTTCCGCTTTTCCTTTTCTTCATCATTTTCGGGGTCTTTAAAACTGCTTATAATATCTTTAGATGTGGCTGAAACATCAAACCTGTGCGGATACGGATTGATTCCGAGTTTTTTTATTTCCTCCAGCTCTTCAAGCCGCCTTTTTATTAAATCGTTTTGTTCTGTCAAATCTTAGTAATTAAGTTATAAAGTGTTTTGTGTTGCCAAGTTATTTATTTATTTTCCTTTCTCAGTGTAATCAGTGAAATCATGCTACTCAGTGATAAGTGATGAGATTTCTTTTGCAGTCAAATATCTCCACTCACCTGATTTAAGTCCTGCCAGTGTTAAAGGACCATAAGAGCTTCTGTGCAGGCTTCTTACAAAGTATCCGTAATGTTCAAACATATTCCTCACCTGCCTGTTCCTGCCTTCGTGTATTGTGATGCTCACTGTTGAAAAATCATTTCGCTTGGGAAAAGCAATCTCACACGGACCTGTTCTTATACCTTCTATTTTAATCCCTTTCATCAGCTTGATTTTATGCCTTTCTTCAAGCGGTCTTGAAATCTGCACGATATATGTCTTATCAACCTTGTATTTCGGATGCATTATTTTATTTGCGAAATCCCCGTCATTAGTAAGCAGAATCAAACCCGTTGTATCAAAATCCAGCCTTCCTACGGGGAAAATTCTTTCCTTTAAATTAATAATATCTACTACTGTTTTCCTTCTTTTTTCATCACTGACGCTTGAAATAATATTCACGGGCTTGTTCAGGATTACATAGATTTTCTTTGTGCTTATTTTTATAGGCTCGCCGTCAACACTGACCTTGTCTTTTGACGGGTCAACTTTGAATCCGGGCTGTGTAATTGATACCCCGTTTATTGTAACTCTTCCCTGCAAAATAAATTCATCGACTGTCCGCCTGGCAATGTCGCTGTGCATCGCAATAAATTTATTTATCCTGACAAGATTACTTTCCATCTTCTTTTACCTCTTCATTAGATTTTTTCCCGCCGTCATCATCCGGATTTTCATTTTCAATTTCATTATTTTCAATTACTTCATTTTCGGTATTTTCCGATTCTTCTTTTTCCGTATCACTATTTTCGGATATACCATCTTCAGTTTCTGCGCTTTTCACATTTTCTGTCTCATACAATGTTGCTCCTGCCGGATTGGCAGTGCCCGTACTGAACAGATTCGATTCTGTGTTGACTGAATTAAACAAATCTATATCAGCTTCGGTTATGCCGTCAATTTTTTCATTTTTAAGTATTTCATTTATCTCTCTCAGTCGCGGTAAATCTTCGAGCGAATTTAATCCGAGGACTTTAAGGAAATTATTTGTGGTCCCGTAAAGTATAGGTCTTCCCGGACCGCCTGCCCTGCCTTTTATTGTAATCAAATCCCTCTCTAAAAGCGAGTTCACAATATAATCGACATTTACACCCCTGATAAACTCAATATCAGAGCGGGTTATCGGCTGCTTGTAAGCTATTATGGAAAGTGTCTCTATTGCAGACGGGGATAACTTTTTTCTCTGCGTTTCAGTATAAAGCTTTCCTACGAAATGAGCAAATTTTTTCCTCGTTGCATACTGGTATCCGCCTGCTATCTTTATTATTTCAAAAGCACTGTCCGCATTCAGATATTCGAGATTTAATGCTGCTATAACTTCTTCTATCTCGGCTACCTTGCTTTCGATTTTAAAACTGTCGAGAATTTCTTTAATCTGCTTTGTGGAAATCTCTTCCTGCGAAGCAAATATTATTGATGCTACAATATTTTTCAAACCTGCGTTAAACAACTTCGTATTCCGCTTTTGATAATTTAAAATTTGTTAAGTCTGTCCTGTCGACGAATATGCTTAAATATCCTTCCAGCGCAAGCTGAAGCATCGAAAGAAAAGTACATATTACCAGCATCCTTTCATCCATTTTTTCAATAAGCTCACTGAAATCTATCTCCGAGCGATTTTTAAAGAACTCCAGCAGAAATTCCCTCTGTAATTCGGGTGTAACATTAAGAAGTTCAATCGGGTGAACGACCTCTTTTCTTACACTCAAAATCGCATTCCTATATCCTTTTATAAGATTAAAAATCGTCATGTTTTTCAGGCTCGGGTCAATTTCAAATTCAACTTCAAATTCTTTTTCATCGTTGTCAAAATAACCGCGTGTAAAAATTTTTCTTGCTTCATCTTCGTATTTGGAAAGCTCCGCACTTGCTTCCTTAAATCTCTTGTATTCGAGCAATTTCCTAATTAATGTCAGGCGCGGATCTTCTTCATCCTCTTCTCCGTAATCATTTATCTGGGGAATCAGCATTCTGGCTTTTATTTTCATAAGCTCCGAAGCCATCAGCAGAAATTCACCTGCTACTTCTATATCGAGTGAAGTTATGTAGTTAATATAATCAAGAAAATCTTTTGTTATTTTTGCAATCGGAATATTGTAAATATCCAGCTCTTCTTCCTTTACAAAATGCAGAAGAATATCCAGTGGACCCTCGTATTCCGATAGTTTTGCCCAGTATTCACTTGTCCTGTGAGCGGGATTTTGCTCAGTATTTACAGTATCACCGTTATTTTCCATAATAACTTAAAATATACGAAAGTTAGAGTGTAATTGAAATGTAATAGAAGAGAATCTTTAATTATTAACATTATGTTAATTTCAAATATATTCTTTAAACATTTAACATTTAAAATCAAATATTCGCGTTTTTTGTGTTCCGATATTTTGGGATAACATTAAAAAACTATTTCAAATTATGTATTGATTATTGTATGATTTTTGGATAAAATACATAAATAATATGTTTTTCGGATTTATTTTAAGCTTTTCATAAATTATTTGCGGAGGAATTTGTGAGAAAGATATTTTTGTTTTTCTTTTTTTATTTCTCGTTTTTCATTACTAATTACTCATTATCGCAGTCCGGATGGTATCAATTAAATACTGGTTCTACTAGAAATTTTTCTGATGTTTATTTTGTAAATGAAAATACAGGATGGTGTGTCGGGGACTCTGCAGTTGTTATTAAAACAACAAACGGAGGGTTGAACTGGGCAATTACAACTGCATACAATAATCAAAAATTAGTTTTAAATTTTGTTCGATTTGCGGATTCCTTTACAGGATATGCCGCCGGAACTATTTATGACGTTAATTCTTATTATCATTACCGTAAACTTTTTTTAAAAACAACAAATCAGGGGCAGGATTGGCTTCTTTTAGAATCCGTTCCGAGCGACTATAATACATATTACTCTTCAATTTCATTATTTAATCGTGATACTCTTTTCCTTTCTACTTTCAATCAATATGATTCGGGCCCGTCTTATGGTGAAATGCGTAAATCACTTAATGGTGGTATTAATTTTGTAAATGTTAGTAATTTAACATTTGGAGGCCTTACATCACTGAGCTTTATTAATTATAATACAGGATGGGCTTCTGCTTATTGTGCTAATGATGTTTATCCGTATTATTGGGATTTTATATATAAAACAACAAATTCCGGTACAAATTGGATTTTGCAATATAAAGATTCTGTTAGTGCAAGTTTAATAGATAAGATCCAGTTTATTAATCAAAATACCGGATTCGGAATATCCGAATATAATACATCATCCGGTAATGCAAAATTTTTTAAAACAACAAACGGTGGTTTGAATTGGTCAGTTACTTTCACACCAAATTCAATTACATACGGTTCTCTGTATTTTATAAATGCATCAACCGGTTGGATTTGTGGTTATTGGTCTAATGTTGATTCAACGACAATTGCAAGGACAACTGACGGGGGTCAGACTTTTCAAAAGCAAAGAAAAACAGCAATAAGTGAATATATAAGCTCTGTCTATTTTGTCAATTCACTTACGGGATATGCTGTTGGCGGAACAAAAATTTATAAAACTACGAACGGAGGAGTAACTGCAATAAGCAAAATACAGGAAGAAATTCCGTGCAGTTATAAATTGTTCCAAAACTACCCAAACCCGTTTAATCCGGCTACAAATATCAGATATCAAATTCAAAAAAGCAGCTTTGTAAATTTAAGAGTTTATGATTTACTCGGGCGTGAAGTTGCAACTCTCGCAAATGAAAAACTAAATGCCGGAGAATATGAAGCAGCATTCGACGGAAGTAATCTGCCTTCTGGTGTGTATTTCTATAAATTAACAACAGGAGATTTTACAGAAATTAAAAAAATGCTTTTAATAAAATAATTTTATTTATATGAAAAAAATAATTATATTTTTATTCATCATTTTCACAACAGTCGAACTTAAATCTCAGGTAGTTCAATTTGCTGACTATTATCCTCTTTCCGTAGGTAATTTTTTTGTTTATATTGACGAGGAATATTCACCGCCTTCGACATCTGTTTTCAAATTAAGTGTTACAAAAGATACAAATGCAAATAATCATAAATATTTCAAAGTTATGCGTTCAGCTAATCATATTGCGGAATTTTTAGTCGGTTGGTTCAGGTATGATTCCACTAATGGAAATCTTCTGGTCTATTCGCCGGGAAACGGATGCCTGCCGTATGCTAACGACAAAATTATAGACAGCCTTGCATCTAAGAAAAGTAATCATTGTGACGGATGTATTTACAATGCAATGAATTTAAGAACTTGTACCGATACAATAAACGGAACATACTTCGGTCAAACAGTAAAAACTAAATCTTATCATCACGATGGTCTGACCTTCGAAGATTTAGTATATGCAAAGGGATTTGGAAAAGTCAGTTATACAGGCGGAGAACCTGTTATTACTTATATGATTTTTATGAAAGGATGTAAAATAAACGGTGTTGTCTACGGGGATACTATATTATCTAACGTAAGTCAAATATCGGGGATTTTACCGATAGAATTTAAACTTTCTCAAAACTACCCGAATCCTTTTAATCCGGCTACCAACATTAAATTCAGCATTCCTAAAAATAGTAATGTCATTTTAAAAGTATTTGATATGCTTGGAAAAGAAATTTCAACTCTGGTTAATGAAAAACTAAATGCAGGCGAATATGAAAGGTCATTCGACGGAAGTAATCTGCCTTCCGGTGTGTACTTCTATAAATTAACATCAGGAGAATTTACTGAAACTAAAAAAATGCTAATGATTAAATAATTTTATGCTAAAAACAATATACTCGTTTATAATTCTTGTATTTATTTTCTCCTCTTTTTCTTGCGGAAAGGCTACAGTAAAAAATTCTGTTCCTATAAATTTTGATTCATCCAAGAATATAATAAAGTCGCGATTTAATTTACCTGATGGATATAAAAGAATTATTTCCGAAAAAAATTCTTTCGGAGATTATCTGCAGAATCTGAAACTGAAACCCGAAGGAACGCTTGTTAAAAACTTCGACGGTACTATAAAAGCAAACAAGGATGTCTATGTTGCAGTTGTGGACATAGATGTAGGGAATAAAGATCTCCAGCAATGCGCCGATGCCGTGATTAGACTTCGTGCCGAATACCTCTATTCACAAAACCGTTTCGACGACATTCATTTTAACTTCACAAACGGATTCAAAGCAAAGTATTCAAAATGGAGAGAAGGATACCGCATCACTGTAAAAGGCAATAATGTAAGCTGGATAAAGAAAGCAGGTGAATCAAATTCCTATGAAGACTTCCGCGAATACCTTGATATTGTTTTTACTTATGCGGGAACTCTATCGCTATCAAAAGAACTTAATTCCATCGATATATCCGAAATAAAAATAGGGGATGTATTTATTAAAGGCGGCTCTCCCGGTCACGCAGTTATTATAGTAGATATGGCTGAAAATGAAAAAACCGGCGAAAAGATTTTCCTGCTTGCCCAGAGTTATATACCTGCTCAGGATATCCAGATTCTGAAAAACCCGATGAACACTGACCTCTCGCCATGGTATTCTTCTAATATCGGAGAAATTTTAGAAACTCCTGAATGGACTTTCATATCGAATCAATTAAAACGTTTCTAAATTATTAATATTAGCATTTATAAAGACTATTAGTTTGTAAAAAATTCTGAATTATGAATTTTGAATGAAAAGCTTTCAAGTTCTTCTAACTCTTAACTCCTAACTCCTAACTTCCACGTTCTTNNATACTTTCTGTTTTTTCCATTTTTAAATTTTCATATTTTACTTAACTTAAAAAATGGAATTATTTAAGATTGGATTCATATCGGTTAAATTTGTAGATGTCATAGACATACTGATTGTCTCGTATGTATTTTTCAAGCTTTATAAACTGATGCGCGGGACTATTGCATTCCAGATTTTTATCGCACTGCTTCTGATTATCGGATTTTCACTTCTTGCGCAATTTTTAAATCTGCAAATTTTAGGATGGCTGCTCGGTAAACTGACCGATATCTGGGTGATTGCATTTATAATTTTGTTC
>PMIW01000184.1 GCA_003158365.1 Ignavibacteriota bacterium | reverse complement strand
TCTTCCTGCCTGAATTGCATAAGTTTTCGCAACACCTTTAAATGATGTTCCGATAGCTTCAAGTTTTTCGAGACGTTTCGAATATGCTTCAACCGATTCACGTCTTGCACCCGGTCTGGAGCCGCTTACAGCGTCAGCAGCCTGTACAAGAACGGCGATAGGATGCTCCATAGGCATTTCTTCGTGATGCGAGCCGATTGCATTGCAAACAACAGGATGTTCTTTACATCTCTTTGCAATTTCATATCCGAGTACTGCGTGAGGTCCTTCTATGTTTCTATCGACAGTTTTACCTATATCGTGAAGGAGTCCTGCGCGTTTTGCCATCATTGCATCGAGTCCAAGTTCAGCTGCCATAATACCGGCAAGATATCCGACCTCAATCGAGTGACTAAGAACATTCTGACCATAGCTCGAGCGGTATTTCATTCTTCCAATCAAAGTGACAATATCCCTGTTAACACCCTGAAGGTTCATATCAATCAAAGTCTGCTCGCCTACCTTTATTATTTCTTCATTTAGTTCCTTTTCGACTTTTGCAACTACTTCTTCTATTCTTGCAGGGTGAATTCTGCCGTCTGCAATAAGGCGTTCCATAGCAACTCTTGCAACTTCACGTCTGAACGGGTCAAAGCCCGAAATGATAATTGCTTCCGGAGTATCATCCACTATTATATCAACACCAGTAACCGCTTCGAAAGCACGAATATTTCTGCCTTCTTTCCCGATTATCCTGCCTTTCAGTTCATCTGATGTAATCTGGAGCACACTGACGGTTGTTTCAACCGAATGGTCGACTGCCGAGCGCTGGATTGCCTGAATTACGATATTCTTGGAAATTTTATTTGCTTCAAGCTTGGTTTCATCCCTGACATCCTGCAGTTTCTGAGCTGACTCAACTTTTACCTGATTTATCAGGCTGTCGAATAGCATCTTTTTCGCATCTTCTTCGGTGAGAGTTGATATTCTCTGCAATTTCAATTTCTGCTCAGTCATTATTTCCTTGCTTTCTTCGGTCATCCTGTCAACTTCTGCTTTCTTTTCCGATACCTCTTTGTGTTTTTCAGAATATTCAGTTATCAGAATCTGAGCCTGTTTTTCCTTGGTTACTAAATCACTTTTTATCTTATCAACTACTTCTTTATCTGCTTTAATTTTCTTTTCTACATCTACTATTTCTTTTTCACGTAATTTTGTCTCTTCATCGAATTTCTGTTTTCTTTTATAGAATTCATCCTTAACTTCAAGCAGTTTTTCTTTTTTCAGGTTTTGAGCACTTTTTTCGGCATCCTGTTTAAAGATTCTTGATCTGCGTTCAGCTTCGTTAATGACTTCTTTAGATTTTGTTTCTGCGTCAGAAACTATTTTTTTGGCAACGTTTTCAGCACTGTCTAATTTAGCTTTATTTATTTTATTGTGTACAAACCAGCCCAGAAAAAATGTCATAAGGCACAGTACAACTATCATTGGCACAAAAATATATAGATCAATTTCCGGTAACATTAGTTCCTCCGTATATTATATTATTATATATAGTATTCCGTTTATGTTTATAAATATGTTTATTTTAAATGGATTCCAGTTTAAAACATGCTGGAATGACAATTCTTCAATTTGAATTCAAGTGTATTTAATAATGCAACACAAGAATGACAATTTTACTAAAAAAAAACCGCACGAATCAACACTCAATCAAAGGTTATATAAGAGAACCTTATACACCATACAGTGGGCGGCGCCAATGCGCATTTTTCTTCCCCTGTTTGCCTTACAATTCAAAACCTAGTTTTGAATACAAATCCCGACGAATCGGGATGGGGCCTGAAATCCTCGCAAATTTGAGCATAACCTCCCGGTTTGTTTTACTTTGATGGTTCTATATAATGTTTGACTGTTGCTGGCTGTGCGGTTTTAAAAACCGTATATTATGTAAAGAACAAAAAATAAATTACAAAATCTTGTCTATTGAGTCATTAAGTTCGTCAATCTTTTTGTTATTTTCCTGTAAAAACTCAAAATAGTCTTTTTCTGTAGAAACCCGGGAATCTTTCTCCTTGAAAAAAGATTCTGCAATATTTAACGCTGAAACCACGGCTACCGATTCAACCGAAGTATTCGGCGACTGGTAGTTAATTCTCTGCATAATGCCATCAACATACTTTGCAAATTTCTCTACTTCTGCGGGATTATCTCCCAGCAGATTATATTCACTGTTAAATATTTTTACTTTTATACCGGTGTTCTTCATTTTTAAGTAATTTAATTTAGCCAGCCGATTTATATTTCTTCATCTTCCCTGACATTTTCATCGTATTGCTCCAAATGTGAATCTATTCTTGAAATCAACTCTTTAATTCTTGATTTTACCTGATCCTTGTTCTGAATCGATGTTTTGCCGACTTCAGAATTCAATAACAAATTTTTCAAGCTTGAAATTTCCTTGTCCTTGAAAACTGAATCCGAATTAGCTTTTGTTAATTGTAATTTTAAATCTGTTATATTATTGTTTAACTCTTTAACTGTATCCTTTAAACCGTTATTTTCTTCCTTAATATCCTTAAATTTGGATATAAGCAGGTTTAGTTTCGAAAAAAGCTTTTCCAAAGAGGTGTTATAATAACCATGAAGCTTATAAATTTCCTCTTTATTAATATTATCTGATTTTCCGTCTGACATATTTTTAATTCCTTAAAGTTATTCCAAGCTTTTTTTCCAGTGTCTTGATTATTTTTTGAACTTGCCTGTTTATTTCCTCGTCCGTCAAAGTTTTTTCTTTCGAATAAAACTCAAGCGAAAACGCCATGCTTTTTTTGTCCGCTCCGAGCTTTTCATCCGAATAGATATCAAATAACGATAAACTCTGAAGATACGCACCACCGCTGCTTTTGATGGTTTCTTTAATCTCCTCGAATTTAATTTCTTTTTTTACCGTTAAAGCTAAATCTCTTTTAACCGACGGGAACTTTGATATTTCACTGAACTTTATGCTTCCGCCTGTTAAATTTAAAACTTCGTCAATCTTAATTTCTGCCAGATAAACATTATCATCGATATCAAACAATTTAAGTAATTCGTCAGATAAAATATATATATTACCTATAACCTTACTATTTAAGATTATGTCGGTTTTGCTTCCCCCGTTTTCACTACTATTATAATAAAATAATCCCAAACTTTCAAGATTCATTTTTGACAGAAACATTTCCAGCTCACCCTTCAAATCGAAGTAATCGAAACTCTTTTCTCTGGCATCGAAGCTGTGAAAATCGGTTTTTCCGCATAATGCGATACATAAATGGTTTTCTTCTGTAAATTTTCCATCGTTTTCACCGAAAACTTTTCCGATTTCGAATAATTTCAGCGGAGTTCCCTTTCCCGAATTATTAATATTATTTTTTATGGTTGAGAGCATACCATATAAAAGATTTACTCTCATTACATTCATTTCAATTGAATTCGGATTTTCAATTTTAACATAAGAATCTGAAAAATATTTCACTTTTCTTTCATCCTGCTGTGAATAGCTTATTATTTCGTTAAATCCCCTTCCAATGAAGTGTTCTTTAGCATCTTTTTTTAACTTTATCAGCTTATCATTATAATCTATATGGGACGACACATCCAGAGTAAAGTTATACTGGTTATCTATATTATCATACCTGTATAATCTTGCAACTTCCTCTATTAAATCAATTTCCCTTGTTAAATCATTTCTTCTGAATTCGGGAATTTCAAATATTATTTTATCGCTTTCTATTCCTGTTTTTTTAATCTCTATTTTTTCCAGCAATTCAGTAATTTGCTCTTCAGAAAAATCAAGTCCTATTATCCTGCTTGTTCTTTTAGCTCTGATGCCGATCTTTAACTTTTCAAATTTTTTGGGATAAACATCGATAATATCTTTAAGCACCTCTCCCCCTGCAACTTCTTCCATAAGCATTGCTGCCCTGTCTGATGCATAAGGAACATTATCTATATCAACACCGCGCTCGAATCTCTGAGATGCGTCGGTCTGAAGCCCGAGTTTCTTGGAATTGAGCCTTATGCAAACCGAATCGAAATATGCACTCTCGATAAAAACGTTTTTGGTGCTTTCCGTTATTTCCGAACTTTCACCTCCCATAATTCCGGCAATCGCCGAATATCCTTCGCCATCGCAGACCATAAGGGATTCGTTGTTCAGTATTCTTTCTTTAGAATCAAGTGTAATAAACTTATCTCCTTCTTTAGCTGTCTTTACAATAATTTCTTTGCCCCTTATTTTTTCATAATCAAAAGCGTGCAATGGCTGTCCCGTTTCCATCATAATATAGTTCGTGATATCAACAATATTATTAATTGGCCTGAGTCCGATTGCCAATAAGGATTTTTTCAGCCAGTCAGGTGATTCTTTTATATGAACATTTTTTACAACTCTGCCCGTAAATCTTTTGCAAAAATTCTTACTCTCGATTGATATCTTTGCATATTCATCGCTTCTTTCTTTCGATTCATTGATTTTTATTTCGGGAAGAACAATTTTTTTATTATAAATTGATGCAATTTCTCTTGCAATGCCGATGTGGGAGAATAAATCACCGCGGTTAGGAGTTATTCCGATTTCAATCATATAAT
>PMIW01000077.1 GCA_003158365.1 Ignavibacteriota bacterium | reverse complement strand
CCAACTGAGTTACTCCCGCAAAAAATCTTTGCGTGGGTAGGGAAGGATTCGAACCTCCGAAGACATCAGTCGTCAGATTTACAGTCTGATGCGTTTAACCACTTCGCTACCTACCCAAAAATCTTATGGCGAATAGTTAATATATAGAAATCAATTTTTTAAATCAATATATTTTTAAGCACATTTTGACTAAATTTTAATATTGTTCCCTCTCCAAAATATGTGAATATATACAATAAAACTTGGTAAAACCCGTTAATCAGTTCTGTTTTTTTTCGCCCAATCCATTTATAAAAAGTATGAATTTATTTACAGACTTATGCTTAATAAACTATCGATTTTATTTTTCTGTGATTTCAGATAATCCAATCTTTGTACCAGCGATTCTTTATCGAAAGAGGATGAATTCACATCTTCTTTCATCGTATTCCCGATTTTATACATCGGAACGTTAATTTCTCCCAAATTATCGCCATTTATATTTAATTTGCCGCTTTTCCTGCATTCGAGAATTACCACATCTCCCCTTTTATAGTTTGTTATATCATTTGTTTTCAAAGCAATTAATTTATTATCAAAAATATTCCTTGCAATAAATAATGTCGGGGATTTTTCTTCCGTAATTATGGCATTAATCTTGACAATTTCACCGTTCTCAATTTCATGATTTTTTTTAAGTTCTTCGGTTTTTTCATTAAGCTCTTTTTCAATTTCCTTGTATCTTATAAGGAACGATATTTTCTTGTTCAGCAG
Source organism: Ignavibacteriota bacterium (assembly GCA_003158365.1). Classification (GTDB taxonomy): domain Bacteria; phylum Bacteroidota; class Ignavibacteria; order Tepidaquicellales; family Tepidaquicellaceae; genus FEN-1279. Next base: position 2,526 of record PMIW01000077.1, on the reverse strand, counting down.
ATTCAAATTGAAATTTATTATATTCTTCTCCCTGTCTATGTTTGTTCCCGGGAAATAGTTAATCACGCTAAGAGCTTTTTCGGTTTCGTTTTTTGCTTCTAAAAATTTTCGAAGTGTGTTTAAGTGCTTTGCATTTGATTTATATTTCGAATATTCTTTTTCGGCTTCAGAGTAAAGCATATTAAACAAATCATTGTGCAATTTAGGATAGGTGTCATCATCTATTTTATTCAGATATTTCAGAGATGTTTTCCAATCTTCCTTATAAATTTTCTGAATCAAACTTGCCGAAAGTAAATTGATTTTTTCGGATGCATTCATACTGAATTTTCCGCTTTCATATTTCCTTAAAAAATGTTCATAACGGAATATCTGGTTTTCCATCGAATGAATATCATCAGTATTGTCTTCCCTTTCGATTGCATAATAATCCCTGTCCTCTTCAAGGTATATATAGTAGTATGCGAGAAAAGCTACCGTTATAAATATGATAACAGTTAAACCAAGTGTTATGGCGTTTTTATAAAAATTTTTCCGCTGTAAGGCAGGTATGGCATCTTTAATCACTTCCAGCCTTGCTTTTACTGTACCCTGGTCGGATTCATCAATATAGCTTAACGCGTTTTTATAATAAATTTCAGCCGACTTATAATCTTTTTTTTCAAAGCAATTATCCGCATCATTCAGAATTTTCAGTTTAACATTAATCAGTGAAATTGCCTTGTTGTATAATTTTTTTGCTTCGAGATTACCCGGGTCGGCAAAAAGAATCCTGTTGCATTCATTCAGAGCTTCGGAATATTGCCTCTTATTAATCAGGTATTCTGCGTTTACTATTATATTATCGATATTGAATATTTTTGAATCCTGATCCGAATTTTGAATTTTATAATTACAGCCGTAAACAGCGCAGCCTTTATTTTCGTACCAGCATTCGATATGATAAACCGACAGGCAGGAAGGGCATGTAATAAAATCTTCTTTTGATTTTATTTTTGACTGGCAGAACTGACAGATATTATTTTGCTGTATTTGAGAATTATTACTTGCCACTTATTAAAAAAAAGAGTGATTTATAAAAAAGCAAAATCCACAGCTTTTAACAATAGAAACACACCGAGCAAAATTAAAATTACACCTACACTAATGTTAATTTTATTGAGCATTCTCGAGTTAATTCTGTGTGAATTCTTAGATACGAATTTCACAATTACATAAAACCAGACCGCAGTACCTGTAAGTACACCGATTGCAAGTGCTAATCCGGAAAGAAATTTTGAATCTATAACTCCGTAACTCTTCAAATAACTTACAATTGCAAACCAGGAAGCAGGAAGAGTTACCGAAGAAAGACATAGTAAAATGCCAGTAAGAAATTCACCGGTCAGCCCTTTCAACCCTTTTTCAAGTTTTTGTGTGTGCAAAATCCTGTCCAGTTCCTTCTCCGTTTTTATAAGTTTCGGCTCAGCTTTCTCCATTACAACCTTTTCGATTTTGTCTTCAGTCAGCGGAATATTGCTGTTATTTCCATTAAAGGTTTTCATTTTCATTATTTTAAACCCGTAAAAAACAACAACAAAACAGCCTATCAAAGTTAATATTATTTTAATGGTATTTTCATTAGTATCGAAGAAAACATCGACAGAATGAGGGAGAAGTGATTTGATAATAGAAACACCGCCATAAGCTGCCATGATATAGATAAAATCCATGAAAGCAGCCCCGACACCGATAGCAATTCCTTCTTTTTCTTCATTTTTAAAACCTTTTGCAATAATAGAAAAAGTAGTAGGACCTAAAGGGGGCATTGAGAGCACAAAACCTATGATAAAACCTGCAATTAAACCTATTATCAAATTTTCAAGAAATTTTTATGTTAGACGATAATTTAATGATAAAAGAGATTATAATCAATTTATATAAGTCGTTAATTCAGGAATTTAATCTTGCTTTCTATTGATATTTCTGTTATTATTGGTAGCTTAAATTATGAGAATAAAAAAATTAATATTCCTTTTATTTGTACTTATTTCATTAAATTCATTTTACCAGCCTGTTCAGATAAACAGAACAGGGCACAAGAATCCGATAGTAAGGCAAATTAATTTTGAAGAAGATAAACTGACGAAACAGGTAATTGATAAAAACAGAAATATTCTTTTCAGAGAATTTATTGCGATGAAACTGCAAGTAATGATTATCAATGAATCAGTACTATTTGATAATACATCATAAAAAAACCGGCAGTTTTTTAAAACTGCCGGTTTTTTTTCATAATGATTATTTAATCAATATCATCTTTTTAGTATTTACAAACTTATCAGTGAAAATCCTGTAGAAATACACTCCGCTTGATAAATTCGAGGCGTTAAAGTTAATATCAAAATATCCTGCTTTCTGGAAACCATTTACAAGTACCGCGACTTCTTTTCCCATCATATTATAAACGGAAATTTTTACATACCCGCTAAGCGGCAGCTGATATGAAATTTTAGTTACCGGGTTAAACGGATTCGGATAATTTTG
>PMIW01000211.1 GCA_003158365.1 Ignavibacteriota bacterium | reverse complement strand
ATTATCCGAATCCTTTTAATCCGGTTACTAAAATAGATTATGAAATTCCGGCTAACAGTAAAGTAAGTATAGTCATTTATGATATGTCCGGAAAAGAAGTTAAAACACTGGTGAACTCAGAGCAATCTGCAGGATTTTATACAATTCAGTTGAACGCAGGTGATTTATCAAGCGGAATATACTTCTACAGAATGATTTCTAATTCAAACGGTAATAATCTTATATTCACAAAAAAATTATCGGTTATTAAATAATATAGTTTTTTGTTTGTTGTTGTTCTTTCTAAAAAGGCGGTTTTGTTGGCCGCCTTTTTTATTTTATTTAACGATTTTAATTCATATTTTTAATAATTATTATTATAACATCTAAAATGAAAAAAGTATTATTAATTCTATCATTCTTTCTTTTTATATTTGCAGATTCCTTTTCTCAAAATGCATTTATCACCGACAGCTTAGATAGTTATGTAAATAATGCTTTAAAACAGTGGAATATTCCGGGTGTTGCAGTTGTAATCGTGAAAGACGGAAAAGTGGTTGTAGCAAAAGGTTACGGAGTCAAAGAAGTAAATACTAATGACAAAGTTGATGAGAATACACTTTTTATGATTGCATCGAATTCTAAAGCATTTACAGCTACTTCCTTATGCCTGCTCGAATACCAGAATAAAATATCCATTGACGACAGAGTTATAAAATGGATGCCTGATTTCAAATTATATGATTCGGTAATCACTCAGTATGTTACAATAAGAGATTTACTATGCCATAGATTGGGATTGCAGACTTTCCAGGGGGATTTTGTAAACTGGTCTTCCAATTTATCCAGAAAAGAAATAATTTATAACTTCCGAAATTTAAAACCTGTTTTTGACTTCAGGGCACGCTACGGATATTGCAATGCTGCATTTCTTACGGCAGGGGAAATTATTCCTTTAGTTACAGGGAAATCCTGGGAAGAATATGTTAAAGAAAATATTCTCGATAATTTGAATATGCAAAGAACTTTTACTTCGGGAAAAGTAATGGAAAATGATTTTAATAAAACCAAAGGTCATTCATATTATTATGATGTTCTAAAAACTGTTCCGTATGATGAAGTTGATAACCTTGGCCCGGCTGCAAGTATCTGTACCTGCGCCAAAGATATTGCAAACTGGCTTTTAATGCAGACTGATAGCGGCAGATTCGAAGGGAAACAAATAATACCATATAAAGTACTTGCAAAAACAATTACTCCCAATACTTCTATTGGATTGAACCAGAACAATTTGTACAAAGGAATTAAGCATATCAGAACTTACGGACTTGGATGGCAGGTCGAAGATTATAACAGTAGGCTATTGATATCTCATACAGGGGGAGTAAACGGCTACGTTACATCTACCTGTTTTTTACCTGAAGAAAAACTCGGAATTGCAGTATTTACAAATACAGATGCTAATTATTTTTATGAAGCACTTAAATACCAGATAATCGAGTCTTATCTAAAACTTCCTTACAGGAATTTCAGCAATATTTTTTATGACGGTTTTATGCAAAACTTTAATGAAGATAAAAAATATTATGACGGGGAAATGGATATTGTACATCAGAATAATAAGCCCGAACTTTCCTTAAATGATTATTCGGGTAAATACTTCAATACAGCTTACGGTAATATTGAAATTAAAAATGAAGAAGGACAGCTGAACATTCATTTTTCAAAACACCCGTTCCTGGTTGCATCACTTTATCCGCTAAAACAGAATAATTTTTTCGGTGTATATAATCATCCCGGCTGGGGAGCCAAAGTTATTACTTTTAATGTAAAAAACGGAAAAGTGATATCTGTTGTAATAAAGGTAAATGATAACATCGATTTTATGGAATATGAGTTCGATAAAGTCGATTAATATGCCGATTTTTAGATATAGTCAAATTCTTATGATATTTTGCCTTTTTTAATTAGGCAAATTGTTATATTTTAAAAGGTTATAAATGCAAAATTATTTTATTCCGGATATATTATTAAAATTGTTATTTGAGTACTGACGAAAAATATAATTTATTAAACAGAGAGTCTGCGAAAAAGATTGAATCTTTGTTTGAAAATCCGTTTGAGGACCAGGACGATTGCCTTTCTCTGAAAATCAGGAATATAAAGAACAAAAACTTTATATCGCTTAATCTGTTCTTCGAAGAGGGAAATACCGGGTTGGTTTCCGTATATACTGATAATGCTCATTTACAATTGCAGTCCTGCGATGGATTTATATTAAGCAATATGCTCGAAGAGGTGATTTTTATAGCGGAATCCGATGATAAGATTTCGGGACTGATTATTTCCAAGCAGGGTGATTGCTCGCTGTATTCTAATGTTAAAAAGGAATTATTGAATAAAGATTTCATGGAGCTGAGTTCTGAAAAACTTTTAGCTGCCGTTGCGCTTTCAGTGGTAGAATCAACAAAAGATTAACACAAACCTATAATTAAATTGGTAGTCAATTTTCTTTTTGATAGTGTAATTCCACACTTAGAAAAAAATAATTTTAAAAAACTTGTCAGGAAAATCATTCCTGTAATTTTAAGGGATGAAAAAGTTGTGTGTGGTACAATAAATATCAGGTTTTGCAATGATAAAGAGATAAGAACTTTTAATAAAAAATATCTCGCGCATGATTATGAAACGGATATTTTGACTTTTTATTACGGAAATGATGTTAACAGTATTGACAGCGATATTCTGATATCAATTGATACCATACTTAAAAATTCGAAACGGTTTAGAACTCATTTTGAAAACGAGTTATTGAGAGTGGTGATACACGGCATATTGCACTTATGCGGATTTAAGGACTCGGATAAATCACAGAAAGCTCTTATGAGGAAGAAAGAAAATTTATATTTAAAAAAACTGAAAGATGATGCAGGACAAAGTAATTGAAATAATAGTTTATATTTTAAGCGAGATAAAGGAAATAAAGCAGTTAAACGATATTAACATTAACAGCCTGACTGATAAAGGATATTCCGATTCTGAAATCAATACGGCATTCGCCTGGATTTTTTCAAAACTGGATGAGGGTGAACTGATTTTTGAAAATGAAATCGTAAAAACAAGGTCTCACAGGTTTTTCAATATTGCTGAAAATAAAATCTTCTCCGTAGATGCAAAAGGCTATCTGCTCCTGCTGAGGGAACTGGGCTTGCTGAACGATTTGGATATTGATTTGGTTATAGAAAGAGTTATTTTATCGGGATACCAGAAAATTAATATAACAGATTTGAAAAAATTTATTTCCTCTTTTATTTTAAACACTGAAAATAAATCGGATGTTTTAAGTAGAATGATATTACAAAATAACGATACAATAAATTAAAAACAGGATTACATAAACATAAATGAGCAAAAATTTAGTCATAGTAGAGTCACCTTCAAAGGCAAAGACAATAAAAAAATATCTTGGCAATGATTATGTTGTAGAGGCAACCGTCGGGCATCTCAAGAATTTACCCAAGAATAAAATAAGCGTTGACCTTGAAAACGGATATAAACCGACTTATGAAGTTATAGACGGGAAAGCACAGTTAATAAAAATATTAAAGGACCACGCTAAAAAAGCCGAAAAGATATTCATAGCGACTGACCCTGATAGAGAAGGGGAAGCTATTGCATCGGATATAGCGGAAGAGATATATCCTATCAATAAAAATATCAAACGTGTTCTATTTAATGAAATCACAAAGACAGGTGTCAGTTCTGCGATGGAAAATCCACGCGATGTGGATGAGAACCTCGTTTCTTCACAAATGGCGCGCAGGGTCATGGACAGGATACTCGGATACAAAGTAAGCCCGTTCCTATGGAAAACATTTTATTTCGGATTATCGGCAGGCAGGGTTCAGTCCGTTGCCGTGAAACTGATTTGCGAGCGTGAAGAGGAAATTAAAAATTTCAAGCCGAAAGAATACTGGTCTATAGACGGGATTTTCTCCAAACTTTCCGGAAATACAAAAGCATTCAATGCAAAACTGTTTAAAATTAATGAGGATATTCTGAAATTCAATGGCGAAGAACCGCGCATTGAAAATATCGAAAGAGCGCACAAGATTCTGGAAGATTTAAAAAATAATAAGTTTAAAGTAGAAGACATTCAGGTAAAAGATGTTAAGAAAAATCCTCCTCTTCCTTTTACAACCAGCGTACTCCAGCAGACCGCATCCACAAACCTCGGGTTTTCACCCAAGAGAACGATGATGCTTGCTCAGAAGCTCTATGAAGGCGTTGAAATCAACAAAGACGAAGGCAGTGTCGGATTAATCACTTATATGAGAACAGATTCGACAAGGGTCGGACAGGAAGCAGTTAATTCCGCAAAAGATTTCATAGAAAAAAATTACGGAAAAGAATATATATCAACCAATAATAAACCCGTTAACGGTAAAGCAAAAAATGTACAGGATGCACACGAAGCAATAAGACCGACTGATGTATTCAGAAAACCGGAAGACCTGAAGAAACTCGATAAGAATCTTCTGTCACTTTACACTCTTATCTGGAAAAGATTTTTAGCATCCCAGATGTCATCTGCGTTATTTGAACAGAAGACAGTAACAATAAAAGCACTTAGTCCGGGCGGAACGCAGATAGAATATTATTTTAAAGCTACGGGAAGAGAAGTAAAATTCAGCGGTTTCCTGAAAGTGTATGCAGAGTCAAAGGAAGAATCAATTAACGGTAACGGTGATGATGAAGATTTATCGGCAATTCCAATAGATTTGAACAAAGATGATTTTGTAAAAGCACTGAGCCTTATGAAAGACCAGCATTTTACAAATCCTCCGCCGCGGTATACAGAAAGCAGTTTGATTAAACAATTAGATGCACTTGGAATCGGAAGACCGAGTACATTCGCATCGATTGTATCTACAGTGATAGACAGGAAATATGTGGACCTCCTGGAAAGGCGATTATACGCAACAACACTTGGTATTGCAGTAAATAAAATTCTCGCCGAGCATTTTTATGATGTAATAAATACAAAGTTCACTGCCGAAATGGAAGAAGAACTCGATACTATTGCAAACGGCGAATCCACATATAAAAAAGTTCTCGATGATTTCTTCATTCCTTTTAATAAAGACTTACTGGAAGCAGAAGCATCAGCACCGAATATCAAAAAGGAACTCACGATAAAAACAGATATCGTATGTCCTGAATGCGGAGCTGAAACAGGTGCTGTAATGATTAAGAAGTGGGGAAGGAACGGACAGTTCCTGACCTGTGAAAGATATCCAAAGTGCAAAGCAACTCAATCAGTCGAAGAGCATCCTTCAGAGCCAAAAGTAGCCGGAAATATTAAATGCGACCTATGCGGCGCAGATATGCTCGAAAAAGTCGGACGCTACGGGAAATTCTACGGATGCAGCAACTATCCCAAATGTAAAGGCATTAAGCCAATGACACTCGGAATAAAATGCCCGAAATGCAACGAAGGCGAGCTTGTATCGAGACGCGGCGGAAAAACCAAAAGGCAGTTTTACGGATGCTCGAGATATCCAGACTGCGATTTCATCGAAAACTCATTACCTGTTCTGGAAAAATGTCCGAACTGCGATAATAATTACCTTGTAAGCAAGGAAACAAAAAAAGACGGCAAGTTTTTGTATTGCCCAAAATGTAAGACTAAAGCAGTCTTAGAGGAAGTTGAAAAATAATTCAAAATATTTTGTAGAGTACATCGAAGAATATCTGAATTTCATCCGTGTTGCAGGAAATTTTTCCGGCAATACGGTAATATCTTATCATAACGATTTAAAGCAATTTCTGAATTTTCTATTCAGAACCTATAAAGATTCTTCGTGTCAGTTTCCTGAAAAATTTATTTATGATATTAAGTCGGTTACAAAACGCGATATTAAATCGTTCATCTCGGAATTACTTCTCGAAGAAAAAATCGACATCAAAAAAGTAAAAAAGTATAATACAAAATCCATTTCAAGAAAAATATCGACGCTAAAATCATTTTTCAAGTATCTGAAAAAGAGAAAATTCATTGATATCAATCCCGCATCTGTATTGATTTTCCCGAAGAGAGCGAAGAATCTTCCGTATTTTGTTACCGAATCCGATATGGAAAAACTGCTGGAAGGTGCGAAAACAATCGATATCAGCATTCTCGATAAAGCAATAATGGAGCTCTTTTACAGCACGGGTATTCGTCTTACAGAACTGATTAACCTCAAAATCCAGAATATAAATTTTCAGAGTAAAACCATTAAAGTACTCGGCAAAGGCTCGAAGGAAAGAATAATCCCGTACGGCGAGAAAGCAAATAAAGCTTTGAAAAATTATATTGAAATCCGGAATATCTGCAACATAAAAAACTACGACAACTTTTTCATAGGTAATAAGGGTAATAAACTTTATCCTATGCAGGTGCAGAGGCTTGTAAATAAAAATCTTTCCACCGTAACCGAAATGAAAAAGAAATCACCGCACGTACTCAGGCATACATTTGCAACACATATGCTCGACAAGGGCGCAGATATCAGGGCAGTAAAAGATATGCTCGGACACGAGAGCCTTTCCACAACACAGGTCTATACGCATCTCACACCCGAAAAACTCAAGAAAGTTTATAACCAGGCACACCCGAAAGCGAAGTGATACTTTCTCGTTTTGTCATTCCCGCGAAAGCG
>PMIW01000191.1 GCA_003158365.1 Ignavibacteriota bacterium | reverse complement strand
CATAATATCGAGTTTAACTAATTCTGATTTTCTGTAATCTATTAATTCATAATCAAAAGATGCATACCCTTTTGTAAGAGATTTAAGCTTATCGTAAAAATCGAAAATTATCTCTGCAAGAGGGAATTCAAAATGCAAATCAACTCTTTTTGTGTCTATGTAATTTGTAGTTTTATAGTTTCCCCGCCTGTCCTGTGCAAGCTTCATTATATTTCCAATAAATTCCGTCGGAACGATTATCTGTGCAGATATGAACGGCTCTTCTATATACTCGATTTTCACTGCATCAGGCATTGTTGCAGGATTATCAACCAAAATAACTGTTCCGTCTGTCTGATACACTTTGTATTCAACGTTTGGAACGGTCGTGATAATATTTAAATCATATTCACGCTCGAGTCTTTCCTGTATAATTTCAAGATGTAGCAATCCTAGAAAACCGCATCTGAACCCGAATCCAAGCGCAACAGATGTTTCAGGCTCGAATGATAATGCCGCATCATTAAGTTTTAATTTCGAAAGAGAATCTCTCAGGTTTTCAAATTCATTCGCCTGAGTTGGATAAATACCGCTGAATACCATAGGCTTAACTTCCTTGTAACCCGGAAGCGGTCCCGACGCAGGATTGTCGGCATTTAAAATTGTATCACCTACTTTTGAATCGTTTACATCTTTTACATTTGCAATCATATATCCGACATCACCTGATTTCAGATATCCTGTTCTCTGTCTTGTCATTTTTAAGTGTCCGAGTTCTTCAGCATCGAAAATTTTTCCGTTCGCGTGAAACTGAATCCTGTCACCTTCCTTCATCTGCCCTTCGAAAACTCTTAAGTAAACAACAACTCCCCTGTAAATATCAAAAATTGAATCGAATATTAAAGCTCTTAACGGTTTATCATCTTCAACTTTTGGAGGCGGAATTCTATTTACGATTGCTTCCAGTACCTCATCAATTCCTATTCCTGCTTTAGCGCTTACAGCCAGTATATCTTCTTTCCTTCCGCCGATTAATTCTACTATCTGGTCTTTTACTTCTTCAATCATTGCGCTTTGCAGGTCAATCTTGTTCAAAACAGGAATTATTTCCAATCCCTGGTCGATTGCGAGATACAAATTGCTGATTGTCTGAGCTTCAATTCCCTGAGTAGCATCGACTACCAGCAAAGCACCTTCACAAGCCGCAAGTGAACGGGAAACCTCATAAGTAAAATCTACATGACCGGGAGTATCAATCAGGTTCAAAATAAACTCTTCACCCGACTGAACTTTATGAATCATTTGAATGGCATGGAGTTTTATGGTAATACCGCGTTCCTGCTCGAGGTCCATGTCATCAAGCACCTGTTTAATCATATTCCTCTTCTCAATTGTACCCGTTTTTTCAAGAAGCCTGTCAGCCAGAGTTGATTTTCCGTGGTCAATATGAGCAATTATGCAGAAATTCCTTATTTTTTTATCTTGCACTTAATCCTCTTTTAAATAAAGAGGCTGCCTAATATTATTAAAAGACAGCCTCTTTAAAATTTTAAAATCCTTAAAAATTATGCACCGGTTTTTCTTTTTGTTCTTAAATCCTGAATGTCTTTTCTAATGTCAGCCGCTAATTTCCTTAAATTGTTTAACTCTTTTCTTAATCTTGTCCCTGCAGCATTCTGACTCTTGTTGTAAAATTTTTCCAGATCCACTTTCATACCGTCTAATATTGCCTGCAATTGTGAAAATTTTTCCATTTTTTTCTCCTTGTTGAATTTTAGTTAAACGTTATTTAAATATACCTATTATTTTTGAATAAATTAATGAAATTCAGCAAATTTTATTGAAATTCGACTTTCTGATAATGAAATAAAATCTGCGGCATTTTATCCCCAATTTGTAAAAATTATGCAATTTAATTTTTATAAACAACTGTGTTTTTTGCATCCCGAATATCCGGGAATAGTGTGAATTGAGATAAAAATTAAGCAAGATATCTATTTCTCTTTTTTCAGTATTTTAAATACATTAATTTTGTATAAATTAAAATCTCACTTTTATGAAATTCCCTGATTATATTAAAAATTTAAAGCCATATGTTCCCGGAAGACCAATCGAAGAGATACAGAAAGAATTCGGATTGAAAACTATCCATAAGCTTGCATCAAACGAAAACCCGCTCGGACCCTCGCCAAAAGCGGTAAAAGCAATGCTGGAAGTGACAAGCGGGCTTAACAGGTATCCTGATATAGGTGCAATTGAATTGCGAAGCAAAATATCCGAAAAATTTAATGTAAAAATCGAAAATATTGCTGTCGGTAATGGCAGTGAAGGAATAATGGCCAATATTTTAAGGAGCTTCTTATGCGAAGGTGATGAAATGATTACATCTAAAGCCACTTTTATAGGATTTCAGGTGCTCGCAAAAGGCAGAGCAAATAAATTTATTGAAGTTCCTATGAAAGAAAATGAATATAAATTTGATTTGAAAGCAATTATTAAATATATAAACGAAAATACAAAGGTGATTTATCTGTGTAATCCGAATAATCCTACCGGAACAATATTTACAAAAGATGAATTTGAAGATTTTATAAAGCAGGTACCGGATAGAATTTTAATCATAATGGATGAAGCGTATTTTGAATATGCCGAAGACTATCCCGAATATCCTGATTCGATGAAATACAGATTGGATAATGTAATTACACTCAGAACATTTTCAAAAATATACGGCATTGCAGGTGCAAGAATAGGTTACGGATTCGGGCACAAAGAGTTCATAGAAACAATTATGAAAGTTAAGCTTCCGTTTGAACCGGGTAATCTCGCACAGGCAGGAGCAATAGGAGCTTTGGATGATGACGGGTTTATCACAAAATCAAAAAAATTAAATAAAGCAGGTTANNATAAATATTTTATCGATGAACTATCAGGTATTTCAAAAGAAAAGAATTTTAAAATAATACCTTCATATGCAAATTTCCTTATGCTGGATTTAGGAACGGCGGAAAGAGTTAACAGCATTAATGAATCGCTTTTAAAAGAAGGAGTTATTATTCGCCCTCTTGTTGCATTCGGTTTGCCTCATTGCATAAGGATTACAATGGGCTTGAAAGAAGAAAATGAAGCTTTTATTAATTCATTTAAAAATTTTATCTGATTGTTGGATCAAACTACAATAAATATTATTCTCGGTGCATTACTAATTATGTGCCTCAGGATATTCGATGTCTCACTCGGCACAATCCGCGCATTAATGACCGTACAGGGAAGGAAATATGTTGCAGGCAGTATCGGGTTTTTTGAAGTCACAATATGGGTAATAGCGATTCGCCATATTATGCAAAACCTTGATAACTTCTGGAATATACTCGGATACTCGTCCGGTTTTGCTCTCGGTACAATTATCGGAATTACAATCGAACAAATGCTTGGCTCGGGCTTTCTTCAGCTCTATATATTTTCTATGAACTATGCCGATACTATAGCTGATGCATTAAGAAAAAATAAAATCGGTGTTACTATGCTTCCGGGTGAAGGAAGCAGCGGGGGAGTTGCAATTCTGATGGTTCTGATTATCAGAAAAAGAAAGAAAGAATTGATTAAGATTATTGATGAAATTGACCCGACAGCATTTATATCGGTACATACTGCCACACCTTACAGGGGATATATAAATTCCGGTAAATAGTTTATTTTTTAAAGCTATCTGTTTTCTTTTTTACATCTGTTTTCTTCATTATCTCTTTTTCCTTCGGAATATTTTTTTTCTTATATATTGAAAATAAAATAGAAACAGTTAATACCAGGACAATAACTAAAAGAGAAGTAATTATATTAATCTCATACACACCGGATATAAGCATTTTTACACCAATAAATACCAGAATCAAGGATAATCCGTATTTCAGAAATCTGAACTTATCCATAATTCCCGAAAGTGCAAAATAAAGCGACCTGAGCCCTAAAATTGCAAATGCATTTGAAGTAAATACTATAAATGTATCCTGTGTAATTGCAAGTATTGCAGGGATGGAATCAAATGCAAATACTAAATCGGAAGTTTCTATGATTATAAGTACGATGAACAAAGGCGTTGCAAGAAGTCCGGCTTTATGCCTTACAAAAAATTTGTCCTTTTCATACCTGTCAGATACAGGGAATATTTTTTTAAATATCTTTACGATGATATTTTTCTCTGGCTCTATTTTCTCATTGTCGGAAAACGCCATCTTGACACCCGAAATTACAAGGAATGCTCCGAAAATAAATATAATCCAGTGGAATTTAATTATTAATGTGGCACCTATTATAATCAAAAATGCTCTCATAATAATTGCGCCTATGATGCCCCAAAATAATACTTTATGTTGGTATTTTTTAGGGACATTGAAATAGGAAAGAAGAAGTATGAATACAAATATATTGTCTACGCTTAAAGAATATTCAAGCAGATAACCTGTAAGAAATTCCAGGCCTTTTTCTTTGCCCAGAAAATGGAATACGCCGACGTTAAAGAGTATTGCAAGCGAAATCCAGATTCCGCTGAACAATAATGCTTCTTTATAATGTATTTCGTGCGAGCTTTTATTGAATATGCCGAGGTCAAGTGCCAGCATAATTACTAAAAAAACGACGAAACCGAGCCATGCATAAAATCCTATTTCCAATGAGTATTATTTTTCGGTAAAATTAAATAAAAACTTGTACATTTAATATGTATTTAAATTAATAGTTTAATCGCCTAATTTTGATTAAACAATAATTAATCAAAAACATAACTTTATAATGAAAAAATTCTTTCTGCTTTTCCTTCTGCTTGCTTTCAGTTATACCTATGCAGATAATATTAAAATTGTAACGAAAGAAATTAAAGACAGTTCCGAAACCCTTAGATATGAAGTAAGGGCAAAATATCCCCAGGTTGAAGGATTAAAAGAAAAAAAAATTCAGGAAGATATAAATAAAAAAATCTATAGAGCTGCAAATGATAATTTAAAAAGCTTTATAAAAGATATTTCTGAATGGGAAATTCCAAAAGACCTTACCGATGTTTATAGCTACATGGAAATTGATTTTGAATCATATACTTTGGATGAAAATGTTTTTAGTTTTGCTTTTTATATAGAAAGCTATTATGCGGGCGCTGCACATCCTAACCACTGGACAGCTTCTATGAACTGGGACTTGAAGAACGGAAAAATTATTGCGTTTAAGGATTTATTTAAACCCAGCTCGAAATATCTGGAAAAAATTTCCGCTTATTGCATTGAAGATTTGAAACTTCAGGCAAAAATTAATGATTACGAATTTTTTGAAGATATGCTTTATGACGGCGCCGGACCAAAGGATTCAAGTTTTGTTAATTATAATTTAGTACAGAAAGGACTGCAGATAACGTTTGACCCTTATACTGTTGCTCCTTACGTTCTTGGAACTCAGTACGTAATTTTACCATACAGGGCAATTTCTGATATGATGGATGAAGATATGCTGAATATAATTCCGAATTTCTAAATCTGTGAAATGTAATTCAGCGAAGCTAATCTGTGGCTATAGCTCTTTTAATAATCAATGATTAGATATCACCGCGAATCGGTCTTACAATAATATCTTCTATTAATACTTTTTTCGGCTGATTAAAAATATCCACTGCGATTTTCGCCACATCGGTGGGGGAGAGCATTCTGTTTTTATATTTCTGGCGTGTCCTGCTGTCCCACATTGCAGTCTCCACCGCTCCCGGAAGTATGTTGCTGATTTTAATATTGTATCTTCTTGTTTCTTTTCTTACGCTGTTGGAGAGGGATAATAATGCTGCCTTTGACGCAGAGTAAATAGAACTTTCTTCAAACACAGTATTAGCTGCAACAGATAAAATATTTATTATGTGACCTTTCTTATTTTTAATCATCTGGGGCAAAACACTTTTCAGGCATAAAAGCGCTCCGCGGAAATTAATTTCCATTACATAATCGAATTCATAAACCTTTGTATCTACAAAACTCTTGAATACAGTTACGCCCGCATTGTTAACAAGGCAGTCAATCCTTCCGTATTTTTCCCTTATTCTTTTTGCGGTCAGCATTACACTTCTTTCTGATGCGACATTGCAGACAAAAGCCGTAGCTTCTCTTCCTGCAAATTTTATTTCACTGACAACACTTACAAGTCTTGATTTTCGGCGGGCCGTAACGACCACTATGTGACCTGCTTTGGAAAATTCCGCAGCAATTTCTTTTCCTATTCCTGTTGAAGCGCCAGTAATCCAGATTACTTTTTCGCTCATAATGAAAGAATTAATTTTGGGAATATGCTTATAAATTTATTACATTACCATTCCGCCGTCTATGCAAAGAACCTGACCGGTTATGTAATTGGCTTTTTCCGATGAAAGAAAAGCAACTACACCCGCTACTTCTTCGGGTTTGCATGAACGTTTCAATGGTATTATACTTAAAAAAGCATTCTTTTGCTCGTCGGTCAAAAGTGCCGTCATTTCTGTTTCAACAAATCCGGGTGCGACACAGTTGACATTTATGTTTCTTCCTGCAAATTCCTTGGCTATGGATTTTGATAGTCCGATTAATCCCGCTTTGGATGCGGCATAATTCGCCTGCCCTGCATTTCCCATTACACCGACTACCGAACTTATGTTCACAATCTTACCGCTTCTTTGCTTTGCCATTACTCTGGATATTGCTTTGATTGTATTGAATGCGCCCTTAAGATTCACTGTCAGTACTGCATCCCAGTCTTCTTCGGTCATTCTCATCAGTAATCTGTCGCGGGTTATACCAGCATTATTTATTAATATATCTATTTTCCCGAATTCTTTAACGACTTCATCGCAAAGATTCTGAACATCATTGGTTTTCGTTATGTCAACAGTTTTTAAAGTAACTTTTCTTCCTTTCGAAGCCTGTTCTTCAACGTAAGTATTAATATCATCCGGAAATACTTTATCAAAAATTATTACATCAGCGCCTTCATTTATAAATTCGGTAACAATTGCTCTGCCGATTCCTCTTCCACCGCCTGTTACTATTGCAATTTTATCTTTTAATAAATTTCCCATTTTTATTTATTTATTAGTTTTAAAATATATATCTGTACTTATTAATAAATTTGCAAAAGCAAAAAATATAGCAGTCGCAGTGACATAGACTTAAATATTATAAGCACATAATTCTTTTGCAAGTGCTTTCGTTAGTCCTATAATTCTTTCTATTAAGAAAATCTCTTATTTATTTATTCTTCCATTTAAAGGAAAATAAATTATTCCTTGTTCTTATAATGCTTATGAAAATACTCATTAAGATAATTATATCCTTCTTCACCTAAAATATAAATTATTTCCTCTTTCATTGCTTCGAATACACTGTGAACAAAATTTTCTGTCTTGTTTATTCCGCAGTAATCAAGTTTTTCCGCGTGTGAATCATCATATGTAAGCACATTGTCTATTATGGTAATCGGGTACATTATACAGTACTTCGGTTTTATTTCCCATTTATGGTAGCCCTTTTTTTCTGCGGCAATCTGCAGCGAGCAATAATTATTTGTTCCTTTGAATACGCACTGCTCATGTCCGGATTTTGTTTTGTATACTTCGGTGCCGATTGCTTTTCCGGAAGGGAAGTCGTGGTCTTCTTCCGGTTCCTTTTCAAACCATTTTGCGGAATCTTTAATCTGCCCTGCATCCATTGCATCGATTACATCCTGTTCATGTTTCATTATAACATCCTTGAACTCTGAATCCATGTAAACTCCCCAGTCACAGCATTGTCCGCTGCATATCGGAATATCACAATGTGGAACAAATCCCTGCGTAAAAATTACAGGGTCAATCTTTAATCCGTTTATTTCAAGCGGATACTCTTTTTTTTCTGACATTAAATTAGTTATAGTTTTTCCAAATCCTCAGCAGTAGAAATATTGAATGTCTCTGCATCAGCTTTTATTTTTTTTATTAATCCTGTTAATACTTTTCCCGAACCTATTTCATAAAATTTAGTCACTCCGTTTTCAATCATATTCCTGATAGTCAGTTCCCACCTTACAGGTGAAACAAGCTGCTTTGACAGAGAATTCCTTATATCTTCTTTATCTGTTTTCGGTAAACCGTCTACATTTGTATATACTGAAATTTCCGGATTTTTTATTTCAAGAATTTCAAGCGCTTTTGTTAAAGCTTCATCTGAGCTTTTCATAAGCTCGGAATGAAATGCACCGCTTACTTCAAGTTTTTTCGCCATCCTGCATTTGTATGGTTCGAGCTTTGCAACCTCGACTGCCTTATCTATGGCAGCGACATCACCCGATATCACTATCTGCCCGGGGCAATTAAAATTTGCAGGCTGTGCTATTCCGGCATCGGAAACTTTTTTGCAAATCTCGTTTACCTGCTCTTCATTCAATCCTATCAATGCAGCCATTGTACCTTTCTGTATTTCACCGGACCTTTTCATAAGTGCACCGCGTGTTTTTACTAATGCCAGTCCTTCTTCGAATGTGAATGATTTTGCATATGCATTTGCGGTGTATTCACCAAGCGAATGTCCTGCAGTGCAGTTTGCTTTTATTTTATCGCCGATTAAAACAGTCATTATATATGAATGAACGAATAAAGCCGGTTGTGTTATATTTGTCTGCCTTAATTCATCGGCCGGGCCCTCGAATGAAATATTACTTAATTTTACTTCCATTATTTTATCCGCTATATCATATAATCTTTTTGCTTCGGGATATTCTTCATATAAATCTTTTCCCATTCCGACCGCCTGTGAACCCTGCCCGGGAAATAAAAATGCTATTTTACTCATAATTTATATTTTATTATTTTCGTTTTTATATTGTACATTGTACATTGAATTTAGTATCTGTTTATCTCGTTCTCTATTCTGAACAAATAAGCAATAAGCGCAGTCCTTATCCACATTCCGTTTCTTTCCTGCCTCCAGTACTTTGCTCTCGGGTCCTTATCGATTTCAACATCGAGTTCCTGTCTGCGCGGCAGAGGGTGCATTATGATTGCACTTTTTTTCATTTTCCTCAGATGCTCTTTTTTCAAATGGAATTTTGAGTAATCAATATTTTTCGATTCATTGTTTATATCATATTCATCCTGTATTCTTGTCACATAAACAGCATCAGCTTCCGGAAGGCATTTTACAAGGTCATTCGATTCCTTGAACGGCATTTTTTTCCTTTTCAGAAATTCTTTTACATCATTTCCAATTTTTAAATAATCGGGAGCAACAAAAATTATTTTTACGTTTTTATAATTCTCAAGCAGGTATGATAGCGAACGAACCGTTCTTCCTCTTTTTAAATCACCGACCATTACTATTGTCTTGTTGTCTATTCCGCCTTTATCCTGAAACGATAAATTTAGCGTGTATAAATCGAGCAGAGCCTGTGTGGGATGCTGGTCCTTGCCTGAACCGCCGTTTATTATACTTATTGGTCTTTTCGTTTTGTTAAGCATCCACGCTGATTTTTCCGCCATGCCTTCTTCGAAGTGCCTCATTATAATCAAATCCGCATATGAACTGAATGTACGTATTGTATCTTCGGGTGATTCACCTTTTAATTCGGAAGATGTAGATGTCGAACGAATTTCACTTACTTTCATCCCGAGTATGTAACAGGCACTCTGGAAAGAAACAAATGTTCTTGTAGACGGCTGCACGAAATACAGCATTGCCCGTTTATGCGACAGAAGAGTCTGAAGCCAGTCCAGTCCGCCTTTCTCTTTTGCAACTTTTCTTATTTTATTTGCAAGGTCGAAAAGTGTTTTTAAATTATTTGAAGAAAGCTGCTGAGAAAATAAACAATCGAACATCCTTCCTTCTTTATCAAAATATCCGAGTTTTTGATTCAGAGGAAGCGAATAAAATTCATCCCAGTTAAGTTTTGTTAAATCCGTATTTGAATTTTTAATTTTCATTGTAAATATTTTTAATGTTTTTTATTTTTTACATTAATAATTTCATAATTGCTTTCTGTACGTGCATTCTGTTTTCTGCCTGGTCGAATACAATTGAATTGGGTCCGTCGATAACTTCGTCCGTGATTTCTTCGCCCCTGTGCGCAGGAAGGCAATGCATGACCAAAACATTTTTCTTTGCTTTCTTCATCAGTTCTCCGTTTAACTGGAAATCCTTCAGGTCTTTCTTTCTCTTTTCGTTTTCTTCTTCCTGTCCCATGCTTACCCAGACATCCGTATAAATCACATCTGCATCCGCTATTGCATCGAATGCGTTTTCTTTCGATTTTATTTTTGAACCAGTGACTTTTGCAACTTCGAGAGCTTCATCAACAACCCACTGCAAAGGCTTGTAACCGATAGGGGATGCATAGTTAATATTCATTCCGACTTTCACGCAGGCCTGAATAAGCGAATGCAGTACGTTGTTACCGTCTCCGATGTAAGCCATAGTTAATCCTTTCAATTTTCCTCTTTTTTCATAGACAGTAAAAATATCGCATAATGCCTGGCAGGGATGGTCAAAATCAGTTAATCCGTTGATAACGGGAACTGTAGCATACTTAGCTAAATCCAAAACTGTCTGATGGCTGAATGTTCTTGCCATTATTCCGTTTACGAATCTAGATAAAACTTTTGCAGTGTCGTGAATAGTTTCTCCTCTTCCCATCTGTAAATCTTTCGGCGAAAAGAACATTCCGATTCCGCCAAGCTGGTAAATTCCTGTTTCAAATGATACTCTTGTCCGGGTCGAAGATTTCTCGAAAATCATTGCAAGTGTTTTACCTGCAAGATGCGTAGTGTTTCTCGGTCCTTTTTTCAGGGTTTCTGTTTCATTTAAAATCAACTGAACCTCTTCGATAGAAAGTTCGCTGATTGATATCAAATCTTTGCGGTTAAGTTTTGTCATAAAATTACTTTCTGCTTTTATATTTTTATTAATTTAATTATTTATTTTGAATTCTTCATCTTACATTTTACATCCGGCATTTATCATTGATGAATAACTGTTCCTGCCTGACCCTCGAGTGCTTCATTGAGTTTTTCTATGCTTGTAATTATGGCTTTGTTTCCCGTGCTTCCGACAAATTCGAGCGCTGATAAAACTTTCGGTCCCATGCTTCCTGCAGAGAAATGCCCCTGGTCAAAATATGTCTGTGCTTCATCCAGATTCATATCTTTTAATTCAATCTGGTTTGGTTTTTTGAAATTTATGTAACAGCATTCTACATTTGTAAGTATAACAAGTTTGTCTGCTTTTAAATCAATTGCAAGCTGTGCTGAAGCTAAATCTTTATCAATAACGGCTTCCATGCCCCTGATTTCATTTTCCTTCGATATCCAGACAGGAATTCCGCCGCCGCCAACTGAAATAACCGAATATCCTCTTGCAACTAAATCGCTTATTATATTTGCCTGCATAATTTTTACCGGTCTCGGAGAAGCAACGACTCTCCTGAATCCTTTACCTGCCGGGTCCTCCTTGAATTTCCAGTCCTTTTGTTCAAGTATTGTCTGCGTTTGCTCTTTTGTATAATATGGTCCTACGGGTTTGGATAATTCTGAAAAAGCAGGGTCATTTTCATCGACAAGTACCTGCGTTAGCAAAGTAAGCGTGATATTTTTCATTCCGTGCTTATTAAAAGTATTCTGCATTGCCTTCTGAAGAATATATCCGATTTCACCCTGGGTTTCCGCTACACACACATCTAATGGCATTGGAGGAACTTTAGATGCTGCTTCTTCATTCTGTATCAGTAAATTTCCGACCTGAGGTCCGTTGCCGTGTGTTAAAATAACATCATAACCTGAATTCTGAAATAAGGGAAGTAATTGTTCGGATGTCTGAGCCGCCGCTGCTTCTCTTTCTTCAATCGTTCCTTTTGATTTTGAATTAAGAAGGGCATTACCGCCAAGTGCAACAATTATTAATTCCTTTTTACCGTTCATATTTTATCATTAGTTATTTTGTAGTGAATATCACTAAAATTACCAAAAATATAGCACTTCTTCAATTCAATTAATTAAGGAAACAGGAACTTTCGACCTTATACGTTGTATAAAAGTATATAATTATTTATTTTTGGTTTTAAAAATAAATAATATGAAAAATATTATTAAGTATTTGAAAAACAGGATTTATTTATTGAATGCATTGCTGATGATTTCAGCTTTATTGTCATTATCAATATTTTATAGCTGCGGTGCAAATCTGTTTTCCGTACAGGATGATGTGAAAATGGGAAAAGAATTTGATGATGAAATAAAAGCACATCCGAAAGAATATCCGATGCTTCAGGGTCATCAGGAAATTAAAGATTATGTAGGCGGTATCGGAAGATATATACTGAACACATCACCTAAAATCGAATATAAAAATGTATTCCCTTATAATTTTCAGGTCATTAATGATACTATCGTTAATGCTTTTTGCACACCCGGAGGTTATGTATATGTTTATACCGGTTTGATGAAATTCATAGATAACGAGGCAACACTTGCAGGAATTGTCGGACACGAAATAGCTCACGCAGAAAGAAGACATATGACCCAGCGTCTTACAAGCTACTATGGTGTGAGCCTTGTGCTTGGCATTGTTTTGGGAAATAACCCGAGTTCTGTTGCGGAAATTGTTGCAAATCTTTTTACAGGTCTCGGATTTCTGAAAAACAGCAGGGATGATGAGGAAGAAGCAGACAATTATTCCATAAAATATCTTTCTACTTCTAAGTATTATCCGGGAGCAATTACATTTTTCTTTGATAA
>PMIW01000089.1 GCA_003158365.1 Ignavibacteriota bacterium | reverse complement strand
ATCATAAGCACCGCCGTATGCTTTTCGAAGTATAATGGTTATTTTCGGAACCGTTGCTTCAGCATAAGCATAAAGTAATTTTGCGCCGTGAATAATTATTCCGCCGTATTCCTGAGCTGTTCCGGGTAAATATCCGGGTACATCAACCAGAGTAATTATAGGAATATTAAAAGCGTCACAAAATCTGACAAACCTTGCGGCTTTTCGAGATGCGTTTATATCGAGTACACCCGCTAGATAATCCGGCTGATTAGCAACCAGACCGACGGGCATCCCATTCATTTTAGCAAAACCAACAACTATATTCTGTGCATAGTTACTGTGCACTTCAAGGAATTCACTGTTATCTACGATTGTGTCGATTACATCGACTATATCATATGGTTTATTCGGATTATCGGGTATTATTTCATTCAAATTATCATCAACCCTGTCAATCGGGTCAATGCATGGATATAAAGGCGGGTCTTCCAGATTATTTTGAGGCAAATAACTAAGAAGTTTTCTGATAACCATTATTCCATCGTCTTCATTATCTGCAACGAAATGACAGACACCTGATTTTGAGCTGTGAACAAATGCACCGCCGAGTTCCTCATCAGTAACAATTTCTCCGGTAACTGTTTTAACTACCTTTGGACCTGTGATAAACATATAGCCTGTATTTTTTGACATAATAATAAAATCTGTCAATGCAGGTGAGTAGACCGCACCGCCTGCGCAGGGACCGAATACTGCGGAGATTTGAGGAATGACGCCTGATGCAAGCACGTTTCTCTGAAAAATATCCGCATACCCTCCGAGGCTTTTTACACCTTCCTGAATACGTGCACCGCCGCTGTCGTTGATTCCTATTACAGGTGCGCCGACTTTCATAGCCATATCCATTACTTTACATATTTTTGCAGCATACATTTCTGAAAGCGAGCCTCCGAACACTGTGAAATCCTGCGAAAATATATAAACCAATCTTCCATCTATGGTACCGTATCCTGTAATTACACCATCTGATAAATATTGTTCTTTTTCGAGTCCGAAATCCGTACATCTGTGTGAAACGAACATATCGAATTCTTCAAAACTATTTTCATCGAGAATTTTATCAATTCTTTCCCTTGCTGTATATTTTCCTTTACGGTGCTGGGCATTAATTCTTTTCTCTCCACCGCCCATTTTTGCTTCAACCCGCAAATCCAACAGCTCTTTAATTTTATCGTTTAAAGACATCGTAATTATTATTTATTTAATAAAATTTCTATTTAGAGATTTCTGTTTTTTATTTAGATTTTAGTTTTATCCTGAATATTAAATATTAAAAATCAAAATTTAAAATCAGTGTAATCAATTAATCAGTGATTACCAGTTATTATACAGTCCTTCAAGAAGCATATCTTTCTTTTCATCTTCCGACAAATTGTTATACTTTTCAGCTTCTTCGTGAATTTTTTTTATTTCAAGTTCTCTCAATGCTTCAAGTTCAGCGAGCATTTTTTTATATTCAATTTCTCTTTTTCTTTTTAGAAAACCGCTTGCAACAGCAGGGAAGAGGTCAAGGAGCAATTCTTCCTTTTCATTTTTAGCGAGCTTCATATTTTCAAATTCAGGCAATTCAGGATTTTCCGGTTTTTCATATTTCGATACATCATACGGCTGTTCGATTCTTGAACCTGTAATTTTTTGCCTGAAATTAGTTTCAATCGGGAAAGGAGTTTTTCCGTAGACACCTTTTACCAGATTAAAAAACTGTGATGATACATTATCGTAAAAAGGTTTTCCTTTATTTTCAGAAATTACAGATTGTACTGCCTGCACTCCCACAATCTGGCTTGTCGGTGTTACGAGTGGCGGGAGACCTGCATCCAGGCGAACAACCGGAACAGTTCTTAAGACTCTCTCGAGCAAGTTTTCCATTTTTGCCTGTTTTAACTGAGCCAGCATATTCGTGTACATTCCTCCCGGAATTTCCGCATCTTTTACATTATTATCCGGAGGCGGGAAGTTGAAATATTTTTCAATTTCCTGGCAATTGAAAAGTACCTCTTCAAAATTATTTTTCTTAGATGCTTTAATTGCATTCTTAAATAATTTTTCTATATCGGATTCCAATTTATAATTTGCTATATCAAATTCTTTCGGGAAAATTTTTATTTCATCGAATTTATCGAGTTCTTTTCTTATTTCAAAAAGTTCTTTATTGATTTTCGAAACCGCATCCAGATTCACGCCTGTATCAATTTTTAGCATATCACAGAAAACCTGTACAAGTTCGAAGGCGGGTGCAGCAGGACCGCCGGAGAAATTCCATATTACCGTATCCACTATATCTACGCCGTTTACTATAGCATTTAAAAGGCACGCAAGTCCGTAACCCGGAGTGCAGTGTGTATGCAAATCAATCGGGACTTTAATTTCCTTTTTCAGCCTTTTGATTAAATTTGCGGCAACATCGGGAGGAATAAGACCTGCCATGTCTTTAATGGAAATTATATCGGCTCCCATTTTCTGAAGCTGCTTTGCCTTATCTACAAAATAATCTTCCGTGAAAATTCTTCCCGGAAGTTTTTTGCCCGATACAAAACCACGGAATTTTTCATAGAATGAAAAATGCGGGTCTACGGTAAAACAAACAGCACAATCTGCAATTCCGCCGTTTGCTTTAACGTATGCTATTGTGGATTTCATATTATCGAGGTCATTAAGGGCATCGAAGATTCTCATTATATCTATACCGCTTTTTACGGCAAGACGGTTAAAGCCTTCGATTACATTTTCAGGATACGGATTATATCCGAATAAATTTCTACCTCTCGATAAAGCAGTTAATTTTGTATTATTGGCAAAACCCTTTCTGATTTTTTTAAGCCTCTCCCATGGGTCTTCATTGAGATAGCGCATTATGGAATCCGGTACTGCTCCGCCCCATACTTCAGCGGCATAAAAATTGGCTTCTTTATAAAATGGTAAGACTCTGTCTATTTGTTTTTGAGTCATGCGGGTCGCAAATTGTGATTGCTGACCATCCCTTAAAGTTAAGTCTCTGATTAATAATTTTTTCTTCATATAATAATATTGAATAATAGATAATGTACTATTTTGTTAGAACTGAGTTCGAATAACAAATAAGTAGAAATAAAAGTATCGATATTGAAGGAAGGAATATTCAAAATCATATACAAATATATGTATTGTGAAAATGATTAAAAACACCAAAAAATGTACTTTTTTAAAAAGTTAAGGAGTTAAGAAGTCAGAATTTAAAAGTTATTAGAGTAAGAAATTAGAATCTAATAGAAGTAAAAAAGTATTAAGTTTCAAATATTAATTTATCAGTAATTTTTAAAATTAAGCATTCATAATTCAGAATTTATGATTGTTTAAGAGAACGGCTTCCGGGTTTTGTGACGGGTATTTTTGCCAGCCACACAGGTATATTATCGGGTGGAAATTTTATAACTTCAATTTTAGCCAAAGACATCTGATTGCACCCAAATACTGCATTTCCGTTGCTTCTGTCTATAATAAATCCGACGCCTGTTAAATTAGCGTTTTTTTCCTTTATAAGTTCAATAACTTCAAAAACACTTCCTCCTGTCGTAACAACGTCTTCGCAAACGAGAACATTTTCATTTTGATTAATCTCAAATCCTCTTCTTAGTGTCATCTTGCCGTTTTCCCTTTCGGTAAAGATTGTTCTGGCATTTAACAGTCTTCCGACCTCCGTTCCGAGAACGATTCCGCCGACAGCGGGGGTAATAACCACATCTATTTTGAAATTTGAAAAGTGAGACGCAATTTCTGCTGAAAAGAGCGTATTATATTCAGGGTATTGCAGGACCTTTGCGCATTGAAAATAATGGGGGCTGTGGAATCCCGAGGTGAGAATAAAATGTCCTTCGAGGAATGCACCTGTTTTTTTGAAAATATTTAAAACTTCTTCGTTTGTCATTTGGATTATGATAATTTTACTTTTTTCACATCTCTTATATTCCTACCAAGGAACCTTTCGCTGATTATTTTAAAATTATTGGGAAAATCAGTAACGAAAAATTTATGAATTCCTTTTTTCTTTTGTGTGTTAAGAAGATTCATTTCTTCAAGTGTCCGCTTTACTGCTTTTGCGGTTTCCTCACCGGAATCTATGAGCGTTACATTTTCACCGACAACTTTTCCGATAGTTTTTTTCAGGATAGGGTAGTGGGTACAACCGAGTATTAATGTATCGATATTGCATTTATTCAGGTTCTTAAGATATTCCTGCGCAGTGAGCAGGGCAATTTTATTATCCGTCCATCCGTCCTCGGCAAGCTGAACAAACAAGCTGCAGGGCTGAGAATAAACGTTCACTGCGGGGTTGATTTTTTTTATTGCTTTTTTATAAGCATTGCTCTTGACAGTTCCGAGAGTACCTATTACACCTATACGGTTATTCTTTGTTCTTTCAGCTGCGCTTTTGGAACCCGGGTTCAGCACTCCTTCGACGGGCAGTTTAGTTATTTTTTGAAGGAAGGGGACTGCAACAGAAGAGGCTGTATTACATGCAACCACAACCATTTTTACTTTTTTTGAAAGCAGGAATTTCAAACATTCGATGGAATATAGTATTACTGTTTCTTTTGATTTTGTTCCATAGGGCAATCTTGCTGTATCACCGAGGTATATGATATTTTCATTCGGCAGAAGTTCAAACAATGCTCTGGCAACCGTAAGACCTCCTATTCCCGAGTCAAAAACACCAATCGGTTTCCGGTGAAGATTTTTCTGAGTAAGCATAATTAATTAATTAATAATTAAATATACTCATTTAATTTTTTTGATTAAATGACAAGAGGAATACTAATTTCAGGTGCGGATTTTCTATCCTGAATTTTTAATTTTTTGTATAGACATTAAATTATCGGTTATATTATTAAGCAATTTGAATAATTGATTTTGGGTAAATGGTTTGCCCAGATAATGTGTGCAACCTCCTTTAATAAATTCTTCTCTGTCTCCGGGAAGTACAAATGCCGTAAGTGCTACAATTGGTGTCTTTGCATATCCAGGTAATTTTCTGATTTCCCTTACAACTACCATCCCATTCATATCTTTACCCAGATTTATATCCATTAAAATTACATTATAAATTTTGTTTTTTACTTTATCAATGGCTTCATATCCATTTACAGCTGTCTCGACATTATAATAATCATTTAAAATTACTGCAGTAAAATCCCGGTTCACTTCATCATCTTCTACAAGTAGAATAGAAAATATTTTTTTTCCGGGTGGCGGCAGTAAAATTCTGACTGTTTTTGGTTCTTCTTTTATTGTTTTAATAGTAATAGTTTCAGGTGCTTCTTCATAAGGAAACTTTACAGTAAAAGTTGAACCCACGCCAACTTCGCTTTCAACTTTTATTGTTCCCTTCATAAGTTCCACGAACTTTTTTGTAATTGATAAACCAAGTCCTGTTCCCTCGAAGTTTCGGTTGAATCCTTCGCTTTCCTGCCTGAATTCTTCAAAAACAATTCCGTATTTGTCTTCAGCAATTCCGATTCCGGTATCTTTTATTTTTATTACAATATTATTATTTTCTTTTAACAATATAACTGTAACGCCTCCGGTATCTGTATATTTTATGGCATTATTTATGAGATTGTTCATTATTTGTTTCAAAAAATGTTCATCCATATAATTAATAATATTTTCATTCCCTGTATCTTTTATCAGAAACAGATTTTTACTTTTTGCAACTGTTTTAAAGGTTTGCATAACTTCATCTATCACGTCTTCCATATGCACGTTAGAATAATTCATATTTACTTTTTCTGCTTCGAGTTTTGAGAAACTGAGAATAAGGTCAAGAGTATCCAACAGCCTGTATCCGCTTTTTTCTATGAATTCAGCAAATTTAATATAATTGGGGTCTTTCAATTCACTTTTTAATATTTCTGCAAAGCCGAGTATTCCGCTAAGAGGAGTTCTTATTTCGTGGCTCATATTTGCAAGGAAACTTGATTTTAATCTGCTCATTTCTTCTGCTTTTTCTTTAGCTTCCAATATTGCCTTTTGAGCACGAAGAGATTCTGTAATATTGCGCATAATACCTTCGTGATAAAGTATTTTTCCTGAACTATCCTGTATATATCGTGAATGGTCTTCAACCCATATTTCCGAGCCGTCTTTCTTTTTTAACCTGTAAACATCGGTTTCAGGAACAAAATCTATATTGTAATTTACTCCGTCTATTCTTTCATCTCTTGAAAAATATAATTCTTCAGGAATGTTTACTTTCATTAATTCTTCTTTACAATCATATCCAAGCATTTTTATAAGAGTGGGATTTACTTCGATAAAATATCCTTCAGGTGTAGATCGATAAAAACCTTCGGGCATAGTTTCGATTAAGTTTCTGTATTTAGTCTCTGATTCTCTCAATGCATCCTCTGCCCGTTTTCGCTCGGTGATGTCAACAAATGATGTTATTATCTTTTTATCTCTTTGCAACATTGCGACTGACATCAAAGCATGCCTAATTTCGCCGTTTTTATTATAGAATGTAAATTCATATTTATCAGGAGCCATTTTAGGGTCAATCATCCGCAGGCGGTTATATTCTTTTAAACGTTCTAAATCATCAGGGGGTATCTGGATGGTCCAGCTTTTTCCAATTACCTCATTCTGCGTATAGCCGCTAGCTTGACAATATGCTTCATTTACCATTGATATGGTTGTGTCTGCATCGATGATGGTTATGGACGCAGAGTTGTTTTCGAAAAGGAGGCGATAACGTTCTTCATTCTCCCGCAATTCCTCTTCTGCTTTTTTCTGCTTACGCAGAATATCACGTTCGCGTATAGCTCTATTTATTGCAGGGACCAAACGCTCAAGTTTATTTTTCAGAACATAATCGGTTGCACCGTTTATCATTGAGTCAATAGCGGCATCTTCTCCCATAGTTCCTGAAACGAATATGAACGGAATATTTGAATATTTCTCTCTTGCAACCTTTAATGCTTCACTGCCATTATAATCCGGCAGTCTGTAATCGCATAAAATAATATCAATTTTTTCAGTTTCCAATATTTTCAAATATTCTTTTTCGTTATCCACCAAAAAATAATCATATCCGACTCCTCCTCTTTCAATCAGAGAGCATATTAATTCGGAATCGTTTATAGAATCCTCAAGATGTAATATATTAATTTTATTATTCAATGCTGAAGTCTTTAAATTAGATAATTACAGGCGGTGGTTGATTTATAACAGCCCAGAATTGTCCTAAAACTTTTATTGCCTCTATAAACTGTGTAATATCTACAGGTTTAACCACATAGGCATTAGCACCAAGTTTATAGCTTTCAACAAGGTCTTTTTCTTCGCCGGATGATGTTAACATTATAACAGGTATTAATTTAAATTCCGGATTAGAGCGGATGTGCTTAAGCACTTCTATTCCATTCACCTTTGGCATTTTTATATCCATTATAATAACAGCGGGATTAACATTTTCGCGTCCGGTAAATTTTCCCCGTTTATAAAGATAGTCTAATGCTTCTTCGCCGTCTTCTGCAACATCAATTTCATTTGCAAGATTATTTTTCTTAAGAGCCTTAATAGTAAGCTCAACATCATTTGGACTGTCGTCCACAATAAGGATTTTTTTTATTTCTGCTTTCATAATTTTATTTTTTTATATTAATAATGATTAATTATTTGGTATACTAAAGAAAAATGTTGCACCCTTTCCGACTTCACTTTCCGCCCGGCATTTTCCCTTATGACGCATTACTATTCTGTCCACATTTGCAAGCCCGATTCCGATTCCTTCAAAATCACTTGACTTATGAAGCCGCTGGAATACTCCGAATAACTTATCCGCATACTTCATATCAAATCCCGCACCGTTATCTTTTATATAAAACATCGTTTCACCATTCCCGGTTTTACCTCCGATTTCAATCACTGCTTTTTCTTTGTTCCGTGTGTATTTTATTGCATTAGAGATAAGGTTTATCCAAACCTGTGTAATCAGGTTTTCGTCACCTTTTATATCCGGAAGCTTTGAAATATTAATTTCAACATTCCTGCCGGCTAATTCATCGTTAAAAGACTTGAGCACTTTATTTACAAGATTTCCTGAATTAATTTTTGTTTGATTCATTTCAGCTCTGCTTAATCTCGAAAATATTAATAATGAATCTATAAGATTTCCCATTTCAACGGATGCCTTTGAAATTGTGTTTAGATATTTTAATCCTGTTTTGTCAAGTTGAGGTGAATTATTTTCAATCAGTAATTCAATAAAGCCGCTAATATGTCTCAATGGAGCACGCAAGTCGTGTGAAACAGAATAGGAAAAAGCTTCAAGTTCTTTGTTTGCTGTTTCAAGCTGTGCCGTGCGTTTAACCACACTTTGTTCAAGCTCTATATTAAATTTACGTATTGCTTCTTCTGCAAGGTAACGGTCGGAGATATCGCGGATGTTGCATTGAATTACTTTTTTATCGTTCACAAGATAAACATTGCTGACGAATTCAACGTGTACCTTTTTACCTTCTGAAGTTTCCAGCGGAAGGTTTTCGTAGCGTATATATTCTTTTTGCTGTAATTCCAAAAAGTTATCTTTATTTGCTACAACATTTTTGAAAAATCCTATTTCCCAGATATACTTTCTAAGAAAAGCTTCGTGAGTATAGCCCAGCATTTCAAGTAAAAACGGATTAATGTCAACAATCATTCCTGTTTCGGCATCGAGAATAATTATCCCGTCTTTTGCCGATTCAAAAAGCCTGCGATATCTTGTTTCCGAGGTAATTAATTCTTCCGCTCGTTTTGCTTTCTCTGCATTTTGAAAAGCAAGTTCTTTGTTAGCAATAACTAACTCAGCTGCCCGTTTTTCTTTCTCTTCGTTTTGAAAGATGAGTTCTTTGTTAGCAATTATTAATGCATCTGCCGCTTCCACTTTCTCTTTATAAGTTTTACCACTTTGATGCCTCCAGATAAATCCTAATCCCGCACCTATGCCGAATATTAATATAATAACAAAAACTATCATCCACCATAGTTTTTCTTTCAAAGGTGCAAACACTTCCGCCTTATCGATACGTGCAACCATAAACCAGGGGGAATTCGGCACATCAGAAGCATATCCAATCGCCTCATCACCTTTATAATCCAAGCCCTCTACAACGCCCTTTTCTCCAAGTATTGCTTTTACTATAAGTATTTCTTTTCTATCTAAACGAATGTGCAAATTAAGAGCGGTGTTCTTTTGAAATTTTAATTCATTCAAAAATACGACACTGTCGCCTTCGCGTTTGGCAATCAATGTTTCGGATGTTTTGCTTGGCGTGGGCCAATTATTTATTAAAGGATAAAGATAAACTTCAGGGTCTATTCTTAATTCTACTACTGCGATAAGTTGATTGTTATTTTTTTCATCAAGAATGGGAACGAGAACTTTCAGAAATAGTTTTTGAAGCGTTTCATCGCGGTAGAAATCTTCAAAAACTATTTTGCCCGACTTCAGAGAGTCATATTTATGTGGAGAAATAATTGCATTCAGACGCTCGGTTTTTTCAGAAACGATTATTCTTTTTGTATGACTTGTATCAATTAGAAAAACAGCATCATAACCAAATCCTGCTTTTGCTTTTATCAACCAAGCGTGAATCTCATTCTTTGCCTCAAGGTCGTTTGGATTTTTGAAATAACGTATGACACGCTCGGTAAAGAATTCGTTCTTATAAAATAAAATGCCGTCTGCAAGCCGCTCTTTCCTCCACTGCACAATTTCGGCGACTTTTAAATCTGCAATAGCTGTAAGCTGATTTTCTACCTCTTTGCGAAAGTTTTTCTCATAACTCTTGTAATATTGAACCATCGTAATAATAATGCCGATTGTGAATAACACAAAGATTAGCAACAGGTAAATCGGGGTCCGGTTTTCTTTCTTGTCTAAATTTCTCATATGAAAAAAGATATTTATTATAAAAAATTAGAATCGAATACTGTCATCATTTACCGTAAATTTAATGCTGTCAGATACTTACTTATTATTTTTTAATAAATTACTAATGTTGCTGATAATTTAAGGAAACGATATGAATTAAATAATAGTGCATGGGGATGAAAAAGGAACTAATCCGAACGGATTAGCTAAAAATTAATATCGGAAACGGGTTTTGTGATATGATTCGACCTGCGAAATTGCAATATAAAGTGCACCTTATTATAAATTTCTTTTAATTATGAATTAAGCTAAATTGTATTATGATTGACATAAGAAATGTAAAAAAGAAATTCGGCAGGAATGAAGTTTTAAAGGGTGTGAATCTTATCATTACCAAGGGTGAGACGCTTGTTGTAATCGGAAAGAGCGGATGCGGCAAGTCAGTTTTGCTAAAACACATAATCGGCATTCTGAAACCGGACGAAGGTGAAATATTTTTTGAAGGTGTTGACATTGTTAAAATGAAGCTGAAAGAGATTTATAAAATACGTGCTAAATTTGGTTTTCTTTTCCAGGGGGCAGCTCTGTTTGATTCTATGACAGTTGAAGAAAATGTAGGTCTTGGTTTAAAAGAGAATACGCGAATGTCGGAAAAGGATATTTTGGAAGTAGTTACTGAAAAGCTTGAACTGGTAGGGCTACCCGGAACTCACAAAATGAAACCTTCGGATTTATCGGGAGGTATGAAGAAAAGGGTATCACTTGCCCGCTCGCTTGCAACCAATCCAGAATACATTTTATATGATGAACCCACTACCGGTCTTGACCCGGTTATGAGTGATTCTATCGACGGACTAATAAAGGAATTAGCAGACAGGCTGAAAGTAACTTCAGTTGTTGTTACTCATGATATTTTCACGGTTTACAGCGTTGCGGATAAAGTTGCGATGATGGAAGACGGAAAAATTTATTTTCACGGCACACCAAAAGAGCTTGTTGAAACAACCGACCCAGTAATTAGGAACTTCCTTAACAGGACGGATAAGAAAATATAATTGTGAAATGTGAATTCTGAATGGAAGATCGTTTTTTTTAACCTTTATTTTTCATTATTTTCCGATTCTCCAGCTCATCGGGATTTCGCTTCGCTCAACATTACTCATTATTAATTGTTATTATCCCACCGCCGATGACATCACTGCCTTCGTAAAAGACAGTTGACTGTCCCGGTGTGATGGACTTTTTCGGTTCATCGAATATAACTTTTATGTTAGTACCGTTGATTTGTTCTATAGTTGCCGGTGCTCCTGAATCTTTGTATCGTATTTTCACATTTGCTTTTAGAGGTTTATCTAATCTTTCATATTTCATAAGGTTTATATCCTTTGCTATAAATTCATATTTATATAAGCCATCTTCATCATCAACTATAACTATATTATTTTCCGCATCTATTTTAGATACGTAAACAGGTTTACCAAGAGCAATATTAAGTCCTTTTCTCTGTCCGATGGTATAGTAAGGATATCCTTTATGTTCACCGATTTTTTTCCCTTTATAAACAATATCACCATGATTTAGTTTTTCTTTTAAGTCAGGTATTCGGACTTCGAGCAGGGCTCGATAATCATCATTTGGGACAAAGCAGATTTCCTGCGAATCAGGAGTTTCAGCTGATTTCAGATTCATTTCTGCCGCAATTTTTCTTATTTCGGGTTTTGTATATTCACCAAGAGGGAATTTTGTTTTTTTAAGAGCATTTTGGGAGACCTGCCAGAGAGCATAGGTCTGGTCTTTGTTTGTATCTTTTGCATTAGAGACAAAATACCTTCCGTTGAGTTCATTTAAATTTGCATAATGGCCGGTAGCAATAAACTGCGCTCCGAGTGATTCGGCTTTCTCGAGTAATGCACCCCATTTAATGGTTTTATTGCATAAAACGCACGGATTCGGAGTATTTCCGAGCATATATTCATCAATAAAATTTCTTATTACTGTATCATTAAACCTTTCGGTAAAATCAAACGTATAATGTGGTATGTTGAGTTGGTTACACACATTGCGTGCATTATATATTGCTTCGAGGGAGCAGCAGCCCGAATCTTTTTCGGGAAAATCATCGAATCCCCAGGTTTTCATTGTAATTCCGATGAGACTGAATCCTTCTTTTTGCAATAATGCTGCTGCAACGGAAGAATCAACTCCACCGCTCATGGCTATAACTACTGTTATATCTTTGTTGTTCATAATACAAAATAGGAAACAATATTAAGGTAAAAAAGTTAAATATATTGTAAGAATTTAATATATTATTTAAATTTTAATTAATAAAATAAAAAACTATGGGACTTATATTTAAAGCAAGAGGGAATTCTTCATTCGGTATTTTTTTAATCCGTTTTGTAATAGGTATGATATTTATTGTTGCAGGAGCAAAGAAAGCTATGAATGTTGAAGCCTTTATAGGTTACGTAAAATCTCTGGGAATATTATCCGATAATCTTTCTTTTATTTTCGGATTTATTCTTCCGTTTGCAGAAATATTTTTCGGGGCGTTTTTTCTGATTGGATTTATGACTCCGCTGACGAGCTTTGTCTTAAGTATTTTCGAACTGGTATTTATTTTTTCATACAGTCAGCTTTATGTTAATGTGCCGGCATACAGTATTTCTCCGATTGCATATAATTTACTGATGCTTGCCTGTACATTAACCGTAATGTTTTCGGGTGCAGGTGCGGTTTCTTTTGATGTTTTACTGGACAGGAAGAAAAAAGAAACAAGGCAGATTAATATTGTTGGTGAAACTCAGCCTCCACCGACACCGCCTCAAACTCCGGCTCAGATGGTAAATGAACCTGTGATAAAGGACGCTGAATTTACGGAAACGAAGTAGAGTAATACTGAATTAAGAATTCTGCCCCGATTCACTTCGTTCATCGGGANNAAATTATGAATAGAAGAGTTTTTGTAATTCATTCAGCATTTATAATTCGGAATTATCGAATGATTATTTCTTCTCTGGAAGCTCCGGTTGAGACGTATTTTATGTCAATCCCGACATAGTCTTCTATGAATTTTATATACTCTTTATATTCTGAGGGCAAATCATCGAACTTTCTTATTTTATTAATAGTTGACTTCCATCCTTTAAACTTTTTATACAAGGGTTTTGCGAATTTGAGGTAATTCACATTTGTATGGAAATCCTCCGTTAAAATATCGCCCATTTTATAATTTGTGCATAAGAAGATTTCGTCGAAAGAATCGAGCACATCTGATTTTGTAATAACGAGTTCAGTAACTCCGT
>PMIW01000196.1 GCA_003158365.1 Ignavibacteriota bacterium | reverse complement strand
AAAAGGTCTATATAATAATATACTGTCAGGTTCCGCATTTGGCTCAAAACCTTTTCCCAAGCCTACTAATGTTTCTAAATCATCTCCTTCAGCATATTCATAATTACCTTGTAATTGTACCGCCCCATATATGGATATACAGTTAATATTTAATCCTGTAATCGGCACTTTTAATAAATCACCTTCTTGCAGATAAGGATTATAAATTTCATCTTTTGTAATAAAGTATTTATAAATATCAACTCGAACAGTCGAACCATTTTTTCGTTTTAATTCAATATTCCTTAGAGAAAATCTCATAGTTTCTTCCATTTTTGTATAATCCTGTTTCTTTTGTACATTTAGTGTGTCAAATATAATGGCTGAAAGAACCTGAGAGCATCTTGTCAGACTGGTAACTGGATAAGTTCCTTGAGTCAAACCCGAGACCTGTATTAAAAATGTTCTCGGTTGTGAAAGAGTAAAACTTACATCGCTTGAAAAATATCTCTTTTTTACAGCTTTGATTACTTTTTCTTTTGCTGTTTTCAATGTACATCCATTTAAATCTATTTCTCCAACAGTCGGAATAATTACTGTCCCTTCCAGTGAAACTGCAATTGGAATTATCTGATTTAAATAACCATATAATCCTAAAGAAAATAAATCACCTTGACCGACTATATATTTATCAGCGTCCACGACACCTTCTACAGGATATCCCAAATTATTAATACTTGGTTCTTTCATTTCACTGAGTAACTGGTAAGGATCAGATCTCGATGTTGATGAATTCAACTGTAAATTACCCATATTTGAAGTCGTAGTATTTTTATCTGCGGGATTGGTAATCTGAGAATATACTTCTATGGAAAAGACAAATAATATTGCTAATAATAAATTTATTATTACTTTCATATATTTATAATTTAAAACTTTTAATTGTTTCTTCTAATACTTTTTGAGTTTCGTCAGAACTGTTTGTTTCGCAATAAAACCTTAATAATGGTTCTGTTCCCGATGCCCGGACTATTATCCATCCGTTTTCAAAATTATATTTGAATCCGTCCAGATTTCCTATTTCTTTTATTATCTTAGTTCCAATTTTATCTCCAACTTTTAACTGACTGCACTTTTTAAGTGTTTCCTGTTTTAATTTTTCCGTTGTGTGAACATCAATTCTTTTGTAAATATAAATTCCGAATTCATCATCCAAATCCTTTTTCAGACTGCTTATGCTCTTTCCGGTTTTTGCAAGCATTTCTAAATACAACAATCCGTTAAATACTCCGTCTCTTTCGGGAAGATGACCTTTTATTCCTATTCCGCCGCTTTCTTCAGCACCAATCAAAATGTCTTCGGAAATCATGAGTTTTGAAATGTACTTAAAACCAATAGGAACAGTTTCAAGTTCTAATCCGTATTTGTCACAGTATTTTTTTATGATATCACTGGTCGAATAACCTCTAACTACTTTTCCTTTCCAGCCTTTGTAATAATGCAAATATTTTAATAATAGTGCAAATGTTTTCTGCGCATCAATGAACTTTCCATGTTCATCTATTATTGCTATTCTGTCAGCATCTCCATCTGTTACTATTCCTATGTCATAATTCCCTTTTTCGATAGTCTGTAATGCCTCACCAAGATTTTTCTCAACCGGTTCAGGAGCACCGCCTCCGAAAGAGGGATTAAACACCGCGTGCAGCTGGTCAATTTGAAGAATCTCGCTTAAAGTATTCTGACCTGTTCCATACATGGTTTCATATAATACTTTTAGATTTGCTTTTTTTATTGTATTTATATCTATTTTATTAATCAGATTCTCAATATAGTATTTTCTTCCGTTAATAAATTCTACGATCTTTTCTCTTAATAATACTTCCAGCTTTTTATATTCTTTAATTTCGTTTATATCTTTTAATTCTGTTTCAACTTTTAATATTTCATCGGGGTCCATCGATCCGCCAAATTCGTCTTTTAATTTAAACCCGTTATATTGATATGGATTATGCGAGGCTGTAATCATAACTCCGAATGCTAGATTTTTATCCCTGGAAAGCAAGGAAACAGTAGGAGTTGTGACAAATGAATCTGTTAAAAAAACTTTAATATTTTGACTGCCGAATATTTCGGCAGCAGCTGCGGCAAATTCTTTTGACAAAAATCTTGTATCATATCCGATTACAATGCCGTTTTCGATTTTCGGATGATTTTTAAATACTCTTGCAGTTGCCAAAGAAACCCTTCTGACATTTTCAAACGTATATGTATCGGCAATAACAGCTCTCCAGCCGTCAGTACCGAATTTAATTTCGGGGAATTTATTCATAGATAATAATTTTTCTGATATTAATGAATATAATATATTATTATTTTACGGAGTTCTTTATGTAACTTACAATTTCATTTGTAGAAGCACCCGGTGTAAAAAGCTTTCCTATTCCAAGATTATATAATTCTTCAATATCTTTTTCAGGTATTATTCCTCCTCCGAAAAGAATTATATCATGAAGTCCTTTTTCATCCATTAACTTCTTGATTTTTGGTAATATAGTCATATGTGCACCGCTCAAAATACTGACACCAATAGCATCAACATCTTCCTGTATGGCTGATTCTACCATAGATTCAGGAGTTTGACGCAACCCTAAATATATAACTTCAATTCCTGCATCTCTTAATGCGGATGCAATTACTTTTGCACCCCTGTCGTGACCATCTAAACCCACTTTTCCTATAATAACTCTTATTTTTCGGTTATTTTGAGCTTCCATGAATTTTTAATAAACAATAAATTTATAGTTTATTAGCAATAAGTTCAAGTTAATTATCCGAAGATTTTTCTGCCCGAATATTTTCAATTTTTCTGTCCGTAATCTTCTGAAAAATGAATATTGACACAATACCGACCAAAACAGCGAACCATAGTGTTGCAAACCTGATCATAATTGTTGAAGCTACAGATAAATCCTTTGGAATTTTGGAAAATACAAGCAATCCTGTTAATGAAGCTTCGGTTACCCCTACACCTCCGGGAAGCATTGCAATTGCTCCTATAAGTGTTGAAAAAGCATATATAAAAGTCGCTGACAGAATGCTAATTTCCAATCCGCTTGAATTGGAAAATACATTTATAACAACATAAAACCCCAAACATTCAAACGACCATGATACTAAACTTATTATGGTGGCAATTAATAATGGTTTTATCTTAATCAATATATATATACTGTCATAGGCAGTATGTATTTTGTGAATATGCTTCTTTAAAAAATTTATATTTTCAAAAAGACCTATTATTTTCATTGAAAAAGTTCTCGAACTAAGCAAAACTATGGTCGCAAGAAATACAAAACCAATTATTAAAATTAAAGTCTGAGCATAATTAAAGACATATGAACCAATTAAGCAAAGAATTACTATTGATACAAAATCCGTCAGTCTTTCTCCAAGTATAATTGGCGCCGATTTGCTTACAGGTGTGTCGTTTTCTTCTTTAAGCAAATATGATTTTAACACTTCTCCCATTTTACCCGGGGTCACACTCATCGTAAAAGCAGATAGGAAAATCAGAAAACTTTTTTTGTAAGATAATTTAATTTCCAGTAAACTAAGATAGTAATGCCACTTGAAGAATCTGAATATATAGTTCAGAAATGATAAAACGAGTATTAGCGGAAGCCACAACCAGTTAAAACTGCCAAAAGCTGAAATTAGTTTGTCAAAATCAGCATAAACACTGAAAATAAGATAAACAACTGCACCAAACGCAATAGATATTAATATCTTTTTTTTATATTTGTTGAACAAATTCAGATTAAATTTTACTTTGACAATAATTCTTGAAGGGAAATAAAAAGCTTTACCAGCGGTAATCCTACAACGTTGTAATAATCCCCCGTTATTTTTTCGATAAATAAACAACCAAAATCATCCTGTATCCCATATGAACCGGCTTTATCAAATGGCTTATGATTCCTCACATAATATTTAATCTCTTCTAATAACAGTTTTCTGAAATGTACTGTGGTTTTTTCAAAATCAAAAATTTCCTTTCCGCTCTTTGTATCAATAATATTAAAACCGGTATATACAATATGTTTTTTATTGCTCAGCATAGTTAAAAACTTTATTGCTTCTTTTTCGTTTCCGGGCTTTCCCAATATCTCTTTTCCAAGGACTACAATAGTATCCGCACCAATCACGATTTCATTTTTATAATTCTCAGCGACCTTTCTGGATTTATACTGAGAATTTATTCTCACCATTTTTATCGGATGAAAATCTTTGAAATTAACTTCCTCGACATTACTGTCTTTAACCTTAAAATGAAGCCCGACCTGATTCAAAAGTTTTTTTCTTCTTGCGGAACGTGAAGCTAAAATATAATTCCGTGCTAATATTTTTTTAATATTCATCAATCAGTTCTAATACCTTTGTATAAAGATTATCCAGCGGTACTAAAATTCTCTCCCCTGTTCTTCTTATTTTGATTTCCGCATTTCCGTTCTTCAAATTCTTTTCACCTATTATTACCTGAATTGGTATGCCGATTAAATCCGCATCGTTAAATTTAAATCCCGGTCTTACATCCGGCCGGTCGTCATAAAGGATTTCAATTTTTTCGCCGTTAAATAAATCATTATATATTTTATCTGTCTCTTTTACAATTTCTTCTTTTGCTGCACTTGCGCAAATCAAATGCACTTTAAACGGAGCAATTTCTCCGCTCCAGATTATTCCTTTGTCATCGTGGTTTTGTTCGATATAAGATGCTGCAATTCTCTCAACTCCAATTCCGTAACTTCCCATCACTATCGGATGTTCAATTCCGTCTTTATCGAGGTAAAAAGAATGCATCGCTTCGGAGTATTTCGTTCCGAGTTTGAAAATATGTCCTACTTCTATTGCTTTAGTAATCTTTAGCTTTTGCTTTTTATCGATTGTAAGCTCGCCGTCTTTCACGACCCTTAAATCAAAATATTCAATATTATTCACATCACGTTTCAAATCTATATTTTTAATATGGTAATCATTTTTATTTGCACCGCTAATAAGTTCATCCGCATCTTTTAATAACAAATCTGCAATTATTTTTATACTTTTATCTTTCAGTCCTATTGGACCAATCGAACCGGCATCAGCACCGGTAATTGAAGCTAATTCCTCCGGATGTCCCGGGCGGATATTTTGTCCGAAAATATTTTGAAGTTTGGTTTCATTGACTTCATCATCACCGCAAACCAGTACAAGAATAAAGTCATCTTTCTTGTCTTCAGATTTTGCTGGATTAACGAAAACTCTTGATTTTGCAAGTCTTGATTTATCGGTAATACCTAAAAATCCCGCAAGCTCTTCAATTGATTTTATATTAGGAGTATGGAACGGTTCATATTTTAAATCCGAATTCTTTCGTCCTACATCTTCTTTATATGATACTGCAATTTCTATATTGGATGAGTAACTTCTGTCGTCCGTAATAACTACTACATCTTCGCCTGCATCCGATTCAACCATAAATTCCTCGGACGCACTTCCGCCCATTGCACCGCTGAAAGCATTAACCGAGAAAAACTTCAATCCGCTTCTTGAAAATATATTTTTATATGCTTTGTCCTGTAAAGAGTAAGAAATATCAAGCCCTGCATAATCCACATCGAATGAATATGCATCTTTCATCGTAAATTGCCTTCCGCGCAGTACTCCCGATCTCGGACGCGCTTCATTTCTGAATTTTGTCTGAATCTGGTACCACATGCACGGTAAATCTTTATATGATATTAAATTTGGTTTTGCAATAGATGTGAAAACTTCCTCGTGCGTTGGGGCTAAAACCAATTCCCTGTTTTTTATTTTGAACATTATATCTCCGAAATCATCGATTCTGCCCGTCTGCGCCCATATTTCATTCGGGGTCAGTGCAGGTAATAAGAATTCATTCCCGCCTATTGCATTCATTTCATCGCGGATAATATCCTGAATCTTCTTAAAAACAATTAGTCCAAGGGGTAAATATGAATAAACTCCTGATGTTAACTGGCGAATCATCCCTGCCCTCAGCATTAATTTATGCGAAATTACGACTGCATCGGTCGGGTCTTCCTTTAAAGTAGGTACAAAAAATTTTGATAATCTCATAAAAAAATTCGATTTTAATCTTTAAATATAAATATTTAATTATTAGATTACTATGAAATTAATTAACTTAATGCTACAATATGTGTTCCCGATTTGAAAATAAAGAAACCGGTTTCAGCATACTTGAAAAGCTTGAAAAAGACTTTCTGGGTAACTATATACTTGAAGATGATGAGGAACTGAAAAAAGAAAATATTGCTCCTACGAACCTTGTCATGACTATAATCAATGATAAGGATATATATAAAATAAAAAATTACTTTTGGGGAATTCAGTTCGACAAAGTCAAAAAAAGTCCGCTCATTTTCAATTCACGTATAGAAACCATAAAAGAAAAGAAATACTGGACTCAACTTTTTTATAAAAACCGTTGTTTAATACCTGCGACGGCATTCTATGAATGGAAAGAGATTGATAAAGTAAAAATCCCGCACAGGATTTTTTTACCAAAAGAGGATTTCTTTTTTATACCGTCTATTTTCATTCAAATGGAAGAATTGAATTATGTTTCATTGATTACAACACAGCCCAATACATTCATGAAAAAAATTCATATCAGAATGCCGGTGATATTAAATAAAAAAGAAGGTTTGGATTTTCTTAAAGAAGAACCGATAAAGGCACTTGAAAAATGTCTGCCTTTATCGGATAAAGTGAAGATAGATGCCGAGATTGCGGGAAATCTATTAACCGAAAAGTAAAAAGAAACAGTTTCTAAACAGTAATTTTAGTATTGATTTAATTACTAATATTGAACATTATTACAGAAATTAGAAAGGACTAATTTATTAAAGGTTGATACAATTATTTATTATTGTGTAACTAAATATAAAAAAAATGAAATTTAAACGAATCTTTATATCCGTTATCATCCTTTTAATATACTCAAGCTCGTTTGGTCAGGGTAGTGGTAATAAATATGCAGGCGAATTTCTCTCTATCGGTGTAGGCGGCAGGCCTCTTGGAATGGGCGGAGCCTTTGTTGCTCTTGCAAACGACGTAACCGCAGGTTACTGGAATCCAGCACTGCTTTCAAAGATTAATTATCCCCAGTTTTCACTTATGCACGATGCGCGTTTTGGCAATCTTGTCAATTATAATTACGGCGCAGTCGGTTTCCCGTTAGGGAAAAATGCTTCTATAGGATTAAGTGTTATAGTTATGGGAGTAGATGATATTCCCGATACGAGAAATGCCTTAATTGATTTAAACGGAAACGGAGTTTTAGACCCGGGCGAAAGACTTGACCCTAATAAAATTACATCATTCAATACCTCGGACTATGCTTTTTATTTGACATATGCCAAAAGACATTCTGACAATTTTTCTTACGGTGCAAATCTAAAAGTTATAAGAAGAAATATTGCCGAAGAATCTGCCTGGGGATTGGGATTCGATGTCGGAGCTTCTTACACATTAATGAACAGAATATTACTTGGTGCAAACCTTCAGGATATAACGACAACATATCTGACCTGGACAACAGGTAAAAAGGAAGTTATTACTCCTACTGCAAAACTTGGTGCGGGGTATATGATAAATTTATGGAAGGGTGTTCTTACTCCTGCAATGGATTTTGATGTAAGGTTTGAAAACAGACGCTCTTCTGCCAATGCAAATATAGGACCTGTATCGTTCGATATGCACGCAGGTGCGGAATATACTTTTCAGAATTTATTCAGCATACGCGGAGGATATAATGATATAGGAAACCTGACGCTCGGTGCGGGAATAAAATTACCGAAGATTAATATTGATTACTCATTCGTAAAGTTCGACGGTGATGAAAATCTCGGCAACACACACAGAATATCACTTGTCTTTACACTCGAAGATGAAAAATTCCAGAGAAAATAAAATTTAATTTAAAATAAGTTTAATAATAAAAAGGAGACCACTAGTCTCCTTTTTTTATTTCCCTCAATTTTTGTTATTAAATATTTTTATTTTATTGAATAAAAATCATTTTCTTTGTAACTTGAATTACACTGGATACATATTTTTGATATTTCAAAGAAATATAAAAATAGTGAACTCAAAGTCGTTATATTATATAATCATATAAATTAATCTACTTTTATTTTTTTATTTACGGATTTGTGCCCCAAATTTCAAAATCCTTAATTAAAGCTCTCTGGGGCAGATTTAATGAAAATATTATTGTGTCGGCAACATCTTCCACCCTCATATAGACTCCTTTTCCCCCCTCTTTAATCTCAGATTCATTTTTTATTTTTGTATCTACCATAGAAGGACTTACCGTTAGAACCCTTATATTATACTCGCGAACTTCTCTTAACAGACATTCTGAAAATCCGTTAAGTGCAAATTTTGATGCAGCATATGCAGCCCCAATTACATAACCTCTTTTCCCTGCTG
This sequence comes from Ignavibacteriota bacterium, assembly GCA_003158365.1. Taxonomy (GTDB): domain Bacteria; phylum Bacteroidota; class Ignavibacteria; order Tepidaquicellales; family Tepidaquicellaceae; genus FEN-1279. Next base: position 525 of record PMIW01000196.1, on the reverse strand, counting down.
TAGATGAAACATTTAATATCGTTCCGCAGTTTTGTTTTATCATGTAAGGTAAAACAAACTTTGTTAAAATTAACACTCCCCTGACATTTGTCATCCATACTCTGTCAAAATCTTCTAGTTTTAAATCGACTACTTTATCATGATTAAACTGGGCAGCATTGTTTACGAGTATATCTATTTTGCCGAATTTTTTTATTGTTTCGACAACAATTTTATTACAATCTGCTTCTTTTGAAATATCAGCTTCTATCAATAATAAATTTTCCTTGTCACCTGAATACTCCAAATAAACTTTTTTCAAATCCTCGATTTTCCTCGAAACAAGCACCAGCAAGGATGAACAGGGAGCCAGCTTTAATGCAGTTACTCTTCCGATTCCCTTTGAAGAGCCTGTGATGATTATAACTTTGTCTTTTAGATTTCCCATAATTAATGTTTTTTTAATGATTACAAAAAAAATACCTAATAAATTTCAAATGCATCCTATTGTTATCTATTAAGGGATTATATTAAGATTACAACTAT
>PMIW01000041.1 GCA_003158365.1 Ignavibacteriota bacterium | reverse complement strand
ACGGACACTATACTTTCAGAGTTTATGATGTTACGGGAAATCTGATTGAAACTTATCTCGACAGCTATGTAAATAAAGGATATTATAATGCCGAAATAAACGGTACAACTCTCTCGAGCGGCGTGTATTTCTATACACTTCAGGGAGAAGGATTTACGGATACGAAGAAAATGATGTTAATAAAATAAAGAAGTTAAGCAGTTAAAGAAGTTAGAGAAGTTAAGTTTTATTGAATTTTATCCCCGTTATGAATAACAAATTCGTAACGGGGATTTTTTTATTTTACATTGAACATTGTACATTGAGTTTATTCGTCCCTGTGCACAATATCCGGTGTGAAAGCCGGCAGGCAAACCGATACATAATGCGCGCCGTCTGGATGCGGAGTGCTGTACTGCACCCATTCGCCTTTTTTAATTAAGACTGCCTGTCTTGCTTTTATGTCAAATTCTTTATCAATAGTTTTAACATGCAGTTCGCCTTTAATCACAACCGTATATTCGTCAAACTCCGGTTTCTGCCCGGGTTCCAGCCATCCGCCCGGACTGCTCATAATTGCTATGCTTACATCTTTATCTCCCGAATTCACCGCTCCGAAAAACTCGCGTATGATTTTTTCCTTATTACCCGCAGCTTTTACAATTGCGGGTTCGTTAATTATCTTAGCCATAATTTATCAATATTTATTTTACCAAAAGCATTTTTCTTGTCTCCGCAAAATCCCCGGCTGTCAGCCTGTAAAAATAAATTCCCGATGATAATTTGCTCCCATCGAAAGTTGTTTCATATTCCCCCGGTTTCAAATTCTCATTTACAAGAGTTGAAATTTCTTTTCCTGCCGCATCAAAAACTTTTAAGTTTACAAATCCTGATTCTTTAATCTTGAATCTTATAATCGAACCCGGATTAAACGGGTTAGGATAATTTTGTTCCAGCACAAATTTATCGGGAACGGAACTGGAAATGTTTTTTATTCCAACAGGTATTACGGGCTCATACATTTTACCGGGTACAGAAATTGAGCCATACCCAAAAAGAGACAAATCGATATTTACAGAAGGTGAAACTTTTTTTACCATCCAGGTATTAGTGGCAATCCAGGAAGTATCAGGGGCAACTACAAGCGGAATTTCAATAATCAAAACTGTATATAGGCCTGTTGTAAAAGCAAATTTCTTAGCAGTATAACTTCCGTTTACAGTCTGAACCACCTCGTCGTTCAGTCTCTTGGCGCTTGCCTTAACCCGCAAGTGTAGGGATACTGAGTTTACCAGAATAGTAGTATCTTTTGAAAAAAGCTGGTAAGATGTACCGACCGGTGACGCAAACTGATATGCATTATACCACCCCTGCAGACCTCTGAAAAAATTTATCATGCCTATCGGTAAATTTATCGTGTCTGGAAGCAATGCAATCGTTAAATACTGGAATCCGTTCGTGCCCTGAAAATTATACCCGGCAGTATCGTTATAGGGTGTGCTCTGATTTAAAGTTACCATGTAATCCTTTGATCTTACTATATTTGCTGTCAGGCCGTTATAGGGTGCCGTCACCGCAAATGAATCTATCCTGTATGTTGTCAGTGCGGGCATAGGATTATTATTCGAATCCAGAGGCACGTTTTTATAATACCATTTAAATCCCGTGTTTGAAGGGAAATATGTCGATGCGGTTTGAGAAAATATGTTACTGAATGAAATCAGTAGTGCAATAATTATTAAAAGAAATTTGTTCATATTATACGCTGTTTTTATTAATATTATATATTATTTTGATTAAATCAATTGCTATATTTTTAATGAAATTTATGCGTGTTTTGTTGATTAATAATGTAACTTTATTGACTTTAGATTAGTATATAAAAATAAAAAGCTTAGACAAACTTAAATAAATATAAATATGTTATCAAAAATTAAATTTTCCGCGGGGATGATTTCCCTGCTGTTTATTTTTTCATTATTTTTTGCACCTGCCGTCTTTTCCCAGCCTGCAATTGATAAAAGCAACATGGATTTGACTGTTGCGCCGGGAGATGATTTTTTTACTTATATCAACGGTACCTGGAATAAAAACAACCCGATTCCTGCAGATGTAGGCAGGTACGGTGCTTTCGATGAACTCATCGAAACAAACAGGAAACAAATAAACGGAATTATAGAAGAAGCATCAAAAGACTCAAAGCTTGCAAAAGGCAGCAGCAAGCAGAAAATCGGTGACTTCTATTTAAGCGGCATGGACGAAGCCAAAATAGATGCACTCGGCTATGAGCCGATAAAAAAAGAACTTGATAAAATAAAATCGCTTTCTTCCAAAACGGATTTAATAAAATATACCGCCTACATGAATTCGTACCAGATGTTCCCGATATTTTATTCGGGCGGAACAATAGACGATAAGAACAGTAATAACGTAATATCAATTCTTTATCAGGGCGGACTCGGATTGCCCGATAAGAACTATTACTTTAAAGATGATGAGCGCTCGAAGGCAGTTCGCGAGGAATATGTAAAACATATCGGAAGAATGCTCAACCTGATTGGAAATGACGAAGCAACTGCTAACAGCAAAGCAAAAATTATTTATAATATCGAACTGAAATTCGCAGACCTCTGCTTTACAAAAACAGACCTGCAGGAGCCATCGAAAAATTACAACAAAATGTCAATGAGTGACCTGATTGCGCTCGGAGACGGCTTCGACTGGACATTGTACTTTAAGGAATTCGGAACACCCGACCCGAAAGAAATTAATGTCGCGCAGAAACCATTCTTCGAAGGATTCGGAAAACTTTTTAATGAAGTAAGCCTCGAAGACTGGAAAGTATTTTATGAATGGGCGATACTGAGATATAATGCGAATTTCCTGAGCAATAATATTGTAACACAGAACTTTGAATTCAGCGGTAAATTCATGTCGGGTACAAAAGAAATGAGACCAAGATGGAAAAGAGTAACAGACCTTATCAGCGGCCAGCTTGGTGAAGTGCTCGGTCAGCTTTATGTAGAAAAATATTTCCCGCCTACTGCAAAGCAAAGAATAGTGGAACTTGTCGGCAATATTAAACTCGCACTCAAAGACAGGATTAATAATCTGAAATGGATGAGCGATGCGACAAAAAATAATGCACTCGACAAACTCGATATGATTACGGTGAAAGTCGGCTACCCCGATAAATGGAAAGATTATTCCAAACTCGATATAGAAAAAGAATCTTTTTTTGATAACATTCTGAGGGCAAGACATTTTTCTTTTCTTGAAAATCTGAAAAAAATCGGAAAACCTGCGGATAAAACAGAATGGGGTATCACGCCTCAGACAGTTAATGCTTACTACAATCCAACGAAAAACGAAATAGTATTTCCCGCTGCAATCCTTCAACCGCCTTTCTTCTGGGCAGAGGGAGACGATGCGGTAAACTACGGCGGAATTGGTGTTGTTATCGGACACGAAATCTCACACGGGTTCGATAACCACGGAAGACAATTCGATAAAAACGGTAATATGACCGACTGGTGGACAGAAGCAGATTCGAAAAATTTCGAAGCACAGACAAAAGTTCTCTCTGATGAATATGATAATTATAAAATGCTGGATACACTTCACGTGGATGGTCCTCTGACACTCGGCGAAGATATTGCCGATTTAGGCGGTGTTACAATTTCACTCGAAGCCTTAAGAAAAGCCTGGGTGAAAAATCCTCCGCAGGCGGAAATAGACGGATTCACTCCGCTTCAGAGATTTTTCATAAACTTCGCGCAAATCTGGAGAGGCTCAATCCGCGATAAGGAATTAATGAGAAGGCTCAGAGAAGACGAGCACGCTCCTTCGGAGGCAAGAGTTAATGTAACGATTTATAATGTACCGGAATTCTATGATGCATTTAAAATAAACCCGACGGATAAAAGATACCTCGCACCGGATAAACGGGCGTTAATCTGGTAAAAAATAATTGTGAAAATTATAAACCCCTTGCTTAATCGATAAGTAAGGGGTTTTTTGTTATATATTCAAACAAAAGGAGAAAAAAGCCAAAATAAATAATAAAATTAGTCTGTTTCTAATAAAGCTCAAAACAGGTATTTTACACTAAATAAATCAAAATCGTGAATAAAAAATTAGTAACCAATAAAAATCTGCGAAACATCGCTATAATAGCTCACGTTGACCACGGAAAAACGACACTCGTTGATTTTATGTTCAAGCAAAGCGGACTTTTCCGCTCGAATCAGGAAGTGGAAGAACGCTTAATGGACAATATGGACCTCGAAAAAGAAAGAGGTATCACAATTGCCGCAAAGAACTGCTCCGTTTTCTGGAAAGGCGTAAAAATTAATATACTCGATACTCCCGGACACGCCGATTTCGGCGGTGAAGTAGAGCGCGCGCTTATGATGGTAGATGGAGCGATACTCCTCGTAGATGCATCCGAAGGACCGCTTCCGCAGACAAGATTTGTACTGAAAAAAGCTCTCGAAGCAGGAAAAAAAATAATAGTTGTTATAAATAAAATCGACAGAAAAGATGCACGGCCTATGGAAGTGCTGAATGAAATTTATGATTTATTTATCGACCTCGATGCTACCGAAGAACAGATTGAATTTCCCGTTTTATACGCCGTCGGAAAAGAAGGAATAGTACAGGCTACTTCTGAAGGAAAAGGCACTGACCTTTCGCTGCTGTTCGATAAAATTATAAAAGAAATACCCGGACCCGTGCACCAGACGGGTACTACATTCCAGATGCTCGTTGCAGATCTGGATTATTCCGATTACATCGGCAGACTTGCAATAGGAAAAGTTGCTAATGGTAATGTTAAAATGAACGATAACCTTGTTTGCATAAACGAAGAAGGTGCAACTGTTCCTATCAGGATTACAAAACTCCAGGTTTATGAAGGCGTTTCTTTAAAAGAAGTCGAAACCGCAGATGCGGGTGATATAATAGTCCTTGCAGGATTTGAAAATGTTCACATAGGAGATACAATCTGCACTATGGAATCACCGAAAGCACTTAAACGCGTGAGCGTGGACGAGCCGACAATTTCGATGATGTTTTCAATCAACACTTCCCCGTTCTCGGGGAAAGACGGAAAATATGTCCAGTCAACAAAACTGCGCGAAAGACTTTATAAGGAAACTCTCCGCAATGTAGCGCTAAAAGTCGAAGACTCCGAAACCGCAGACAGCTTTATAGTAAAAGGGCGAGGTGAATTCCAGATGGTGATTTTAGTCGAGACACTAAGGCGCGAAGGATACGAGCTGAGCGTCGGCAGACCTCACGTGATTTATAAATTTAAAGGCGACAAGAAACTCGAGCCAATCGAACATTTATTTATCGATTGCGTCGATAGTTTTATCGGAGTAGTTACGGATAAACTTTCACAGAGAAAAGGTCGTATGCTAAACCTCGTTAATCACAGCACGGGAAGAGTGAGAATCGAATTTTCAATTCCCTCGCGCGGATTAATCGGGTACAGGAATGAATTCCTCACAGACACAAAAGGCACGGGAATAATGAACAGTTACCTGATGGGTTATGAAGAGTACAGGGGTGATTACCCACTGCGCCTTACAGGCTCAATAGTTTCAGATAGGCAGGGTGAAACAACAGGGTATGCGCTATTCAATCTCGAGCCTCGCGGAACGCTCTTCGTGCCTCCGGGTATACCTGTTTATGAAGGAATGATAGTAGGCGAGAATAATAAAGATAAGGATATTAATGTGAACGCTTGCAGGCCGAAAAAACTTTCGAATATGCGCGCATCGAGCAAGGATGACAGTATAATTCTGACACCTGTAACTCCGCTTACGCTTGAAAAAGCAATTGAATTTATAAATGAAGATGAACTTGTGGAAATTACACCGAAGAATATAAGATTAAGAAAAGCAGTGCTATCAGCTCATATAAGATATACACTGTTTAAGGAATAGTTCTTTTAAATCTGAATTATGAATTCTGAATACTGAATGAAAGATTACAGCTTTAATTCGTTCCCAACGTNNNACATATTTTCCGTTTGCAAAAAATTCGATTTCATATTCATACAAATCCTGAGTCTTTCCGTTTTCCTTGTAATCCTTAAGAACCCACGTCTTTAAAAGATTATCCTTAGATATTGTACTCACAGAATCAATTGGACTCGAATACACGTTAACACAAAATAACACAGAAAAGAATAAAACGATAATTGCAGTTGTGATTTTCTTCATACAATAAAATAATTATTTTGATATAAAATCTTTAATCCCCGTTTTTCATAACTTATGTTAGACAATATATAAATAATATTGGTTTAAAAATAAATTAATAAAAATTCAACCAAATACATTTCTCAGAATTCCTGCCAGCTTTTTATGGATAAATCGGAGAGTCCTCTTTTGCAGAAAGCATAAATGAATGCGCTTGCAAGGCGCGAATTTGTTAGTAGTGGAATATTGAAATCCACTGCAGTCCTGCGAATCAGGTAATCGTTATTGAGCTCATCTCGGTTTAATCCTTTCGGAATATTCACCACCAAATCTATAATTTTATTTTTCAGATAATCTATTATATTTGGTTTTTGTTTATCATCGGGTAGATAAAGTACTGTTGATTCGATTCCGTTTGCATTTAAAAATCCGTGAGTCTCTGGTGTGGCGAATAAATTGTAATTTTTCTCATGAAGCAGTTTCGCGCTTTCAAGTAATTCTATCGTTGTCTTAGCAGGACCTGTTGATAATAATATATTATTTTTCGGAATTGTATATCCAACCGAAAGCATTGCTTTAAGTATTGCTTCGTAATAATCTTCACCTATGCACCCAACCTCGCCCGTTGAAGCCATCTCCACGCCGAGCACAGGGTCTGCCTTCTGCAATCTCGAAAATGAAAACTGAGGAGCCTTTATCCCGACATAATCCAGGTCGAATATGGATTTCACGGGCTTCTCTACTTTCGTGCCAATCATAATCTGCGTTGCTGTTTCTATAAAATTGGATTTCAGTACTTTCGATACAAAAGGAAAACTCCTCGATGCACGAAGATTACACTCGATTACCTTGATGTCGTTATCTTTTGCAAGGAACTGAATATTAAATGGTCCTGAAATGTTAAGTTCTTTCGAAATCTGCCTCGCAATTTTTTTAATCCTTCTGATTGTCTCTATATAAAGTTTTTGCGCGGGGAATACAATCGTCGCATCGCCCGAATGAACGCCTGCAAACTCAATATGCTCCGAAATCGCATAAGCAATTATTTCTCCTTCCTGTGCAACTGCGTCAATCTCGAGCTCTTTTGCACTTTCGATGAACTCCGAAACCACAACAGGATATCTTTTTGAAACCTTCGAAGCAAGTTTTAAAAAATGCTCGAGCTCAGAATTGTTCGATACAATATTCATCGCAGCACCGGAGAGGACATAAGACGGTCTCACAAGAACCGGATACCCGACTACACTGACAAATTTTTCAATATCTTCCATGCTTGTAAGTTCCTGCCACTTCGGCTGGTCAACATCAATCTTATCGCACAGCGAAGAAAACTTATGCCTGTCCTCTGCCATATCAATTGAATCGGCAGAAGTCCCGAGAATCTTCACTCCTGCTTTATGCAGGCGCGGCGCAAGTATATTCGGAATCTGCCCGCCGGTCGAAACTATCACTCCGTTTGGATTTTCAAGCTCTATTATATCCATTACGCGCTCATAAGAAAGCTCATCGAAATACAACCTGTCGCAGACATCGTAATCAGTACTCACAGTTTCGGGATTGTAATTTATCATAATCCCTTTATAGCCATTTTTCCTTATTGTATTAAGTGCATTCACAGAGCACCAGTCAAACTCTACACTGCTCCCTATGCAATATGCACCCGAGCCGAGTATCACAATCTTTTTCTCTTTTTCAAAATCAACATCATGCTCTGAGCCGTTATAAGTAAGGTACAAATAATTTGTCTGAGCAGGATATTCAGCCGCAAGCGTATCTATCTGCTTTACAAAAGGTTTTATGTTCCTCCCGATTCTGTTTTCTCTTACTTTAAGAGAATAATCCGTAACATCATCTGCATTTTCTTTGTAAAGTATTTTTGCAATCTGAAAATCTGAGAATCCCGATTTCTTCATTTCTTCAAGATTCTCAAATGGCACATCTTTTATTTCATTGAATTTTTCTAGACTGATACTTAAATCAAAAATCTTTTTAAGCTTATATAAGAACCATTTATCTATTTTTGTTAATTCGTGTATCCTGTCGATGTTCAGGTTTCTTCTGAATGCTTCTGCAATAACAAATATCCTCGTGTCGGTCGGATTTCTTAATTCATTTTCAAGCGAAGTAATATCTTCGAGTTCGAGATATTTATTCCCGACAAAGCCGTGCATNNTCACCCACGCTTTTCATGCTGCTTCCGATTTGCTTTGCAACTCCCTTGAACTTCCCGAGGTCCCATCTTGGAATCTTGCAGACAATATAATCAAGCGCGGGCTCGAAGCACGCAGTCGTGGTTTTTGTTACTGAATTTTTTAATTCGAATAATCCGTATCCCAGCGCAAGCTTTGCAGCGATGAATGCAAGCGGGTATCCCGTCGCTTTCGATGCAAGCGCACTTGACCTCGAAAGGCGTGCGTTAACTTCTATCACCCTGTAGTCATCCGAATCAGTATCAAGCGCATACTGAACATTGCACTCACCAATCACACCGATATGCCGTATAATTTTTATTGCAATTTCCCTTAACCTGTGATATTCATAATTTGATAAAGTCTGCGAAGGTGCAACCACGATACTTTCACCGGTGTGAATTCCGAGCGGGTCGAAGTTTTCCATATTGCAGACTGTTATGCAGTTGTTATATTTATCCCTTACGACTTCATATTCTATCTCCTTCCAGCCCTTCAGAGATTTTTCGACAAGTATTTGTTTTGAATATGAAAGTGCTTTTTTCGCCTGTTCGATTAATTCATCTTTGTTACCGCAAAACCCGCTCCCCTGACCGCCGAGAGCAAAGCCTGCTCTGATTATCACTGGGTATCCTAATTTTTCAGCGGCATTTTCCGCATCTTCAATTGTATTTACTGCAGCACTTTCAATCGTTTTTACATTTATTTCATTCAGCTTTTTTACAAAGAGTTCTCTGTCTTCTGTATCTATGACTGCATCTATCGGAGCTCCTAATATTTTTACATTATATTTTTTGAAAATCCCGTTTTTGTAAGATTCAATTCCGCAGTTGAGTGCAGTTTGTCCGCCGAAGGAAAGCAGTACACCGTCTGGTTTTTCTTTAGCTATAACCTGCTCCACAAAATATTGTGTAATCGGGAGAAAATAAATTTTATCCGCAATTCCTTCGGATGTCTGGACGGTTGCGATGTTAGGATTAATCAAAACAGTTTCAATTCCTTCTTCACGAAGCGCTTTAAGCGCCTGCGAGCCTGAATAATCAAACTCACCTGCCTCGCCGATTTTCAAGGCGCCCGAACCAAGCAATAATATTTTCTTGATTTTATTTTCCAACCTTTTTATGCTTTTCAATATTTTCTATGAATAAATCAAAAAGAAAATCCGTATCTGTCGGACCGCTCGATGCCTCGGGATGAAACTGCGTCGAGAAAATCATTTTTTCTTTGTGAATTAATCCTTCGTTAGTATTATCATTCAGGTTTGTAAAGAATATCTGCCACTCATTCCCAAGCGAATCAGGATTCGCCGCAAATCCGTGATTTTGCGATGTTATAAAACATTTTTTCGTTCCGTCCTGCATTACAGGCTGGTTGTGGCTTCTGTGCCCGTACTTTAGTTTATATGTATCACCGCCTGCCGCAAGGCAAAGCAATTGATTACCGAGGCAGATTCCGAAAACCGGTTTATCTTTTTTTATTTCCAAACTTAAATTATTAATCGTTGAATCGCACATTTTCGGGTCACCGGGTCCGTTTGAAATAAACAATCCGTCGTACTCATCTTCCGTAAAATCATAATCCCACGGAACCCTAATCACTGTTGTATCGCGTGTAAGCAATCTCCTTATAATATTGAATTTCACACCGCAGTCAATCAGCATTATTTTATGCTTCCCGTTTCCATATATTATTTTTTTATCTGTGCTTACTTTCTCTACTAAATTTTCTTTATCGGGATTATAAAATTCAACATTCCTGTTTTCAAAAATAATCTTTCCGGGCATCGAACCTTTTTCGCGTATTATTTTTGTCAGCATTCTTGTATCCACTCCGTAAACTGCAGGTATATTATTTTCGATTAACCAATCCGATAGTGATTTATGTGATTTCCAGTGGCTGCTGCCGGATGAATAGTCAGAAATCACAAGGCCTGACACGTGAATTTTTTCCGATTCAAAATTTTTTAAAAGATTATTTTCAATATCGGCAGAAGGAACTCCGTAATTCCCGATTAACGGGTATGTTAGAATTAATATCTGTCCTTTATATGAAGGGTCTGTAAGGCTTTCAGGGTATCCGGTCATAGCCGTGTTGAATACAACTTCACCGGATGTAGAATCAGGGAAACCGAATGACCTGCCTTTTATTTCAAGGCCGTTTTTTAGAACAAGTTTAATATTTTGCTCATTCGGCATCCCTGCAAATATACATAAAATAAAATTTATATTTTATGGAACAGAAAATATTTTTAGCCGGATTCTTTTCAACAACTGTTCCAAGTTATGTTTCAGGTATATTTGTGTATCGTGTTTTCATCTTTTCAGTTTTGCATATGCAGCAGCAAACCANNTCGATAAAAAGCATTCGGAAAATACTGTTGCCACCCAATAAATCAATAAACCAGGGAATAAGGCCGGTAACAGCAACTAATAGAAATAATACCGATAAAATTATTACTTGTTTGTTCTTACCAATTAAATGTTTAGTGATAACACCTTTATACCATTTCCGGTGAACATATGTATGATATACCATAAGCAGTGAAAAGAATACAATAACAAATTTATGCGTGTTCGACCAATCTGAATAATTTAGCCCGCATACGATTTTGCTTGTATCTATTTCCCTTAACTGTTCATATTGCATTGATTGGGATTGTATTTGACGGGAGTTAATATGTTGTTCACCAGGTCCGCCCATATGATATCCTATTTGCAAAGTCAATCCAGAGAAAATTATCATCAATCCGGAAATAAGCAATAAATTATTGATTAAAAAATTATTGAAAGTAAGCTTCTTTAGCTTTTCATTGTTTTTTTTTTACTCCATCAGATATTGTGTAAGCATTATACCGGCATATGCTTATGCAATTTAAACAACCGTTACAGGCATCCGGGTCAACAATCAGAGCGTGCTTGTGAAAAGGTAAATTTAATTTACCGAAGACCTCGTTAGGGCAATTCTTTATACATTTCCAGCACGCCTTACATTTTCGGGTATCAAGCCGGATAAATTGTGTTCGAGTATGTTTGCGATTAAAAAACATTGGTTTAAAATTGTTATCGGTTACTTTACAAAAATACATAGGGGCGGGGCATTTTAACGATAACAATTGTTAATAAATGGAATTTATTTTTTATTTTTAATCCTGCTTAATGAAATGGGTGTAATACCTAAATACGACGCTATATAATGCTGCGGTATACGTTTAATTATTTCGGGATGATTTTTGATTAAATCTTCATAACGCTCACGGGGCGTATCTTTAATCCTGGAAAGAAAAAGCCGTGCATAATTTTGGAATCTTTGATACATAACTTCCTGAAAACCTTCCTTCATCCCGGGATATATTCGCTGGAGCTGCTCGAAATTTTCCTTGCTGATTGAAATTACAGTTGAAGGTTCGATGCTTTCGAGAGTAAATATACTGGGCTTGTTGTTTATAAAACTATCAATTGAAGCAACAGCTTGTCCCTCAAAAAAGAATTGAAAAGTTATATCCTTGCCATCTTTGTTAAACCACTCACGCAGACATCCCTTTTTTATAAAATGAACCCTGGTTGCTGTTTCACCTTCAAGCAACAGGATAGTTTTTGAGGGAATTTCTCTTTCCCTGAAAAGGTCATTGAATTTTTCCCGGTTCTTTTTATCCTTTTTTATTTTATCAATCAGCCGGTTAAGCATTTTCTAAAAAATGTTAAATTTTCAACACTGTAAAAAAGTCACTGTTATTTACCGGGTTTCTTTCATAAGAATGATGCCAGCTTCTTAAAAACTATATCTTCAGTTTCGCTCTCACCTCGGGACTCAGAGAATTCAGAGGCATTATCAGTGTAATGGTATTAATTCCAAAATATGTTTCAGATACATTCAAAAATCCTTTCAGCGGTCCGATTGCTCCCCATGAATTTTTCACATAGAAGAACGTCTTTCCTGACGGTGTTTGTTTTAGTCCGATTATATGCATCAAATGGTCATCCTGTGTTGTAAGGTTTTCAAAAAGCTCCTGTCTTGAATCCTGAGTGTATACCTGTTCATCATCATCGGGCAATACACTTACATCCAGTCTTGTCTTATCTTTCGGAACCATTGCATATCCTAACTTCTGACTGAAGTACGTATTGGATACATCTGCATCCCATCCGACCGTAAAACCGTTATTCACTGCGTATTTTGCCGCTTCTATTAATTCGTCTATCGGCATGTTGTAAAACAATCCTCCTGAATAATTATCGGGCACTTCAACATTAAATGGCTTGTAATACGGGTGATGAGTAAATGAAGTTAAGCCGACATAATCATCCGGATTAAATTTCAGCACGCTGTTGGTAAATTCTATTGGAGTATATTCTTTTCCTTCGAACATAAATTTTTCGGGCGGTTTTCCGAATTTTTCATCGAGCATCTTTATGTAATTTTTTTGCCAGTCAAGCGATATAGGCTGTTTCATAAGCACGCTGTCGAGATATTTTTTTAGTTTCACGTCAAATCCCATATGGTCAATAATATCTGAATCATTCGGCGTATTCGGATATATGCTCAAAGGAACGATTCCGTACTTCACTATAACGGGAAATATATCGTGCCCGAATGCACCTTCGCCGAATCTGGTAAATCCCTGCCTTAGAATATAATTCTTTGCTTTTTCCAGGTAAACATTTCTAACGACAAACATTTCGGAAAGGTCGGGATGCTCGATTCCCTGACTCAATAATCCCGATTCCAGAATTGATAATGATGAAAAACACCAGCACGTGCCGCTTCTGCCCTGGTCTTTTACTCTTGAAGCCGGATTTATTTTTATGTTAGTCAATTCCTGCGAAAAGGAATTTTGGATAAACAAGAACAATAATGCAATGATTATTGCATTTAAATATTTAAAATTTTTCATTTTTCGAATATACTTTTAATTGATATACTTAAAATTAGCAATTTAAAATAAAAGAAAAAAGTGTATAACTTGAGCAGAACGACCCGACCGGGTTTACGCGATTCCTCTCTTACATTTAAAATCAAAAATTCATAATTTACGATTAAACATAAATTTAAAGTCCAATGAAAACAATCTTAAAATCCTTAAGAAGTTTTATCCAGATTTTTAATTTAACAACTCTTATAGTTACTGCGCTTTCCCTGCTTGCTACATATATTTGCATGCAGTATGGTATTATTGCAGACATGCCTCAAACAGTTATAGGTATAGCAGTTGTTTTCCCGATTGTTTTTTCCATCGGCAGTGCATTCCAACGCAGGGAAAATGCACTAAAGGATTATAGCAATCTTAAAGCCCACTGCCGCTCTATATTTCTTTCAACGAGAGACTGGTTCGACGACGAAAACACGGAACAACCCGAAGAAGTAAAATTATTACTGCAAAAACTTTTAATCTCAATCCGCGTGTGTCTTGCAGTGAAGCGGAAAGAAAGGAATAAAAAAGAGCACGAAGTTTATCATAATTTTTCGGAGCTTTCTTTGTTCATAAAAAAACTCCGCACACGGGGAATGGTGGCAGGAGAAATATCGCGGGTGAACCAGTACCTCAGCAAAATGATTGAGGGATTCGAAAGTCTTAAACACGTTGCCCAGTATCGCACACCGATTACACTCCGCGCATACAGCAGGATTTTTATTTTTCTTACTCCTATTATTTACGCACCGTACTTTGCTTACGTGGGACAAAATGTTCATATATTGCTTGCAATGGTTACGCCTTTCTTAATGAGTATTGTGCTTGTCGGACTGGATAACATTCAGGATGACCTCGAAAAACCGTTCGACCAGGTCGGCGAAGACGATATTTTCATACACGCGGAAAAAATGGTAAAGAACTTTGAATAATCAATTATTTCCGATACTTCATTGATTCATTAAGTGTAATGATTTTTCTCTTGTTTTAACATACATTTTAAAATAATTTTAAATAAATTATCAACTTTATAGAATTTNNAAAAATTAAATATTTTAAAATGAAAAAAACGATTGTCGTGCTCTTCCTGATTTTTTTATTTTCAAATCTTTCAAATGCCCAGATTTATAAGGGATTTGGGGTAAAGCTCGGAACATCGATAGCGAATCAGACTTCAAATTTATTTTCGAGTGATTTATATTATAAATTTGGATTTACAGGGGGTGTTTTTAAAGAATCTCATATATTTGAAAAATTAAATATCGTTACAGGAATTAATTATGTACAAAAAGGTGCTTTGGACCCGTTTATTCGAACTTCAGAAACTGGTCAATACCTTGGTACAGATTATATTCATAGAAATATTAACTATGTATCTTTAGAAGTACTTGCTAAATATGATGGAAACACAAGTATAATATCCCCATATATTTTAGCAGGTGTAAGAATGGATATCTTTGTGTCTGCAAAAAATGTATTAAATGGTGAAGAATTACCTCTTACTGCTTATAATTATCCTATTAATAATAATAGAATATTTGGTGGAACAATTGGAATGGGAATTGATTACAGATTTTCCAAAAAATATTCGGTGTTTATTGAAAGTACATACAATCCTGATTTTAGCTTTAATAAGATGTCAGAGAGTTTGTTATACGTCGGCAATGATTGGAAAGTAAAAAATTATTCATTCGACATACGAACCGGTATCAAATTTTAATTTTATATTCCTGCCCACAGTGTTTTCTGCGGGCAGGAGTTATTAAAATTAATCACTTTTCTCACTCCTCTTTCCATTTCTTGTTAACAAGAATAAGTATATTTTTGCACCATGGCTGACAATAAAATAATTTTTTCGATGGTCGGAGTGGGCAAAACCTACCCTCCCAAAAAACAGGTATTAAAAAACATTTACCTCTCGTTTTTTTACGGAGCTAAAATCGGTATAATAGGTTTGAACGGCTCGGGAAAATCCACACTGCTTAAAATAATCGCAGGCGAGGAAGAAAATTTCGACGGTGAAGTGCATTTCACAAAAGAGTATTCAATCGGTTACCTTCCGCAGGAGCCGCATCTGGACGACAGCAAAACCGTCAAGGAAATCGTGCAGGAAGGCGTGCAGGATGTTGTCAATATTCTGAAAGAATACGAAGACGTTAATAATAAATTCGCCGAACCGATGGATGATGATGAAATGACAAAGCTCATCGAGCGTCAGGGCGAACTGACTGAACTCATAGAACATAAAAACGGCTGGGAACTTGACGCAAAACTTTCGCGCGCAATGGACGCTCTCCGCTGTCCCGAAGAGGATTTGCCGATTAAAAATCTAAGCGGAGGCGAGCGCAGGCGTGTTGCACTTTGCAGGCTGCTGCTTTCCGAGCCCGATATTTTATTGCTCGATGAACCGACAAACCATCTCGATGCAGAATCAGTCGAATGGCTCGAACTTCATTTAAGGCAGTATAAAGGCACGGTCATAGCAGTAACTCACGACAGATATTTTCTGGATAACGTTGCAGGATGGATACTCGAACTCGACCGAGGCGAAGGAATTCCGTGGGAAGGAAATTATTCATCGTGGCTCGACCAGAAATCAAGGCGTCTCGAAATGGAAGAAAAAACCGCAAGCAGAAGAATGAAAACACTCGAGCGCGAACTCGAATGGGTGCGAATGTCTCCTCGCGCAAGGCAGGCAAAATCAAAAGCAAGATTGCAGGCGTACGATAAACTCCTTAACGAAGATACAAAACAAAAAGAAGAAACTCTTGAAATATTTATTCCGAACGGTCCGCGTCTCGGAACTAAAGTTATAGAAGCTGTAAAAGTATCGAAGGCATTCGGCGAAAATATTCTTTTCGATGATTTGAATTTTATGCTTCCTCCTGCAGGAATTGTCGGTGTAATTGGTCCGAACGGCGCAGGAAAAACTACTCTGTTCAGAATGATTCTCGGCAGCGAGAAACCTAATTCGGGTACTTTCGAAATCGGCGAAACAGTGCAGGTCGGATATGTTGACCAGGCACACGCGGAAATAGACCCCGAAAATTCTGTATGGCAGGCAATTTCCGAAGGTCAGGAATTTATAGACCTCGGAGGCAAGCAATATAATTCGCGTGCTTATGTCGGAAGATTTAATTTCACCGGGACAGATCAGGAAAAGAAAGTATATATGCTCTCGGGCGGCGAGCGTAACAGGCTTCATCTTGCACTTACACTTAAATCTCAGGCAAATGTTTTACTTCTCGATGAACCTACAAACGATATCGATGTGAACACACTACGCGCACTGGAAGAAGGTCTGGAAAATTTTGCGGGATGTGCAGTAATTATCTCTCACGACAGGTGGTTTCTCGACAGGGTTGCAACACATATACTTGCATTCGAAGGAGATTCGCAGGTTTATTTCTTCGAAGGCGGCTACTCCGACTACGAAGAAAACAAAAAGAAACGACTGGGTGATGTTGTGTTAAAGAGAATAAAGTATAAAAAGCTGATTTAATTTTTTACCGCAAAGGTCGCAATGTTTTTCGCAAAGAACGCAAAGGGAAACATGCTTTCCTTTACATATACTCTGCGATTCCTTAGGTCCTTTGCGATTAAGTCTTTTAAAAAGAAAAATTTGAGAAAAATATTATTAATAATTTTATTTAGTGCAATAAGTTATACCATCTTTTCCCAGACAAGAGAACAGGAAATCACAATCGATGGAATAACAAGAACTTACATCCTCCACCTCCCAGAAACAGGAACGCTTATTTATAATCTTCCTCTTGTTATCGTCCTGCACGGACACGGCGGGACAGGAAAACAGATTATGAAAGAAAGCGGATTCAATAAACTCTCCGACAGAGACAGGTTCATAGTTGCATATCCCAACGGAAAAGACAAAGCATGGAACGACGGTAGAAATGACCCTGTGGAAAATACAAAATATGATGATTTGAAATTTATCACTCAATTGATTGATACTATTTCAAAAGAATATAAAATAGATTCAACAAGGATTTTCGCAACAGGTATGTCCAACGGAGCATTTTTCTCTTTCTATCTGGCTTATAAATTATCGAATAAAATTCTCGCAATCGCTCCCGTGTGTGCAAACATTCCAAAAAATCTGCAAGACAGATATACACTTGATAAACCTGTATCATTAATGTTAATTAACGGTACCGAAGACCCACTCGTAAAATACGAAGGCGGTAAAGTCGGATTTAAAATCGGCAAAAGCCGCGGCAAATCAATATCTACGGATGAGTCCATTGCTATCTTTGTAAAACTCAATAAATGCACCGAAAAATATAAGGAAGAAGAAATCCCCGATGTAATCGGAGATGATGAATGCTATGCCACAAAATATACTTATTCCGGCGGATTAAATAACACAGATGTAGTTCTTATAAAAATTACAAACGGCGGTCACACCTGGCCCGGCGGAAGTCAGTACCTTCCCAAAAAAATTGTCGGAAACACCTGCAAAGATTTCAACGCAGCAGATGTAATATGGGAATTCTTTAAATCAAGAAAAAGCAGGGAATAATTTAATATATTCGTTTTATTTTTATCCGTTTAAAAATAACATATTAACTCAATCACAAAAACTACAAAAGTCTTTTTCTATTTACAAAAATAAAATTGAATTTCTTATAGTCTTTAAAAACTCAGACTTTTGTAGTTTTAGAATCTTCCCAAATTTGACAAAAGTCAAACCCAATTAAATCCATTTTTACCATATTGTATTAGTTTAAATTTTAACTATGGTAAAAAACGCAGAAAAATCGGTTCAGAGATTCAGACTTATTATACAATCTGCATTTGTACTGCTTTGCATCTGGATAGGATATGATTTTTACAAGTTCGTTAGCCGGCTTGAATCCGGCGATGTGCTCGAATTCACAAGCCGCCCTCCGGGAGTTGACGGATTTCTTCCGATAAGTTCTCTGATGAGTTTTTATTTATTCCTGAAAACCGGAATAATTCACTCTGCACATCCTGCCGGAGTTGTGATATTTTTTGCAATAATCCTGATGTCTTTTCTTGTCGGCAAATCTTTCTGCAGCTGGTTCTGTCCTGTCGGTTTTATTTCCGAAATGCTCGGTAATGCAGGTGAAAAAATCTTCCGAAGAAAAATAAAAATTCCGTCGTTTCTTGATTATTCTCTGAGAAGTGTCAAATATCTTCTACTTGCATTTCTTATCTATACCGTGTTCTTTATGATGAACGAAATTGCCCTGAAGTCTTTCCTCGACAGCCCGTATAATATTGTAGCAGATATAAAGATGTATTATTTCTTTGCAAAGATTTCAAGGTTTTCTCTTTATGTTATAGGGATATTAACAGCTTTATCGGTTATTTTCAGAAACTTCTGGTGCCGTTACCTTTGTCCATACGGGGCATTGCTCGGAATTGTATCGCTTTTCAGTCCGAATAAAATTAAAAGAAACAAGGATACCTGCATCGACTGCAAGCTTTGCACTAAAGCCTGTCCGTCTTTCATAAAAGTCCACAGAGTAAAAAACGTAATCTCCGATGAATGCACATCCTGCCTGAACTGCATCGATGTCTGCCCGGTTAAAGATGCGCTTTATATAAAACCTGTACTGGTAAAAAAAAAGCTTAATAAAAAAATAGCCGCAGGAATAATTATATCTGTTTTTTTATTATCCACGGGAATAGCAATGCTGACAGGTAACTGGCAGAATAAAGTATCAAAAGAGGAATATCAGTTATACTTTAAGAATATAGAAAAACTGGACCACTTCAAGAATGATTAATGAATAATAATTGTTAAATATCAAAATACAATTTTCTAATTTCTGCTCTTTAATTTAACATTTAATCAAATTTCTTCCGTCAGTGTCAGAAATTTTTTATACGGAATCGCAACCCAGCTCTCGGCAAACATTGCACCGTTTGCAAGACTAATCATCGATACTTTGGCGGCAGTTTCCTCATCGGGTGCTTCGTAAATATCGAGAAAATCATATTTACCAAGTAATGCATAATGTGTCAGGAACTTCACTTCCGGGCATTTTTTCTTTACTTCATCTAACCAGGCGTGTCCTACTTTACCGCGCTGCTTTAGCTTGCTGGTAATTTCAGGGGCAAGTTTCGTCATAAGAATAAAGGTTTTCATGGCTTTACTCCTTTTTTTGGGAAGTTATGCATAGATGATATTAATTTCAAGTAATCAAATATGCCATATTTTTTTTATTTTTTTGCGGGCAAAATCTCGGAAACAGACTGCCTGAATTCTGCTTTTGTAAAAGGTTTTGAGATATAATGCGTGCATCCTTTTTCAAAAAACTCTTCCTTGTCACCTACCATTGCAAATGCGGTAATGGCTACTATTGGAATGGATTGATATCCGGGAATTTCTCTTATTATTTTCGTTGCTTCCAAACCGTCCATTTCCTTACCTAAATTTATATCCATAAATACCGCATCGTATTTTTTAATTCTCGCTTTTTCTATTCCCTCCAACCCCGTTAAGACACCATCTACATTATACGAATCCCTGATAAATGTTCTTACAATATCTATTGCAATAGGGTCGTCTTCAATATAGAGAATTTCCGGTTTTGACTTTATAATTATTTTTTTTGTTATTTCTCTGTTTGTTTCTTTTGCAAATTTAATATCAGTTTCTTCGTTAATAGGGAACAAAACAGTAAAAGTCGAGCCTACTTCAACTTCACTTTTTTCAAGAAATATTTTTCCGCCGAGTTTCTCTACAAACTTTTTAGTTATAGATAACCCAAGTCCGGCACCTTCAAATGAACGGTTTAACCCTTCGCTTACCTGCCTGAACTCTTCCCAGATTAAGTCGCGTTTATTTTCGGGAATTCCTATCCCTGTGTCTTCAATTCTTACAGCAAAAAATTTCCCGCCTTCAGTTTTTTCCTCATTTAGTTTAACCGTTATCTTTCCCGCATTGGTATACTTTATCGCATTGTTTATCAGATTGTTCAAAATCTGCCTTAATATTTTCGCATCGAGATTTATAATATATGATTCAAATTCCGATTTTATATCAATCTTTAATTTTTTTCTCAATGCTGTTTTTTCAAATAATGCCGCAACCAGGTTTACTTCTTCTATTATGTTCAGCGGAATCAGTTCTATCTTGATTTTCTGAGACTCTATAACCGATAAATCAAGTATCAAATTTAACGTATCAAGCAGTCTCTCCCCGCCGGTATGTATCATGTTAACATAGTTCTTTAATTCTTCTTCCTTTATTATTCCGCTTAAAACTTCCGAGAAACCGAGAATTGCAACAAGCGGCGTCCTGACCTCGTGGCTCATATTCGCGAGGAAATTTGTTTTTACTCTGTTCATTTCTTCAGCTCTTTCTTTGGCTTTTATCAGCTCCTCTTCCGCCCTTTTTCGCTCCGTAATATCTTTGTCAACACCTCTGTACCCTAAAAGATTACCCTGCCCGTCAAGCATAGGGACCCCGTTTGTTTCCAGAATTGTTATTTTTCCGTTTTTATGTAAATTCTCATTTATTAAACTTTTTATTTTTCCCTTTCTGCTAAATATTTCTAATGCAGCTTTTTTGATATTATCTCTGACGTCGGGTAAAAAGAAATCATAGAAATGCTTTTTGTTAACAATTTCCTCAGGTTTATAACCGAGAATTTTTTCCACAATCGGGCTTGTATATGTATAAAGACCGTCTGCATTTACTTCCCATATCCATTCATCTGCGCTCTCTGCGACCTGCTTAAAACGCTCTTCGCTTTTCCGTAAATTTTCTTCGTATTGTTTTCTCAATGTAATATCTAAAGCTGTGAAAATTACTCCCCTGGAATCATCATTCGTATCGATTGGTGTCCATGATAATATTATATTTATAATGCTGCCGTTCTTTTTTTTCCAGTTCGTCTCAACAAATCCAAGACCTGTTTTTTTAATCTGACGGTAGTTTTCATTTCCGACATAATTAAAATCCTCTTTTGACTGATATAACAATTCCGCACTTTTTCCTATTAGTTCTTCCTTTGAATACCCTGTCATTTCACAAATATGAAGATTAACATCCAAAAAGATTCTGTCTTTCGTAATTCCAATACCCGCGGGTGCAACACGGAATATACTCTGCATTTTTTCTTCACTTTCTTTAAGAGCAATTTCTGCAAGTTTATTCTCTGTTATATCCTGCGTCGTACCGTACATCCATTCTGCATTTCCGGATTCATCATATCTCACTTCCCCTTCATCGTGGATATATTTCACGTTTCCGTCAGGTGTGATGATTTTATAATCCATGCTGTATGGTTTCTTATTTATAATAGCATCATTTACAGCTGCATTTAATTTTTCCAGTTCTTCGGGAGGAAACAGTTTCGTGGTATCCGAAAAATTAAGTTTTACTCCCCTGTCAATTCCTAAGATAATATACATTTCACTTGACCAGAACAATTCCCCTGTGGGCAAATAATCTTCCCAGCTTCCGATTCTTGCCACGCGCTGTGCCTGAATTAATTTTTTGTTTGTTTCTTCGATTTCCTTTTCAGCTTGCTTTCTTTCTGTAATATCCCTCGCTATACCTACCATTCCAACATTAGTGTTATTATGGATATCTTTTATAACGGATGTCCAGAGTTCAATTGGAAATTCAGTACCATCCTTGCGCTTATCAATTAATTCTCCGTTCCAGCTTCCTTTTTTTGTTCCAATTTGGATTTCATTTAAAATTTCTTTCGGGTTTTTTTCTGAAACAATAACAGATACGTGTTTTCCGATTATTTCATCTCTGTTATAACCATATGTTTCAAGAAATGCGTCATTAACAAATAATAAATTATTATCCATATCTGTAATACTTATAGCATCTTTTACGGATTTGATGGTCTGAGCAAGTAAAGTGTTTTCCTTTTCTGCTTTAAGACGGCTTGTTATATCGCGTGCAACGCCGACAGTTGCAATAATATTATTATTTGAGTCTCTTACGGTGGATGTCCATAGTTCCACAGGGAATTCTCTTCCGTCTTTTTTAATATTCATTATTTCGCCGTGATACCCGCCCTTCATAGTCTCTTCATGAATTTTTCCGGAATCATCCTTAAATCCTTTCGGATTTACAAATGAAATATTTTTTTCGATGATTTCTTCTTCAGGGAATCCGTAAGTTTCCAGAAATGCGTCGTTAACAAATATTACATTGTTATTCATATCAGTTATGCTGATTGCATCTTTCACCGATTTTAAGGTCTGTGCAAGCAATAAATTTTCTTTTTCTGCTTTTAACCTGCTCGTGATATCAAGAGCAAAAATGGCAACTTTGGATACTTTTTTACCTTCATCAAAAACTGGATACAGGTAATTTATATAAAATAAATCATCACGCGAATCTTCAAAAATTATAGGTTCCTCTTTCATCAATACTTCGTCAATATATTTTGATCTGCGCCCGGCATCCTCTTGCGGAAGAATTTTAAATATATTTTTGCCTGTCATTTTTTCGGGCGAGAGGTTAAAACTGTCTGCAAGTGATTTATTGGATAATAATATATTATAATTTTTGTCTATCAGGAATGCCGGTTCGGGAAGCGCATTGATAAATGTCTTGAGCGTTTCCTCGCTTTCTTTAATTACCTGTGCGGTATAACGGCTTGCAGTGATATCGGAAATATAGCCTTCCAGGGCAATCAGTTTATCTTTTTCGTATATTCCGCTCCCTCTTTCACTTACCCATTTTTGTTCCCCGTTTGAGCAGTTAATGCGGTATTCAATAGCAAAGGAAGTATTATTGTCCAATGCATTTTGAATTGAATTCCATGCCATATTCTTGTCTTCAGGCTCGATTATTGAATCGAATGTTCTTACTTTATTAAAAATAAATTCTTCAGGCGGGAATCCTGACAGCTCTTTAATTCCATCACTTATAAATCCCATGGTCCAGTCCTTGTCATTCAGGCATCTGTATACTACTCCGCTTAAGTTGTTTATGAGCGTATTTAATTTTCTATTGCTTTCCTTTAAAAGGTCCTCTGCTTTTTTCTGATCGGTTATATCCTCAATCATGGAAAGTATGCATGGCTTTTCGTTAAGTTCAATTATTTCAAGTGAAGATTTCCATGTTCTTATTTCTCCGGATTTAATCCTGAAATCCGTTAGTATATTTTTGATGGAGTTTTCCTGTCTCAATCTTCCGGTTATATTTTCACGATTAGCGGAATTAATCCACAAATTTAATTCAAAGGAATTTTTTCCTATAATTTCATCCTTATTAAAACCAATTAGTTTTAAAAAGTTGTCGTTTACATCTATATATCTGCCCGTCTCAAGGTCGCTTATGCTTATTGCATACGGACTTGATTTAAATACCTTAGAAAATCTTTCTTCACTGCGATGCAAAATCTCATCTGTTCTTTTTTGCTCCGTAATATCCCTTGTTACATTACCGACAAAAAATTTCTCTCCTAGAAAAATCGGAAATATCGTAGACTGGATGATTCGCTTTTCCCCTTTTAAATTAAGAAAAGGTACCTCGAAAGTTTTGTTGAATTTTGCGGAATCTTTTTTCTTTAATGATTCCAAGAAAACTTTATCAGAATGATTAAATTTTTCCGGACCCCGGAGCTCAGGCAGTGTGTGCTCATACTGCATTTCCCAAAAGAATAAACCGATAGCATCTTTTTTCTTTCTGCCCGAAATCTTTTCCATCGCATCGTTCCACTCTACAATTTTACCTTTTTCGTCGATTAGGGCAAATCCCTCTGAAAGCTGCTCTATTATTGTCCTCGCTTTTTGTTCACTCGCTTTTAGTGCTTCTTCCGCTTGAATTTGAACCTTAACATCCTGCCTGATTTTCTCAATCAATTCCCCTTTTTGCCAGGCTCCGGCAAGCTGATAAGCAAAAATCGTTACAGCCGGAATGTCCGATTCAATCAGGTCCTCCGACTGAACCGAAAATATTCCGAATACACGGTCATCGGCTATCAAAGGAGCTATTATAAAACGGTTAATTTTAAACATCTTAATAACCTGTTCGGCCATGAATTTCACTTTTTTCGGAAGAATCTGCCTGATAAATTCAGGATTGCTTTCAATTAGCAACGTTTTTTTATGATTAATGACTTCACCATATTCTTTTATTTTATCAATTGATAAAGTTAAGTTTTTTGCAGACAGCCCCGCAATTTTTTCTGCAACCTTAACTAATTTTGAATCATAACTGAAATATTCAAAAAAAATATTTTTTCTTTCTGCATCGACAAGTGAAACCATGCTTTCTATATTCATTTTCTTAAACTCACGGGCAATAACTTTGTAAATATCTTCTTTAGAAAATACTTTTTGCATTTCCAGCACGGCTGTGTTTAATGCGGTTATCAATAACCTGGAACGTTTCTGGGACGAAATATCCTTCATCATCCCTACCATCCGTATAGACCTGCCGTTTTCGTCAGGAATAAAATATCCCGTATCCTTTATTTCTAAATAATTCCCGTTTTTATGCCTGAAGCGGTATTCAATTTCATAAGGAGTCAAATCTTTTTCGGCAATCTCTAATAATCGGAGCGCTTCTTTCCTGTCATCTTTATGTATAAGTTTTTCCCATTGCTTTATACCCCCGTTCATTTCCGATAATTTATAGCCAAGTACATTTAATGTACTGCCGCTCCATTTTATCGAACCGTCATTTAAATTATAATCATATACAATCTGCCCGGAAGCTTCTGCAACAAGTTCAAATCTATGCTTCCAGTCAATTAGTTCCTGCTCTTTAATTCTACCGGCGTCTTTTTTGGGGAAGGAGGTCTTTTTCATAAGATATATAACCTATCCTTAATTCTTTATTCGAATTTATTAATAATTTGGAATAGTCATTTCTTATACAGAAAGGACATAATCTATTGCATTACTTTCTATATATTAGAAAATTAGCTTAAATATATCAAAATAAAAAGAATATTTTTGAAACAGGGCGTAAAGATTATAGCCCGAAACAATACTTGTTATTTGTAATTATTTGCTTCCTTAATCATTTTAACCCATTTTATTACACTCTCTATTAGTACAAAAACAACAAGTACAATTAATATAAATGAAATTCCAGCCAACAGGTATTTTTCCTGCGGTAAATAATTTTCAAAGATATTCAATACGGCAGCAGACAGCGTAGTAACAGTAATGAAAGTCAATGGCACAACGGTTATCCAGATATACTTCGTTTTTTTCATACTTAATAAAAAAGTTGTACCAATTGCGAAAGCAATTACAGCAAGCATCTGATTCGCTGTACCAAAGAGGGGCCAAATTGTAGATACATTTCCAGTATAAAGTAAATATCCCCACGCCGCAGATATAATCGCAGAGAAAAATACGATATTGAAAAAAGTTCTTACTTTTCCAAAATGTTTCCAGGACTGCCCGAATAAATCCTGCAAAAGATATCTGCCTATTCTTGTGCCGGCATCAATTGTGGTAAGAATAAATAACGCCTCAAACATAATACAAAAATGATACCAGTATCCCATTAAATGATTTATCCACGGAATCTTATAAAAAACATAAGTCATCCCCACTGCAAGCGAAACGGAACCTCCGGGTCTTCCGGCAAGGGTTTCCCCTACAAGTCCCGAAAGCATCGGCAATTCGGATGGGTTCATATTTAGTTTGCTGAATAACTCGGGTAATGTGTTAATTGCAAAATAATCCGACGTTGGTAAAACAGTTGCGGCTATCAGTGCAACTATGCCGACGAATGCTTCTACCAGCATTGCTCCAAAACCAATCGGTAAAATATCTTTTTCGTTTCTTATTAACTTGGGCGTTGTTCCGGAACTTACAAGAGCATGAAAACCTGATAAAGCGCCGCAGGCAATAGTAATAAATAAATAAGGAAAAACTTTTCCGGGAATTACCGGACCACCTCCGTGTATAAACTCCGTTACAGCCGGCATCTGAATATCGGGTCTTATTATTACTATGCCAACCGTTAATATAAGAATTACTCCAATCTTCATATAAGTACTGAGATAATCACGCGGAAGCAGCAGAAGCCACACAGGCAAAGCCGCCGCAAGAAAACCGTATGCTGCAAGTATAACCGATAATTCTTTTTCGTCGAATAACAGAATTTTTGCAATCGGTAAATTCTGTATGTAAGGTCCGGCTACAACCCCGAATATTACCAGCGTCATACCAATAATTGTTGCTTCTCCGATTTTTCCGGGACGGATATATCTCAGATAAATCCCGACTAAAATTGCAACAGGTATCGTAAATCCAACGGTAAATGTTCCCCATGAAGAATTTTTAAGTGAATTGACGACGGGAATTCCGAGACCTGCCATGGCAATAATTAATATACATAACACTGCTATGGAAGTTATGAAACCGAGTTTTTTACCAACTATTATTCTGGCAATATCGGCTATAGACCTGCCGTCATACCGTACGGAAGCAAATAGAATAATCATATCATGAACCGCACCGGCAAAAACAGCACCGATTAAAAGCCAGAGCATTCCCGGAAGATAGCCGTATTGCGCCGCAAGGACGGGTCCTATTAACGGGCCTGCTCCGGCTATCGCCGCAAAATGATGCCCGAATAAAACCCATTTACTCGTTGGAACATAATCTCTGCCATCGTTGAATACTTCGGAGGGTACTTTGTTTTTTTCGTTGAGTACTAATACTTTTGTTGCAATGAATTTTCCATAGTATCTGTACGCAATAACAAGTACCAGCACAGATATTATAACAAGTACAATCGAATTCATCGTTAAAGAATAGATTAAAATTTAACCAAAAATGAAAATTTACTCTTTCAAAATTAATAATTTGTAAATCATTAAAAAATGCAAACTTGAAATTACATTTTTATATTATAAAATCAAAATAATAATAATTATTTCTGTTTTTAATCATTTCAAGATAAAATAAGTGATTTTTTCATATAACTAATTACTGCTCTATTTGCATTTAAATTTAAATTTATCATAGTTAAATTTAAATAAATAATAATTGATTTGAATCCAACCAGAGCTGAAATAGATTTAAATAAACTGGAATATAATTATAATCAGATAAAAAAATATCTGCATAAAAGTAATCCGCGGAAAAAAATAAAAATTTGCGGAGTAGTAAAGGCGAATGCTTACGGACACGGCATTCAGGAAATAAGCCAAAAACTGATTTCCATAGGCGCCGATTATCTCGGTGTTGCAAATTATGATGAAGCAATAAAATTAAGAACTACTATTCCGGAGGCATCCATACTAGTTTTCGGTACGTTGATTCATTCAAAACTAAAACCCGCTGCTTACGTAAAAAGGCTCCTGAAAAATGACCTGATTGCAACAGTTGCTTCGCTTGAAACTGCACGATTCCTCGATTATTACAGCAAACGGCTCGGAAAAAAATTCAAGGTTCATATTAAAGTCGACACAGGCATGAAAAGAATCGGGTTCGACGTCAAGGGGGCATTTAAAAATATTTCCCAGGTTTTCGCTTATAAAAATCTCGACATAGAGGGAATTTATACACATTTTGCAACCGCAGAAAGCAGCGACAAAACTTTCGCCAAACAGCAGCTGCACAAATTTCAGGAACTGCTCCATCAACTTAAAAAAGCAGGAATGGAATTCCCGATAATCCATACTGCTAACAGCGGCGCCGTACTTGATTTAAAAGAATCCTATTTCGATATGGTAAGACCGGGACTGATACTCTACGGTTACTACCCGTCAGATAATAATATAAAAAAAATTCCCCTGAAATCTATAATGAACTTGAAGTCCAAAGTAACATATATAAAAAGAGTCGAGCCGAATACAAGCATTTCTTACGGAAGGGATTATTATACAGACGAAAGAAGTTTTATCGGGTCTATTCCAATCGGATACGGAGACGGATACTGGCGCGTGCTTTCGAACAGGGGAAAAGTTCTTATAAACGGAAAGCTCTATCCCATAGTCGGTAATATTACAATGGACTGGCTAATGGTTAACCTCGGAGAAAAAAGCAATGTAAGGGTAGGAGATGACGTACTTCTTATGGGCAGCAATAACGGACACGAAATCGGTGCCGATAAACTCGCGCGAATGACTAAAACCATTCCTTATGAAATCTGCTGCGCCGTCGCCGATAGGGTGCAGAGAGTGTATATTTAAATATTAATCCGGGGGTTTCATAGTTTTTCGCCCGAAACCCCCGGGAAACAAATATCTCAAATTCAATTATTTCGAATTACAAGGACATGCAATGCCTCCGGGAAATACCGGAATTTTGACTTCTTTAGTTTTTTTACAATCTATTGTTACGATACCCGATTTTAAACCGCACACTACACATATTGTCTGACTGACTGCGCCCGCAGGATAGCAATCCACATAAAAATCACAAGTCCCCGGATAATATGCGACATGTCCGTCTACACAGACAAATAGTTTATCGCAATTATCACATCCTGTCACGTGTACTAAAATATTTCCCTGGGGATTTCCGATTGAAGTTTTTTGAACATCGGCAGCAGTATTAAACGTAAATGCCATAAATAATATTACGGCGATAAAAACAATGATGGATATTATTGAAGTTTTTTTCATATTGTTTTCCTCTTTTATAATTTTTTTTATAAAAAAATATTAAAGTTAATATATCCGTTTTTTACAATGCACCGCCGGGAGACGCCGCCCCCGGCGGCATTTAATCTTCAGATGGGAGCCGGCATTTTTTATTGCAAAACAATACATGGCTTTTTCTTTATATTGTTAGCGATTAGCGTAATACCTTTTAACAATATATCAACTGTTTTTTTATTTGTCAAGAGACATTCTCTTATCGTTATTCTTTCAAGATATGTTTAAACTATAAAATTTATAGCGGGAAGATTTACGAAACACGTAGAAAAATAAAAAGCAGGCTGTTCCGAAAGGTACAGACTGCCGTTTTTTCCGATAAAACTTTTTTTATTAGAAATCTATTACCACTCCGCCTCTGATTGTGATATAATTGATGTTTTTCATTTCTGCCGTTGTAAATTGCGAGTTGTTATTTTGGAAAACATTATATGATTTTGAATAAGTAACTCCCGAGTAATTATATTTTACATTCAGGTCAAGATTGACTTTCATTATAAGCGGGATTTCCAGCCCTGCACCTATTGCCGTACCTACACCCACCGAGCTCCCGGATTCGGTTGTACTGTTGAAATCAAAAGCCACCGGACTTCCTGCATTACCAATTACTCTTTGCCCGTTGAACCTGTCCGCGAAACTTACAAAATGCAGCCCGACTTCGCCAGTAATATACGGCCTCATACTCCCGAATGGAATCCTTAGTCTTGCACCAACCATAACGGGAATATCGGTTGCTGTCCAGCTTACATTAAAATTTGATACTGTGGCACCATTAAGATTCGAACTTACCAGCCCCGTGAAATAATCGTTTTTATATTTGTATCCGTTATAACCCGCTGTTAATGTCAGATCAAGACTGATTATCGGAAGCGTGTAAAATATACCTGCTTCTACAGACACCCCGCCTTTATAAAGTTTAGAAAAATCTCCAATAGGGCTGGTCAATCCTGCGGTCAGATTTCCGCGAAAAGGTGTCTGTGAATAACCGTAAATACTTGTAAATAGCACTAATAAAAAAATTAAACTGTTAACTTTTTTCATATAATTATTTTTTTGGTTAAATAATAATAAAAATTTTCTTTGTATTAACTGATAACCACATAATAAACAAATAGTTCCAATGTAAACGCTTATGAGCACTTATCAAGAACAGGTTAAAAAATAAAGTCCTTTCCGGTAACAGAATATAATATTTAACAGCAGTTACCAAAAAGGACCCGGGGATAGGGATGAGAATCTGATTTATTATTTTACTAAAACCATTTTTTTTACGTCTGTAAAACTCTCCGTTTGTAATTTATAAAAATATATTCCGCTTTGTAATTGACCGATTACATTTTGGCTGCCGGGAAATTGGACTTTATGCTCTCCCGCATTTTGAAATCCGTTTACTAAAGTTGTAATTTCCTTCCCGAGCACATTATAGACTTTTAATGTAACATAGCTGTTTTTTGCCAATCGATAATTTATATTTGTCGTCGGGTTAAACGGATTCGGATAATTTTGATATAAGCAATATGCTTCAGGTGCACCCTGTTCATCGGGTTGACCTAATGTGACACTACCCCATTCGTCCCTGTATGCCCTGTAACTCATCTCAGTTGCGGGAAGAGATAATTCATATGCAATATTTCCTTGCGGCGTTACTTCGGTCAGTGTCGTCGCAGCAGCACCCCAGCCGATTAATGTGTTCCCGTTGCTTAATCTTTGTGCGCTTCCCATTGCAGATGAAAAAATTTCAGGAGTATGCCTGTACTGCCATTCTAAGAATAAAGTCTTTGCTCCTTCGTCTATGCTGTATTCCACTACTCTGGAAAAAGCAGGAGTGTGATAATTTCCGTTATCAAATAACATTATATGTGCGTTTTCCAGCCTTCTTATATGATGTTGATGAGAGAAGCCGATTGAATCATTCAAAAAATTGAATTCATTATTCTTTCCGCCCAATCTCCAGATTATTTCTCCCGTAACGGAATTTATTTTTGTGATTTCATCTAAATGCCTAGATGAAAGCAATATATTTCCGTCACTTTCAACTTCTATTGCATTTCCGTGAACATAATCAATATTGTATGCTGTCAGATTTTCATGGGTTGCGTCCGTAATCTGAAAATGGTCCCAGCTGCGCCACTGAAACACAACATGTTTATTAACATCAATTTTTTGTATAATTAATCCTGTCACAATTGCATTTGGCTTCCCGCCTGAAACGATTACACTCATATCAACTGTCTCTGCATCATAACTCAAAAGCCAGGCGCTTCCGTCAGGCTGAACCCTTAATTCGTGTATGTCGGTAGTATATCCGTTGCCTGTNNTTCTGCTTTTTAAAATCATAACCTTTTAAATTTAATGCAATTGCTTTAACCGGTACTCCGCTGTTTTGAAGTATCATCAGGTAACTGTTGATATTA
The DNA here is from genome assembly GCA_003158365.1 of Ignavibacteriota bacterium. Classification (GTDB taxonomy): domain Bacteria; phylum Bacteroidota; class Ignavibacteria; order Tepidaquicellales; family Tepidaquicellaceae; genus FEN-1279. The sequence continues at coordinate 24,985 of PMIW01000041.1, read as the reverse complement.
ACACCTGAAAAATTAGATAAAAAAAGATAACCGCTGGCAGTAGACCCTGAGTTATAAATCGTAAATACCGGCAGTGAATCGGGAGCGACAAGAAAATCCCGATGGAAAGGGTAAACTTTTTCTTTATTGGTAAATTCCAAATCGCTGTTGGCGTCAAACGTTACATTCGGTTTGCTGTTTCTTATGTAAAACGATAAATCATCATGCCCTTTTAGACCCGATACTGTTACCTTTTCTCCGAATGCAAAACGGGAATCCGGGCTGATTATAATTCTTGTCCCTTTTTCGACAATCTCCAGCTTATACGAATGATTTCCGCTCAAGGAGCCGGTCAAACTTATCGGCAGATTTCTTATATATCCGGAATTTATTTTTTCTGAAAATCCGATTATGATATTTGTGCTCTCCATATTATATACTGACCCGGAGACGGGAGATGTGTATTGAATTGTGTTTGACTGAACTATTTGTACAAAAATAAATTGACAAAAAAGAAAAACAATAAGTATATTAATCTTCTGGTTCATATTAATTTGTAAATTTTTAAAAAATACTTTGGTCGTTTTGTAGGCCGTAAGTCACATACAATTTATAAATATCTATTTATAAATTCTTCTTTGTAATGTAAAGGTATGTAACAATATGTAAAATGATAAAAGGACTCTGTTGCTTTTAATTGCAGGGTCTCAAAGCTCTGTTTCCGGGGCGTTTGAACCAATATAGTTTTTTAAATTTTATCTATACTGTAAATTATTAAGTCCGCACATTTTATTATTGAAATTATTTTTTCTCTTTTAAAACTATTAATTTATTATTGTTTATTCTGAATATTTTATCTCCGCTTTACCGCTATCGTCAATCAAAATATATGAAGAAGGTATATCCGTCCAGCATCCGGAATTATAATAAATCATATTCTTTTCCGGGTAATCGTGTTTTTCCGCCTGATGTGTATGCCCGCAAATTACAACATCCGCTTTTCGGTGTTTGCCATATTCAACGGCTCCGTCAGCAACTTTTTTAGCAAGCCTAAGCCATCCCTTGCTTCTGCTTTTCAGGAATCGCGCAACTGTTTGCTTTTCATTTCCCCATCTTTGTATCCTGTCGTAAATAAAAGATGCAACCGAACTGATTATTACATTCTCGTTTAAAAATCTGTCGAACTGGTGACCGTGAATCGCAAGAAATTTTTTGCCGTTAATTTCCCAAGTGTATTCTTTAAAAACGTCTATGCCGATTAAATGCGACATTATTTCGGATAATCCCTCGTCATGATTTCCTTCGACCCATATAACCTCAGTATTTCTTTTCGGATTGGACAGCTTTCTGACAACCGATAAAAGATTCCAGTGCTCTTTCTTCAAGCGGGCAAAATTCAGGTTATCGAAAATATCACCGAGAAGTATTAAACGGTCAAATGTATATTGGGAAAGCATTTCACTGATTTGTTTCGGGCGGGCAACCTCAGAACCAAGATGTACATCGGATATTATTATTGTATTAACTTTATCCAGTAATCAAAATTAAATTTAACATATTTAAACTTACCCTAATAATATTATGTAAAGGTCATTATATTGTAAACAAATTGTTAATTATTATATTTAATTTTTATTTATCAATTTTCCATGCAACCTTTTCCATCCGGATTCTGTCTAATTGATAGATCCTGTATTAAGTAATAAAAGCAGGAAAAGAGTTTTATTCTCTCACTACCTCCGATAGAATAAATGACGGGCTTATTGTGTTAACGATAAGCCTTTTTATTTTGGGACAAAAAAAACAGGGAAGAATTATATTTCTTCCCTGTCCCCCGGACGAATTTCTTATGCCGGGGTTGTTTACAGAGGTACCTGTAAAAAACAGTTGTCACTTAATTATGCAGTCTGCTTAATACCCGATGATATCTTATTGTACCCCGGGACCCGGGCAGTGTGCATTTTGTAAATATCGATTTGCGGCATATCTTTAATCCCGAGCTTTTTTACCACTGGCATTAATCTTTTTTCTACAAAAGCGTTAAAATCACTTTCGCTTTCCCAGAGGTCTACAACGTGCATACCGTTTTTATCGAACGCTGACGTATGAAAAATTGCGCCTTTCGGCGTATTTGAATCAAACTCTGAACCTGAGTGCAATTTTTCATACTGCTCCGGCTTTACTCCTTCCCAGAACATTTGCATTAGTATTGGCATAATCTTTTTTGTTTTAATTTTTTAAATTTTTTATTTAAAATTACATTTTAGTGTCTTAATATTATCAAATGCATTCATTTTCAATATATACGTGTCACTTTGAAATAATTTATGCGCTTTAAAAATTTTTTAAATTATTGCACCGACAATAATTCTTAATATAATCCGGGGTTTAATAAAATTTCAATATTTTATTAAACCCTGAAATTATAAGGAAATTCTCAAGCAGTTTGCTTAACATTTCCGAATATCTTATTGTACCCCGGGACGTAAGTAGCGTGCACCTTGTAAATATCGATTTGCGGCAGATCTTTAATGCCGAGTTTTTTGACTTCCGGCATTAGTCTTTTATCGATAAAAGTGTTGAAATCGCTTTCACTTTCCCAGAGGTCAACAACGTGTATTCCGTTCCGGTCGAATGCTGAAGTATGAAAAATTGCCCCTCTCGGCGTGTTACCTTCCCAGTTAACGTTCGAGCGCAATTTTTCATATTCCCCGGATGTTACTCCTTCCCAGAACATTTGCATTAATATAGGCATGATATTATCCTCCTAAAGATTTTTTCAATTTATTTTATTAATATGCTTTGTAATGCAAAATTTCCCGGTGTGTCCTGTTGCTGCTGTTGTGTGGTAAATAAATCTTAAATCTAAAAATATATTCAAGTGAACACTTAAAGCTTCTGTTTTCACTTATTTTTTTAAAACGATATTTTTTTAAAAAAATTCCTTATATTTGCAGAAATAATGCCGAAACATAATTATATTTAAAAATAATTTGCGCAAAGACTATCGTTTTTGCAACTTTTTTAGTCCTAAAAACGTCTAATTTAAATAAACCATTAAATATTTGAAATTATGAAAACTAAAATAACAGTATTCGTTTTATTTGTTTTCACTTTCGCATTCCTGAATTCTTTTTCGCAGGTTAATACGAAAAAGAACAATTTCAGATTTTTCGAAAAACCTTATATTGAAATTAATAACGGCGTTTCGAAATTCAGCATCGACGGCTTTAATTCCAAATTTTCCGATGCCGGTATTGTCGAACTCAAACTCGGCTCCGCTACACAGTTCAAAAGCCATTATAGCAAAGATGTTCTGAAATATTTTAATACATATGTTTTCATAGGAAAAATTTCATCCTCGCTGAATTACACGACAAAATCTCCCGGTTCGCTTNNGGAACTCAGGCAGAAGGAGGATTGATTTTTAATATCACTCCGATGATTTCTCTTCAGGCTAATTATGAAAGACAGGCAATATTCCCGAAAACCATGTTCTGGAAATATCTCGGAAGCGCAGTTATAGAAGAAGGCGGAATGCAATTATTAGATGATTTTGTCGGCAGAGTTTTAAAGAATGAACCTATTGCAGGCGTTATTGTGAACTTCGTTCTTAAAAATGCATACTCGTATGGATTATATGAACTCCGCAAAACAAAGATGAACTGGCCGTTCGATACAGAAGCTCCGCTGTTTCACGAAGCAGTGAATTTTGGAGTGTCGTTTACATTTTAAAATAAAACGGGCTTGCAATATTAAGCAAGCCCGTCCTTTTGTTTTTCTCTTAAGCATATTCACGGATAATCCAAGCTATGCCTCCTTATATTATAATTATTGCCTGTCCGGAGGCGGAGACTGTTTATCGTCACCATTTATATCGTGTTTATCTTTCCTTTTATCCTTTATTAACTGGTATTTTGCCCACTGGTCATCGGTAAACACATTTTTCAAATTTTCATCTTTTTCNNTCTTCCATTTTTTTATAGGAATCTTCGAGGATTTTCTGTGTAAATGTTTTCTGCGTTTCGGTAAGATTCAATTCCTGCTGAAACATATTCATATCACGCTTAACCATTTCTTCTGCTGTAGGCCGTTTCTTATCTCCATCTTTAGAATGCTTTGAGGGTCTGTTCTGACTAAATACAAATCCTGTAAATAACAGGCAAAATATTAGTGTAGCTAAAATTTTCTGTTTCATTTTTTCTTTAATTTATAATATTTAATAATTGATTCGAAAAATTCATTCCTTTTTTTTAAAAAACCGTAATTATTTGCTTTATGAAAGCTTTTGGGCTTTCAATGATATTAGATGCCGGTTTTTACAATTCCCTGCGATTTGATAAAAGCAAATTTTCAATTTCTTTTCCCATTTTTGAAAATATTAATTCATATATATTAATAATTATTTTTGTTAATATTACTGCGTTATGAAAAAATCACAATTATCTATTATCAGTATAGGCGGATTATTTCTAATCCTCTTTTTATCCTTTAGTTTTATTCATCGGGCAAACGATTCAAATAATATACCAGCAGAATCAAAATGGAAATGTATCGGACCGTTCGGACAGAAATTACATTATGCTCCCGGTTCCTATTACTCCGGAAGAATTAATGAAATTGAAATTACTAAAAACGGCTTGCTTATCGCATCAGCAAGCGGAGGAATTTTCCAGACTGATACTAAAAATTTTAAATACGAACCTATTAGTGATAATCTGAATTCTCTCGTTATCGGAAGCTTCGTTACGAGTCCTGAAAACGATAATATTATATTTGCCGGTACCGGTGATTATGTCTTTCCGGGAACCGGTCTATGGAAAACCGTTGATAAAGGAAAACACTGGAATCAATTAAGCATGAATCCGGTACCAACTGCATTTTATAAAATCAGGTTCACTCCCAATAATACAAAAAAAATTCATGCAGTGACTGATTCAGGCTACTATCGTTCTAATGATGGCGGGGAAACATGGGAGCGACACCTTTCCGGAGTTACCACAGATCTGGCAATAAATTTTCAAAACCCCAATATTATTTATACTGCAGTGGAAAATATTTCACAGTCAGATGAATATAACCATATACACATCTCTGGTATTTATAAATCTGAAGATGGCGGGGATAAATGGGAAAGAATAGATAAAGACGCTGTGCTTCCGAATAAAGATATCGGAAGAACTTCAATCTCAATGTATGAAAAAAATTCATCGGTAATTTATATCTCGGTTTCCGGTTACGGCTCGCCATCACTAAAAGGGGTTTATAAAACCGAGAACGACGGAAAGTCATGGAAAAAAATTAATCCCGGTTATATAAATAAAAACAGTTCTGGATTCTATCAGGGAAATTATAATAACTATATTTCCGTATCTCCGGCTGACCCTAACAGAGTCCTTCTCGGCTGGGCATCACTTTCCATCACTACCGATGGGGGAAACAGCTGGAAAATAATCGAGAATGTTAATGTTCACGCAGACCACCACGCAATTGCCTGGGAAAAAAACGGAAAAACAATTTATGAGGGAAACGACGGAGGCTTTTCAATCTCATCTGATTACGGCTCCAACTGGAGCACTGCAAAAAACACATTGCCGATTTCACAGTTCTATGGATTCGATGTAAGCCCGTCAAACGGAAATTATATTTATGGGGTTGCAATCGATAATGGTATTTGCGGGACAAGCAATATGGGCGCTCAGTGGATTAACTATTGGATTGGAGATTGTACTTCCATTTCTGTTGACCCCGTTAACCCTGCTACGATATATTATGCGCAGTACGGATGTGCTTCGCCTCACGATTGCTCGCTGTTTAAATCTACAAACGGCGGAGTAAATTATATAGATGCGAATAAAGGTATCGATACCTGCGGAAAAGACTGGAGTATATATTTTACACACATTAAAAACGATAAAGTCTCAAACTATAACCTCTTTGTAAATTGCGATAACCATTTGTTTTATTCGAATAACAAAGGTAACAAATGGTCTAAACTTAATCCCGGCGGATTCCGATTCCCTATTACAAATATTGCCGTATCTAAATTTACTTCGCCGTTCGCAGTGCTGTATGTATGCCTGCTGGATACAGTCGACAATAAAAATAAATTGAAGGTATATGAAAATGGTTCGTGGGATGAACGCTCGGCAGGTCTTCCTAAAAATATGTTCGTTAAATCCGTAACAGTAAGCGCAAAAAATAATAATGTTGCTTATGCCCTTATGTACGGGACGGACTATCCTGAACATAAAATTTATAAAACAACCGACAGGGGAAAAAGCTGGGAAAATATATCGGGTGACTTACCGAACGTCCTGCTTTCCGATTTGATTCCCAACACCGAAAACGAAAAAATTCTCTATCTCGGAACTGATTGCGGCTGCTATAAATCAGTCAACGGGGGACTGAACTGGGCAAAATGGAACGAAGGAATGCCCGAAGCAATTAAGGTAACTGAGATGCGGTTGATTGAAAAATCATCAAACGGAAAATCTTACGTTGCAATAAGCACTTATGGAAGAGGGATATGGATTAAAGATATTTCGGAAGAATAAATAATTATAACAAAGAAATTATTTATTATCAGAAAATTTAAATTTTATAAAATAAATGAAATAAATAAGTATAATATTAAATATCCAAAAATAAATTTATTTTTTTATTTTGAAAGCTCTACTGCGTACATCTTTTTTCCTGTTTTGTAATCAAAACCAATAATACCGAATCTTTCAAAACCGAATAATACCAAATCACCCGACCTCGATACATGTACGCTGCTTTTTATGAAAAACATTCCAGATACTGCATCCTTGCTCGTTGCGCGGAGCTTAGGAAATAAATCATTTTCGGTCGAGGCAGTCCAGAGAATAGTTCCCGATTTATCTATGCAGGATAAAAGCCTTTCAGCGTCGCTTCCGACCTGTGTCTGGTGAAACACAAAACAGCATTCATCATCCTGGTATAAAAGCTCACCCTCTAAAAAGACTTTATCACTTAACAGCGGTTTTGCTTCGGACTTGGTAAAAAATTTCAGTGTGGACGGGTTATCAAAATACGATTCGGAAATATTCTTTTCCCACAAATTTGATTTCGGTCCTGTTACTAAAAATAATTTCTTTCTTGCATTCTCGGAACTCTTCTCGTATCCCAGACCGAAAATTGTCATCTCGGTTTTTTCATCGCTGTATGACTTACGGAATGCCGCATAATTTTCATACATCTTGTTGCTTGTTAAATCGAATGCAGGCTTTCTGCCGTCTTTGGTTTCGAATTCAATGTAAGGGGGGTTTTCCCGCGCATATAATTTGCTTATACCACCCTGCAATTCGGAATATTTCTGCGAGAAACCCTGTGTATTTAATTTTTCTTCACCGCTTGCCGCATCGTAAATGGATACTCCTGCAGGATTGCCGCTCGACTCCGAATTCACTTTCCATACCTCTTTATCTTTCAAAAATAATTTCATTAATGAGGGGTATGAGGAATATTCGGATTCAAAACTTTTAATTACTTCTTTATCGGCAGGGTCATAAATGTATGTGTTCACATAATAGGTTTTTCCTTTTAAAGTATAAGACATAATCCAGAGATTCTTTTTTCCGTTATCACCCGGAACAATCAGAGCATCCATATAGATACCCTTTAGCGAAGATTCCGTTGATTCGTTTCTGTCGGAGTCACCCTTCCTGTTTGTTGCGGTATTTTTCTTACCGTCGGCTGTTTTGCTGAAATAAGCAGGGTACACCCAGAAATACACGAGCGCTCCCATTGCCGCAAAAAAAACAGCCGCAATAATTACTGCTATGCATCCTATGTTTCCCTTCGGGCTGTTCGGACTATGCTGATATTGCTGGGTTTGCTGCTGTGCAAGTTTTTGTAAATTGGAATAATCCTGTGCCATTATTTCTCCTTTTTAAAAACTCTGTTTGTGGTTGGTATAACCCTGTAATATAGTAAAAATGTTTCTTTTAGAATATTAACAAATTAATATTAAAAACCCTGCCGATTACCCGACAGGGTTTATTATTTTATTATCTAACTCTCGTATTATTCATTATGCGTTCTTTGCACCCGCCGTGGCGGGTTCATTCTTCATTGCTCATTTGATTAGTATCATTTTCTTTACCTGCACAAAATCTCCGGCCTGTAACCTATAAAAATAAACCCCGCTCGGATAATTTTCTGCAGACCAGATGATTTCATATTTTCCGGGATTCATATTTTCATTTAATAAAGTGGATACTTCCCTTCCTGCAATATCATATACTTTTAAAATAACAGTCCCGGAATTTTTTATGTTGAACCTGATTTTTGTTTCGGCATTAAATGGATTCGGATAATTTTGCTCCAGCAAATAATTCTCGGCTATTTTATTTTCATTTTTCTTTATCCATACTCCTCCGTCAGTCGTTTTCAATATAACACTGTTATACCCGGCAATCCATCCGGTATTTTGATTTAAAAAGAAAACGGAATTTGTTTGCAAAAAAGAAGAATCAGCAATTGATTTTAACCAGGTCTCTCCCCTGTTACTTGTAATCCAGGTAGTTCCATTATAACCTAACATCCAGCCCTTATCACCTTTAAAGGTAATTTTAATCAAGTCATCATTAATTTGAGAATTAATTGTCCAGTTATTTCCGCCATTTGTTGTTTTACATAAAATGCTTGCTGCAATGGTGAAGCCGGTATTTGCATCGAAAAAAAATGTTGAAGTAACATATTGCTGTTGATAGATAGGTAAGATTTGGTCAAACCAATTCAAACCACCATTTGTTGTTTTAACGAATTTTGTCCAGTATCCCCCAGCCCATCCTGTATTTTCGTTTATAAAATAAACACATTCAAAATCGTTTAAACTATATTGCATATTCCAGTTAATCCCGGTATTTGTTGTTTTTAGCAAGCCTTGATTGGTAGCTGTCCAGCCTGTGGCTGAATTTATAAAGTAGAAATCGTTTATGCAATCGGTAAATCCAATATAAGACGAGTCCCAGCCAATTCCGCAGTTTGTTGTTTTCCAGATTTTCCCGTTTGAACTTCCGCAAAAACCTGTATTGGCATTTGTAAAATAAATAGAATATAAAAACCCATTTAATCCGCATAACGAAGTATCCCAATTTAAACCACCATCGGTTGATTTTAAAATAATATTTTTCTGCCCTGGGATATTTGTCGTATCACAATAACCACAAGCAAAACCAGTATATGCATCTGTAAAACAGATTGAATAAAGATTTGAATTAAGTGTTTTATTTTGTTGAAAAAAATTAGTGCCTCCGTTTGTTGTTTTGTAAATATCTCCTAATTCGGAAAATATCCATCCTGTATTTTGATTGATCAAAAATCCATCATTCATATAATGCGCAATTCCTGTTGTGCTTTGAATCCAGCTCTGTCCGCAATTAGTTGTTTTCGCTACTACACCATATCTATCACCTATCGCCCAACCGTTCAGGCTATCTACAAATGATAGGGAGAGAAAATTCCATGTCAAACCTGAATTAAAAGATGTAAACCAGTTAAATCCCCCATTTGTGGTTTTATAAATCAATCCTGTATATGCTCCTGCAAAACCGGTTAATTGATTTATAAACTTTAAATCATAACAACTGTTATTAATAACCGGTGTCCAGTTGTAACCTCCATTCGTTGTATATGATAGTGCACCAACCCAACATAAAAAACCTGTATTCTCATCCCTGAAATATAACTTGTAATAAGTTGTATGAGAAACTGTAGTCCATAATGGAATCCAGTTTGTACCCCCGTCTGTTGATTTCAATAAACTATTTCCCGTAAATGCCCACCCTGTATTTGCATTAATAAAATAAATATTAAATAAAACCGATGAATCGGAATAATATTGAGAATTCCAATTTTCTCCTCCGTCAGTGGTTTTTAATATTTCCCAGCTGGCTGTTAGCCATCCTGTATTCTGGTTTAGGAAAAAAATTGTAGTTAAGGATGAGTTATCCCTGAATATTTTAGTCCAGTTAAATCCGCCGTCTGTTGTTTTAAAAAGAAAGCCTCCTGCAGCTATCAAGCCGGTACTGGCATTAAAAAAATAAGAATCATAAATTTCTGAAGCGGTTGGTTGAGGATATATTCTTTGCCATGCTGACTGGGAATATAATTCGGTTGCAAACAAAAGTATAAATAAAAAAACCGTAAAATGTTTTTTCATAATGCCTGCTTTTATTTCATTTTATTTAATAAAGCAAATATTATCAAGGCATAAAACTTCACATATTCAAATATTAGAAATCGTATAAAATTTGAAAATCAAACAAAAAAAACCCTGAGGGAAAAAATAAACCCGCAGGGTTTCTTCACATTTAATATTTAAATAAATATAAAAGGAATAAAGGAGAATATTATTTTACAAGAATTCCCGATTCGTCCGCCGCGGCGGACTCATACGGGATTATTGATTAAGCAGCTATCGCTACTTAATCAATAACATTTTTTTGACACTCGAAAAATTTTCAGAGCTTAATTTATAATAATATACTCCCGAAGTTAATTCGGAAGCGTTGAAATCTATGCTGTACGAACTTGCTTTCTTAAATTCATTTACAAGAGTTTTTACTTCCCTGCCGACTACATCGTAAATCTTTAACGTCACAAAACCGTCCTGCGGCAATGCATAAGATATTTTTGTCATCGGGTTAAACGGATTCGGATAATTCTGCGATAAATCGTATTTTGCGGGAACACCTATCTGTACTTCACCAGATAGATTGTAATATTGAAAATTACCGTTAAAATCTGTCTGCCTTAATCTGTATTTATATTTTCCGGGCGCAAGATTGTTATCTTTAAATTCATATGAAATCGCAGATGTGCTGTTTCCTTTTCCCTTGACATATCCGGCTTCCCTCCATAAATCTTTGCTTCCCGAAATCGTCCTCTCCACATCGAATCCCGCATTGTTAATTTCCGTTGCCGTTACCCATTTTAATATTGCAGTGTTTTCCGTAACGGAAGATGTAAACGAAACAAGTTCGACGGGCATCGCACTTAATAAATTAATCGGATTATTCGTTGCCGTTGTTGTGTTATATCCTTCGAAACCCGGATTTCCGTTGTATTCCAGCACCATTGCCCTATATGTATGGGCGGATATTAGTCCGTTAACTGTTATGCTGCTTACTGTAGGTCCGTTATAAACGCAGTACCAGCCTGCACCTGCCTGTGGACCAAGTCCGAATGTTGCATTTGCTACGTACGTGCAGCCGTCCGTCATTGTAGGCGTTCCGGCGCTTCCATCCAGCATGAATACTGCTTTCTTCATACCGTTTCCGTTTGTCCAGCTAAGCGATACAGATGTCGGCGATAAGGTTGTATATGTAACATTGCTTGCCTGAACACCGGGACAGGTGTTATTTGCAATGGCATTGTTAAATGTTGTCCATAATGCTTTTGTATATGGCATGCAGTCTTCATACCAGTACCACCAGAAATATCCGCCTACATATTTCGGCGTGGTGATATTCATTTTATAGTACCTGTTAATAAAAGCAGCTTTATTGGCTGCCGTAACTGTTCCGCATTCTCCCATTCCTAATTTTGAATTCGGGAATAATACATGCAGACTGTCAAAAACCTGCTGCCAGTTCGGCTGAAGATTGTTGCAGTCATCTTCATAGTATGATACGAAAACATAATCCAGACCGTTGCGCATTCTCGCACTGATATTTTTATTAACCCAGTAAAACATTTCGTTTTTTGAATTTGACCAGCAATCCTTATTATAGTATAAAGTTAATTCGGTCTTTTTATTTGCAGCCTTAAAAATTGCATATGCCGAATCTATTTTAGCAGCAACATCTGCTGTCGTTCCGCACCATTCGCCGTTTACCTCGTTACCGACTTCCCATATATCCACCTTGCCTCCGAGTAAGTTCAAATACTCATTTGCCCTTGCAACATATTGAGTAAGATTATATGTATTCATATAGTAACTGTCAAGAAGCTCACCCATAATAAAACTGTAATTATGTATCTGGTTAACTGCAGTCTGATAATATGTTGCAGCTACCTGCTCGTCAAATACAATTCTGGTTGTTGGTTTTTTACAGAGTCTTGCAAGTGCAGTGTCAACTCCGCTTAAATTAGAAATATCATCTATGGTTAAACCCCATACATGTGTTGTATCAACTATGGCAGAGTAAGAGAGTTGCGAACTGAAGAGTATTACTAGAAAGAAGATAATTGCTTTGTACATTATTAAATCCCCCGTTTGGTAAAAATTTTTAAAACTAAATATAGGTTTGCAATTGCTATGCCTTAAAAATTTTTAATAAAATTAAAATTTTCCTTTGCTGGGAGTTGAATTTTCAGCTTTTTTTAATTCTAAAAAAAGAGAAATAAATTTAATTTCTCATTAGTTGGGAAATTAAAATTAGCAAAGACATATCTATTTCTTATAGTATTGGAATACTGATATTTAAAATAAAAAATACTTTTCTCAAATTGAGAATTAATTTTCTCATTTTGATATTATTTTCCATTTAATTTCTGAAATGTTCTATTTTCGTTTAAAATACAAACAAAATTTATTTGGCTCGTTATTTGAATATTATATTTTATAGATTTTCAATAAGTTTTCCATACTAAGTGTTTAAATTATCTACAATGGTTTTTACAATTTGTTACTTTTTTTTACAGTTTTGCGATGAATTATTAATTGGTTGTTAGTAATTTGTATGAGAGAATTTTTGTTCCATTAATTATTCAATCGGTATTCAAAAAAGGAAATAATAAATAATCATTATGAAAATTAAATACTTTGTTCTTTTGTTTTTAATATTTTTCGTGTCGCTGATATTGTTTGGTTGTGACCCGGGAAGCATCGGTTCATCAGACTATGGTACAGCCCAGGTTCGCGGGTATGTCCTGGATGTATCGACAAAAGTCGGTATTGGTGACGTTTCTGTTTTAACAACCCCTTCGTCAGACACATTAATGACTGATATAAAAGGAACATTTTTTATTATTAGCTATCATTTAAATTCAAATCCGCAGGACATAATGATTATTACGGAAAAAGAAGGTTATAAAACCGGTCAGACTAATATTACATTGAACTCTGACCAAACTACCGATGTCACCATCTTAATGGAACACAAATAAAGCAATAAATAATAATAGCTCTGGTTATAATGGGGCACTGATAATATTGTATTTCTTTTTTTTATTTAATTAATTAATACGTTTTAAATTTCTACAAATTTATCAGCTGCCCCATTTTTATATCCAATCCAAATTAGTGTTTCTTTAATTTCACTTGTTACAAATTTCATATCAGCAAATGCAAATTTATTCCAAATGCAGCAATAGAAACAACCCCATTTATTACTGGCCCGGTTAGCCTTTTGCTTATATGAAAACACCCGCTTGTGTTAAAAAATATTATGAACTGGTTTTGAGTTTTTTATTTTAATAATTATTTCTAATATACATCAGAAAATTAAATATCAAATTGTTGAATAAGTATTTCGTAAAATTAATTTCTTTGGCTTTTCTTTTTTTGCTTTTTTATTCCTGCTCCGCTTCCAGGCAGCCGAGGGGATATTCCGATAATTTCCGGATGCCAAGAAGCGATAATTTTTATTTTGACCCGCTTGTGTTTTATGAGCCTGACAGCCTGAAAGCAAGGCTTGACTTGTACATGGAAATCCCCGCCGAAAAAGTTCTCTTTAAAAAAAACAACAACAGCGGAAAATATGAATCTTCATTCTCCATTTCTGTGCTGATTACGAATTCCCTCTCCGATAAGATAATTAATGAGAGTTATACAAAAACCCCTTCTTTCACTGAAGAGGAAATGAAAATTGTATCGAAGAAATCTCAGTTTTTCCTGTACAACTATTATCTGCCGCCCGGAACTTATAAAATACAAATTAAACTCAAGGATAATTATTCAAACAGTGAATATCCCAAATCCGGCGATTTCATCGTAAAAGATTTAAATGCTTCCGCAATCACTTTCAGTGATTTAATGCTTCTGTCTAAATTCAGCATCTCCGATAACGGTACAAAAGAAATAACACCCCTTATCAGTAAAAATATATTCGGATTAAAAGAGTTTTATATTTTTTTCGAAATCTATTCAGCAGGCAAAGAAGATGTTTCGAAGGATTATGCTTATAAAATTATTGACGAAAAAGATTATGTTTTAAAAGAAGGTCAGTTTTCATACCTGATTAACCCGGGCATTAACCAAAAGACGGAAAGATTATTCGTTTTAAACGAACTGAAAAGATATTTACCCGGTCAGAAAGATTTTGAATTTTTCCCTGCTGAAAATAAACCTGTCGAGATTTTTAAATTGGAAATATATGATAAATCAAATAACGATACAGTTGCAAATAAAAATATTTATTTCCGGTCAGGCGGACCCGTACGTGAAATGTACGACAGACCGCTAATGCATTAAAATTGAATTTATTTATTTGGTGTTTTATCTTATATTTTGACTTAAACTAAACATACTGTTATGTCCACCCATAATTCCATTATAAAATTTCACAGCATTTCTAATCTTATTGGAAACACACCTCTTCTTGCAATCGAATTTTATTACAGGAACAAAATCAGAACTATATATGCTAAAGCAGAAAATCTGAATATGACCGGAAGCATTAAAGACCGAATGGCTATTCATATTCTGAAAAAAGCTTATGAAAGAGGAATTATAAAACCGGGAGCAGAAATTCTTGAAGCTACAAGTGGAAATACGGGTATATCATTTTCTGCCATAGGAAGAGCCCTGGGACATAAAGTTGTTATCTTCATGCCTGACTGGATGAGCCGGGAAAGAATCGATTTAATAAAAAGTCTGGGAGCAAAAATAAACCTTATCAGCAAAGAAGAAGGCGGCTTTCTTGGTAGCATCAGCAAGGCAGAAGATTACGCAAAGAAAAACGAGAATACTTTTCTGCCGAGACAATTTTCAAATGAAGATAATTGCACTGCACACTATGAAACCACGGGTCCCGAAATCTGGTGGCAGTTAAGATTCCGTTCTCTCAAACCGGATGCTTTTATTGCAGGTGTAGGAACCGGCGGGACAATAATGGGAGTTGGCAAGTATCTGAAAGAAATGCATCCGGAAACTAAAATTCATCCTTTGGAACCTGCAAACTCTCCTACTTTAACAACAGGTCACAAAGTAGGAAAGCACAGAATACAGGGTATATCCGATGAATTCATTCCGCCTATTGTAGATTTAAATTCTCTCGACCATGTCGTCAGCGTAGATGATGGCGATGCAATAGTTATGGCTCAAAAACTCGCAGCTGAACTCGGAATCGGAGTGGGAATTTCTTCAGGTGCAAATTTTCTCGGAGCATTGAAAATTCAAAACGAACTTGGAGATGATGCTGTTGTAGTAACTGTTTTTCCCGATGATAATAAAAAATATTTAAGTACTGACTTGCTGAAAAACGAACCTCTGAATGAAGATTTTCTTTCCGGGGATATAGAACTAATCGGATTCGGAGCTTATAAAAGAGTTTGTCATACTTGCTGCGACCCGCTCACCTGCATCGAGGGTAATTACGAAGGGCTGGAAGAAATACAGTTACCCCCCTGCCCGAGAAGAATAAGGGTAAAATAATCTGATTGGTTTTATATTAATTATATTATTTCAGAAGTATCCCGCCGGTATGATTTTATATAAATAGTCCTGCTATTTAATCATCAACATTTTTTTAGTTGCCAATTGCATATTGTCAACTGATAATTGATAAAAATATATCCCGCTCGGAAAACTCTCGCCCGAAAACTGCACTTCATAAACTCCCGCATTCTGCTTTTCATTAACCAAAGTCGCAACTTCCCTGCCAAGAATATCTAATACTTTCAGCTTTACAAATCTTGAATCTTTAATCTGAAACCTTATAATCGTGGACGGATTAAACGGATTCGGATAGTTCTGAAACAACTCATATTTATCCGGCACAACCGATGAAATTTGTTTTACTCCAATTGTAAATCCCGAGTTAAAAAAATTAATTGCAACATCTGCAAGCTGCTTTAACTTCGTAACCGAATTTAAATTGCTCGAACCTCTTGCAATCAACTGACACAAATATACTGTCTGAGTATCACCGGCATTAAATGTGAAATTTTCTGCTCCCGAATTCATTGCAAAACGCCTATCATCGGGATCAGTTGAAAATACAGTTCCCGTATCCATTCTGCCCATATCACAATTCCATATTTTGCCTTTTGATTGCGTCCATCCCTCATTTGTTTCCGGGTCACCATAAAAACAGAATTTTGTCCTCTTGTAATGATTTCCGTTAAACGGCTGTGTTACATCAAGCCAACTGGATGAATCTGCTTTATATCCTTTCATAAACAAATACGCATCGTATGGTCCGGGATTGGGATCGTGTTCACAAAACGGTCCGGGAGAACCTGCGTTAGTGAAAAAATCGAAAGAAGTCATACCAAGATTTACATTTGGCTGTACAGAATTATTCGTAATTCCCTTTAGGAGAATAATACCAACTGCAGGAGGATTTAATCCATAAATAGGATCATCGTTCGTAGAATTGTAACATATAGCGAGCTTCCTTATAGTATCACAGGCAATATAATCATCATTCGGATCACCAATGTCGGGGTCGCATACTATTGAAAAATATGTTCCAATCCATGATTTTTTACTCTTATTAATAATCTCATATTTAATAAACTGCATATCTGAATATGATGGTTGTGTATATGCCCAGGCTGTCATATGAACTTCTGCGTAAAGCGGTGATGTACCTCCGCCAAATCCTTCAGTTGAAGTATGAGAAGAAGTAAATCCGTCCGTCAAGCAAATAAATATTGTTGTTGCTGCATTTTTTACACCCGGCGTGTCAATTGAAGGTTCGTATATTCCATTGTGATTTACATCAGTATACGGAGCACCATACGGAACCATCAATCCCCAGTTTGTCCAATCGGGATTTGTGTTTTGATTATCCCCTCGGGATACTTTGTAAAATTTAAAATTGCTGTTTGTTACAGGAATACTGTCATTGCAATTTCCGGGTCTGTATTCTCCTGAATATGAACTCATTGCCTGCCTTATCTGACCATTTACTCTCGCCGATAAATTTATCCCTGTAGAAAATATTGCGAATTTATTCGAACCCTTCGGCCATTCAAAACCAGGTGTATTGGTCGTTCTCGGATCCTGGTCGAATATGCCTGTATTCCAGAAAATTGAACTTATATTGTTAGGATTTAGAAAAATGTATTGAAGTGTTAAATCTGAATTCGATATATTAAAAGATATAACTACAAAAAACAAAACGATTAGAGAGAATAACTTTTTCATTTACTTCTCCTTGTTAAAGTGTTGGTATTTCTGTGTGTGATATTATAAACTATTGTTAAAATTTAATATATTATTATTGAAATATCAACTTCCTTATTTTTTCCAAAAAAAATTACAAAAAACAAACGATAACAGCTTTAAAATATGTGTTAAGCAGAAAGATAAACCTTTTACCTGGTTTCCTGTCATAAATTTTATCTTCAAAAATCTGCTGTTTTTTCCTTTTTCCGGTAACATTTTAGGTTTTCTTTTGTTTTCAATTATAACAAAAAACACGAATATAATTTATTCGTGTGTTTTTTCTTAAACAGGAGACAATAATGAGAAAAGAATATATGTATTTTTACATATTTACTTTGGCATTTTTGTTTTCTCTCGCACAACCCGGATTATCTCAGCAAAAATCTGCTGAAAAATGTAATTTTCCCTTATTACCATCCTCAGCGCCCGGAGGGGATTTAGTATTAACAGTAATAAAGGAGAACTTCAGTTTCTCGATGAGAGACAATGTAACTATTGACTGCTCAAGATATTTTCCAAATGCACCTAACCCGCTACTTCCAAATGGTTACCCTGCTGTTATAATGTGCCATGGATTCGGAGACAGAAAAGAAGCTCTCGATTCGCTCGCTAAACTTCAGGCGCAATTTGGATATTGTGTTTATACATATAGCATGAGGGGACAGGGACTCTCCGGAGGTCAATCAAATATGATAAGCAGAATTGAAGCAATGGACCTGGTCGAATTTACTAACTTTATAAAACAGGACGCGCATACAGGACTCGATAGCAGCAAAGTATTAATTATGGGAGGTTCACAGGGAGGCATTATTCCTTATATGGCTGCCTGCATGGGTAATCTTCACGTAAGATGTATAATTTCCGCACTTTCTTCGCCTGAATTTGCTTCAAGCTGGATTGAAAATAATTCAGTTAAAATGACTTTGCTCTGGTCCTTAAGCTATCCTCAGGATACAGTCAGATATTCTCCTTTACTTCAGAGTATGCATAACTGGGTTTTATCATCATCCCCGGACAAAATGGACAGCCTTATTTACTGGCTTCCCCTGCAAAGGGATTTTACTTCTCTCGTACCTCAAAATAATGTGCCGATTCTCCTTGAAAATTCCTGGGAAGATAAATTCTTCAATGCTTCGGGAAATATTAATTCCATACCCTTTGTGAATTCGCCGAAAAGATACTATTTCGGAGCAGTCAAAGGACACGGCGGCGATACATCTTTTACGGAAAACAACTGGCATAAAAATTTCTTTAATGAATGGTTTTCTTACTGGCTCTTTAATATAAACAACGGAATTTTAACAAGACCAAAATACCATTACGCATATACTGCCTATCCGCTTATTAATAATATGTGGACATTTGTTCACGACAGCTCGGCAGTATGGCCGGTAAATAATTTGACCAACTTGCAATTGTATTTTCATCCTTCTCATTTAAAAACTATTCCAAACCCGTTAAATAGTTCTGCTCAATTAAATAATAGTGTAACCGGTGGATTAACAATGCAGGATGCCGTTGATATGGAATTTACAGGTCAGCAGTTTAATTCTCAGTTTCAAAAGAACCAGCTGGTCTTCGATTCCGATTCGCTTCTTCAGGATACGAAATTAATGGGAGTTCCCGTAATCAATCTTGATTATTCGTCGAACTCAACAATTTGCCAGTTCAATTTCCAGGTCTATGACGTGAGAGGAACAAACTCCAAGCTTGTTACCAGAATTAATTATACTGACAGGCACAATATCGTAAACACGAGAAAAAATCTTAGTATTAACGGAGAAGCGCATTCTCATTTATTTAAAAAAGGGGATGTAATAAGAATAATAATGACAAATCTCGATACTTCTCCGGAAGATACAAGTTTTCTTGGCACAAATCCTTTTGTACTGCCGGTCCTTAATAATTCTATTAACAATATTTACCTGAGCTATAATTGCTATGTAAACATGCAGGTGCAGTATCCGGGCACTCTTGGAGTCAACGGAAATTCTAACATAACCCCTTCAGACTTTTATCTATATCAGAATTATCCGAATCCTTTCAATCCTACGACAAATATCAAATATCAGATTGCAAATAGCGGATTTGTTACTCTAAAAGTTTACGATATTCTCGGAAAGGAAATTGCGACCCTGGTTAACGAGTTTAAAAAAGCAGGAATTTATGAAACACAATTTTCTGCCGATAAGATTTTCGGTAGTCAGATTTCTTCCGGAATTTATTTTTATAAACTTACAGAAGGAGATAATATGGCAGTAAAAAAACTTTTATTAATAAAATAAATATATTTTATTCTAAAAAAACAGGAGTGAATACATTTGTATTCCCTCCTGTTTTATTAATTTCTCCTCCTATAATATTGCTGCAAATAGATATCTAATATCTATTTTATACCTAAATAAATCTTCAGCTCTCCCAGCCAGCTTCCTATTGTCTCTATAAACTTCCGCGATAATTTGGTTGTGCCGGCTTTATTATTTTCTGCCTGCTCCTTTAAACTGCCCGTCTTTGTAATGCACATATTATGGTCAACACCGGGAATTGTAACAACTTTATAAAATTTATTCCCATTTGCTTTTAATCCGCTTTCGTAAGACTCCGCTCCCTGAACAGGGTCAATCTGTGTATCCTTTTCACCAAAAATTGCAAGTACGGGAATATTTGTTTTTCCTATATAATCAGCGGGATTCAAAAAAGATTCCGAACTATTTGTAATCGGTTCAAATTCTTTTTCACTGCATACTCCTCCCCAGCCCAAATCTATTATCACGGGATGTTTATCAAGATATTCTGCTGCTTCAAGATACTCTTTATATGTTTTTGCCGCAGACCGTTGTATGTAATATTTATAAAGCATCTCTGCATCTTCCTGCGATGAGCCGGCGCACAATGCCTGCTTCTTTACGAGATATGCCGATTGCTCTATGCTGTTCATTCCCGGACACGACCACGCAACCATAAACGCAATATCGTTCGACATGCTCAGTGCAAGTGACATTACATATCCGCCCTGGCTCGAACCATATAAGCCGATTTGTTTCGGATTTATTGATTTATGCTTTTTTAAAATTTCGATTTCCTTCGCAAGAATCATTGCACGCTCGTGAAATAAACTGTCATCCGAAAATTCCCCTGTCGATTCTCCCGAACCGGGTTTATCATCAATGAAAAATGCAAATCCGGATTTAATAAACTGCCGCAACGACCTTGAATATTTTATTGACTGCATTCTGTCCGTCGGTCCGCTGCCCGCACAAAAAACCACAACAGGAAAATTATCCCCTTCTTCAGGCGTTAAAAGATTTTCTTTTATAAAAAATTTTCCAGCTTTAATGCTTATTTCCTCCGAACGGAATTTAACTTCGGAACTGTCCTGAGGTATGCATTTCCCGAGAAAAATAAACAGGCAGAATAAAAGAAAAATTTTTTTCATATTAAATATCCGGTTAACTTTATAATAACTTCAGTGTAGTCTTAAATAATTATACGGCGAAATTACATCATTGTTACTTGATTTACTGAATTTAATAAAATATATTATGCTAATCTGATATAAAAGTTAAGGAACTCTATTGTTGATTTAAATTGTTATAAATTTCAATATTTAATTAACCCTTTAAAAACAAACTTATGAAAAAAAACTTATTTGTTTTAATCTTCCTTTTTACTGCTCTCTTCGTTTTTCAAAATTTTGCCAGTGCTCAAAAACTGACTTTTTGCGAAGGTGTTTCGAGTGACGGCAGTCCTATTGGTAAAAGCTCAACATTTAACATTCCTGCCGGAGGCGGATATTTCTACTTCCTCGTAAATCTGAGATCTGAAGTCAATTGCGCTTACGTTGACTATGTCGTTTACAAAGAAAACAGCAGGGGTACTATGGAGTACTATACTACTTATTCTCAGGACGATGTGAAAGCAAACTGGACCTGGTTCTGGAAAAAAGTCACTTTCTATGATGCAGGGTATTACAGGATCGATGTCGTGGATTGCGGTTCTGAAACCATCGCATCAAGCTACCTTACCGTTAATTATCAGTAAAAAAAAGTTTTAAATAAAAAAAAACAGTCCCGATTATATCGGGACTGTTTTTTGGTTTTTAAATATATTTATTATTTAAAGTCCCCTATCGAGTGCGGGGATGAGCTTATCTTAATTTGCGGTTAAGTATCTTTAAATTTATTAAAAATGCTTTTTGTGATGATGCTTTTTATGCATTTTCTTCATCATCTTTTCGTACTTTTTCATCTGGTCCGCCGTCAGAGTGTTTTTTATACCGGTTTTAAATTCTTCTCTTTTTTGTTTCATTTCACTTCTGGAAATTAAATCCTTTGTCCTCAAATCCCTTCTGTATGCAATATTATCGGCAAATAGTGTTTTAATCTTGCCGTACTGTTCGGTATTAAGGTCTAACTTCTTTTTCATCTTGTCTGCCATTTTCGTAGCCTGCTGTTCGGGAGTCATTTTGTACGTTTTGACTTCCTGCTTTGAGTTGTCCTGTTTTGTGTCATCCTGAGCAAATAGCGAACCTGATATTGCAATAGCAAATACTGTAATTAATGCTATTATTAACGATTTGTTTTTCATTTTATGTTTTTTTTATTTTCGTTCTTATGTTAGACAACGTGTCAAATCATTTGGTTTAATAAAATCAATCACTCCAAATAAATAAAACTTACGGGCTCCCTCTTATAACCCTCTTTGGTATTAACGTATTTAGTAAGCCCCTCTTTTTTTGTATATAAATAAATGTTTCCTGAATTATCTGAAAATATACCGCTAAATAAATCCAGAAAATAAAGTATCTTTTTTATGTACTTATCCCTGTAAAAGAAAACCGATTCATTGGTAAGTATATAAAATTCCTCCTTATTTTTATAAAAGGAAAGTACAGGATTTTTCTGGTTCATGCTGAATTTCTTCACCGATTCAGTATCGTCAAAACTGCTTAATAATTCCGAATTACCGTTTTTGTAATACTCCAGTTTACCTTTCGGAAGACTGTCTTTCTCGCCGACTGAATACCAGAAACTATCCGGAAGTGAATCGGGAATAATTGCCGTGACTTTATCATTGCCTAAAATTGATTCCCATTTCGGATTGGCTTCCCTCAGGTCGCAGCGCAGGAAAATCCCTCCCTTTTCTCCCGGGCTGAAACTCTCAAAAATTATGCTGTCTTTGATTTCACATATTTCCGAAATCCCCGATTCATCCGCAAAATCCTTAACAGAAATTTTCACATCGGGAATCTTTTTTTCAATCCATCCCGTGCCTGATTCAAAATACAAAGCATCTTTTGTAAAAATGACAAGCGATTTATCCTTTTTCAGATATATGTTCCCTGAAATCATCTTCAGCAATTCATCTTTCTTCAGATTTACATTTGACAGCTTATCCGCAAAATATGTATTTATCTGTGCGGGGAGTGTCAATTGTTTCCAGCTGTTTTTATCGCCGGAGAAAAGTTTAATTTTGTTTTCGTTTATTCCGAGCACATAAATAATTTCTTTTAATACAGTGAAATCAACTACCGATAAATCTTCGGGAAATTTTATTCGTTCGGCAACGGTGGTATCTTCAGGTAATGAATACAATCCTTCGTTTGTGAGAGTGATTATTGTTTTATTGTTTATATCAAGCTTTTTTACTGCAGGGTTTGTGTGTTGAACTGTTCCGCTTTTATTGCCGCATCCGGAAAAAATCAAAAACAGCACAGCTAAAACTACTAAATGCTTGTACATGGTTCTTTTGTTGTTAAAATTTGATATATCTCGTCAATATTATATCAGCCTGTATAAATCTTAACAAAAGAACCTTTATTATCGTTTGTCTAATTTTTATTATTATTTACTGTTCGCTCTTTCTAATGCACTTTCTGCTTAATTAGAAGTGAAAAAAAAGTGTGTTACTTTTGTGATACTTTTGTTTCCCTTCTTCATTTTTTGATTAAAAATAATGTTTTTGGACCTATTCAAAACCCCTTTTTAGCGGGAAGGTGAAGTTTTTTTGAGTATTTTAGACTGACGGTGAACTTTTTTCTTCACCTATGTGAAGTTTTCGCAAAATAAGAAATAACAAAATACAAAAGTAAAAAAAAGTGTATCATTTTTGTATCACATTTGTATCACTTTTTTGCAAAATGAGACTGCTTATGTAAAAGAACTTATACCCTTAATAATATATGGTGTACAAAATAAAAAGTCAAGATAAAAAAAGGGTTTTGCACTTTCACTCTCTCGTTACGAAGCCCCAGCTTCGTAATGCAAAAAGCTACGTGGTAAGATCTATTAAATAATCATTTCCGAAATAATAATTATAACCGGAAAATTTCTAATTAATTTAAACAAATTCGAGGTTTGCTATTTTAGAAAAATAGTTCTTCAATACTAACAGTAAAATCACGTCGTGATTTCCTGTTAATAGGAAAATGAAATACGAGAGTTTCCAACCACGTTAGTGGTTGCCCACTAGAATAATTTTTTGTTATTATAATTTTTAATAAAGGGAAACCACTAAAGTGGTTTAATTATTGTTCTCATTCTTTACTATTAACAGGAAACCGCTGGCGCGGTTTAACAAAATCAATCATTATTTTATTAGTATCATTTTTTTTGTATCGACCTTATCATTATTGACAAAGAGAGAATAGAAATATATTCCGGAAGACAAGTTTTCTCCGTTAAATTTTACTTCATAATTACCAGATGGTTGTTTTTTATTTATAAGTGTTTCAATTTCTTTGCCTGTAATATCAAATATTATTATTTTAATATCTGAAGTTTTTTCTATTTTATATTTAATATTTGACATTGAATTAAATGGGTTTGGATAATTCTGATACAACTTATATTGATTAGAAATATTATTTGTTATTTGATTATTAATATTTGAAAGAAAAGTTGTATCACCTCCATTTATTGTATGGATTCCTTCTAATGGATTATAAGCCCATCCTATTTTTTTATTTACAAATTGAATAAAACTATATCCCATTATTGTAATTAAAGATGTGTCAGGTATTTGATATTGCCAGTTAAATCCTCCATTTGTTGTTCTAAAAAGCAGAGAGCCTGAAGAAGAACAGAAAAACCCTAAATTTCTATTCACAAAATAAATTTTATTTGGTTGATATCCAGTATTAAAATACTGCTGTATCCAGCTATTTCCTCCATTAGTTGTGCGGTATAACCCGCCATCAAACCCGTTATCATCAGCTACCCATATTGTATCGTTATTCAATACTGACATATCTCTAAAAGCCAATGCAAAACTTGCCTGTTCTATTCTATTCCAGTTTCCTCCTCCATTTGTAGTTTTTGCTAAATATCCACCTGATACCCCAAGCTTTAATCCACAGGTAAATCCTGTATTTTGATTAATAAATATAATTCTATTATATAGTCCGGATAGAGAATCTTTTATTGTCCAGTTATCTCCTCCGTTTGTTGTTTTTAAAATATAATTAACAGAATTTGCAGTTGTGTTTCCAGTTACAGCATAGCCAAGCAGGCTATCCAAAAACGTAATATCACTTATTGGATTACCATTTAGATTTGGAAAATATTGATTATACCAGTTAGTTGACTGAATATTTAAGGGAATTGCATAACTAAACAATGCAATTGCAGAAAAGAAAAA
>PMIW01000197.1 GCA_003158365.1 Ignavibacteriota bacterium | reverse complement strand
GAAATTTTTTGTGTTGATTTCATTCCTGAATGCTTTTCCGATTTGTGCGATTCCGAATGGTAACTTTTGTCTTGATGCTTCTTTTACATTGAGGAAGTTTACATAAATTCCCTGTGCAGTTTCAGGTCTGAGATAAACGATTGAGTCTTCATTTTCAATTGCTCCGAGATATGTCTTAAACATTAAATTGAAATTCCTGGCTTCAGTAAATTTACCTTCGTCTCTGCACTTGCTTGCTTTTCTTCCTTTATAGGCTTTGTTACCGCATTCGCATTCATCGAGTATATCTTCCCTGAATCTTGCTTTGCACTCTTTGCAGTCAACCATAGGGTCTGTGAAATTCTCGACGTGTCCGGATGCTTCCCATACTCTCGGATGCATTAATATAGAAGCATCTATTCCTTCTATGTTTTCCCTGTATGTCATTTCTTTCCACCAGGCTTCTTTCACGTTTTTCAGAAGTTCAACTCCGAGGGGGCCGTAATCCCAACAGCCGTTTAATCCGCCGTATATTTCCGACGACTGGAAAACAAAACCTCTTCTTTTAGCGAGGGAAACTACCTTTTCTGTAATATCTGTTTTAGCCAATTTATTTCGATTTAATTTATATAAAGAATCACTTAATTTACAAAACTCATTCAAAATTGTTAATGCAAATAATAACATATTTAAATTGTATCTTATTCCGTTATTTTGACGTATGTTAAATATAATTCTATATTATTTGTTATGAAAAAAGTTATTATCATCGGAGCAACATCCGGAATAGGCAGAGAACTGGCAAAGATATATTCTTCCAAAGGACATTTAGTCGGAATAACAGGCAGAAGGGAAAATCTGTTGCAGGAATTGAAAAATGAAAATCCTGATTCATACAAAATAAAATCATTTGATATTTCAATCCTATTTGAAAACAGTAAAAATCTTGATGAGCTTGCTGAAGAACTTGGGGGACTGGATTTAATTGTTATTAACTCGGGCACCGGATTCCCCAATGAATCGCTTGACTTTAAAATTGAAAAAGATACTTTCGATACAAATATAATGGGAGTAACTGAAATTGCGGACTGGGCTTTTAATTATTTCAGAAAACAGGGATATGGACATATTGCTGTGACAAGCTCTGTCGCAGGATTGCGTGGTGGCCGCTTTAATCCTGCATATTCAGCCTCCAAAGCATTTCAGATGAATTATTGTGAAGGTTTAAGAGCTAAAGCAGCAAAATTAAAAATCCCGGTTTACATAACAGATATCCGTCCGGGATTCGTAGATACCGCAATGGCAAAAGCGCCGCAAAAATTCTGGGTAGCTCCGCCACAAAAAGCAGCAAAGCAAATATTTTCAGCATTGAAGAAGAAAAAGAAAATCGCTTATATCACGAAACGGTGGATAATAGTTGCGTACATTGTTAAGTTATTGCCAAAATGGTTATTTGAAAAAATTTAAAAATCAGTGTAATGTAATAGTGAAAAACATGAAAATATCAAAATCGCAATACAAGAACGAAATAGAAAAAATAAAAAAATATCTTGAACCATACGGGAGCGAAAGAAACCGATTGGGTATGCAAAGGTTTGGTATAAGGTTTGAAGATGCCTATGGCGTCAATATTCCTGTTCTGAGAAAATTAGCAAAAAATTACAAGCCGAATCACGAGCTTGCACTGGAGTTATGGGAAACAAAATTTCACGAGCTTATGCTGATGGCGATTTTCATTGATGATTATAAGCAGGTAACAAAATCTCAAATGAATAAATGGGTAAAAGATTTTGCATCCTGGGATATCTGTGACCAGTGCTGCAGCACTTTATTCGAGAAGACTCCTTATGCATTTGAAAAAGCATCTGAATGGAGCAATTCAAATGAAGAATTTGTAAAACGCGCAGGATTTGTAATGATGGCAGTTATTGCCGTGCATCATAAAAATATTGAGGATATAGAGCTTTTTGATTTTTTTCCTGTAATAGAAAAAGAAGCACATGATGAAAGAAATTTCGTAAAGAAAGCAGTGAACTGGGCGTTGAGGCAAATGGGTAAGAGAAGCAAATTACTATTTGATGAAGCTGTGGATGTGGCAGAAAGGATAGCAAAGCAGGAATCAAAATCCGCTAAATGGATTGCAAAAGATGCCTTGCGCGAGTTTAAAACAAAAGAAGATATTTACTGGAAAAAGAGAACAAAATTAGGTTAATGTAATAAAGTTAAAAAGTTATAAGGTTTAAAAGATTGAAAACTTTTTAAGATTTTAACCTTATAAACTTTATAAACCTTATAAACATTTAGACCTAAACTGAGTAATAATGTATTATACTTTTATCTTAAAATCTATATTGATAACATCTTTCAGTCCCTGTTCAAATGTCCTTGGTTTGTATTCCGGCATTAAAGAAAGCAAGTAAGAAATATCCGTCCGTTTTTCAAACATTCCATCAGGTTTGGTAGTATCCCATTTTATTTCACCATCAAACCCAACTATTCCTTTTGCAATTTCAACGTACTCTTTTATTGAGTAATCGAAACCTGTTCCTATATTTATAATTTCCGGTTTGTCGTAATTTTTCATCAAAAATATTAATGCATCTGCGCAATCATCTACGTACATTGCTTCCCTGCGAGGTTTACCTGTACCCCAGAATGTTGGTGCCACACCGCTTTTTTTGGCATTCAGCATTTTAATTACAAGTGCTCCTATGAAATGTCCTGTTTCAAGATTGTAATTATCATTAGGACCATACATATTTGTCGGCATTGCTGCAATAGCGTTGATTCCATATTGCTGTCTGTAAAGCTGACATCCTATTATTCCCATTCCTTTAGCAACTGCATATCCTTTATTTGTTTCTTCGAGCGGACCCATCATAAACCTGCTTTCGTTAATCGGTTGAGGATTTTCCTTCGGGTAAATGCAGGTCGAACCTGTGAACAGCAATTTGGTTTTCTGAGAGTAATTCTTAAGTGATTCAAGTACATTTAAAATCATTACTGCATTTTGATATAAAAAATCTGCCTGTCTGGTGTTATTTGCCTGTATACCTCCTACAAGTCCCGCAACCATAAATGCATAATCCGGTTTCTCTGATTTTAAAAAATCGTTTACACTTTCTAAATTCAATAAATTGCATTTATCTCCTTTTGAAACTGTAATTATATTTTTGAATCCCTGTTTTTGCAATCTTCTTACCACTGAGCTTCCGAGCATGCCGTTACCACCGAAGACCACTATCTTATCTTTTATTTCCATTTGTATTTATTTGTTATTACAAATATAATTTTTTTTTAATAAAGTTATAAGGTTATAACCTTATAACTTTTTACCATTTCAAAAATTCATTTATCTTTATCGTACGATTAATTTCCAATAACCAGAATTTTCCTTTCCGTCATCTCTTCTATCGCATATTTTATTCCTTCTCTGCCGACGCCTGATTGCTTCATCCCGCCGTATGGCATGGAATCCATTCTGTACGTAGATACATCATTAATAACTACCCCGCCAACCTCTATATTATCATATGCATAAAATGCATTTTGCATGTTATTTGTGAAAACACCTGCTTGCAACCCGAATTCCGAATCATCTACTTCTTTGACAGCTTGTTTGAAATTATCAAATTCATTTAAAGTCATTAAAGGAGCAAATACTTCTTTTGCATTTACATTTATTTCCTTCTTTGCGTTTGAAATTATAGTCGGTTCGAGCATTGCATTATTTCTTTTTCCCCCTGACAAAATTTTTCCGCCTGTTTCTTCAGCTTCCTCAATCCACTGCTCGACACGTTTTGCTTCCGCCTCATTAATCATCGGACCGACAAGAGTATCATCCTCGAATGGATTTCCGAATTTTATTTTTTTTGCTTCTCCTATAAGAAGCTTCTCGAATTCTCTGTAAATATTTTTATGAACAAAAACCCTCTGCACTGAAATACAGCTCTGACCTGCGTGTGCAAATGCCCCCAATGCAATTTTCGACGCTGCAAGTTTTAAATTTGCTGTTTCATCTACAATTACACCTGCATTTCCTCCGAGTTCCAGAGAAATTTTTTGCATGGAAAGTTTTTTCTTCAGATTCCATCCTACTAGAGGACTTCCTGTGAAACTCACCATCTTAACCCTTTTATCAGAGACGAATTTATCAACTTCATTTCCTGATGAAGTAATTACATTTACCGGACAATATTCAAGTCCGACTTCTTCAGAGGCTTCTTTGATTATTTTTCCGATTTCAAGTCCGCAACAAAGTGATGAAGATGCAGGTTTAAGTAAAACAACATTTCCCGATGCAAGTGCAGGGGAAATTTTATGCGCAACAAGATTTATTGGAAAGTTCCAGGGCGTTATTGCAAATATTGGTCCAAGCGGAAATCTTTTTATTATCCCGAATTTTCCTTCTGCGCCTTTAAGCTGGTCGATTTGAATTACATCTCCATCTATTCTCCGTGCTTCTTCGGAACCGGTTTCAAAAGTAAAAACTGCCCTGTCCACTTCTATACGGGAAAGTTTTATTGGTTTTCCTGTTTCAAGGGTCATTAAATATGCTAATTCTTCTTTTCTTTGTTTAATTTTATTTGAAATCACTGCCAGTAAAGAGGCTTTGAGGTAGGCAGGTGTCTTTCTGAATTTTGCAAATGTTTCAGTCAGATAATCCAGTGAAATATTAATATGTTCCGAATTTGATTTATAAACCTGTTTTACGATTTCAGAAGAGTATGGATTGATAATATTTACGGTTTCGTCCGATGAAACCAGTTCGTTTTTGATTAAAAATTTTTCTTTTTCCATTATATATTTATTATTTATTAAACCAAAATTAAGTAATTATTAGTTCGAAATCTGTGCAAAATAGAAGGATAATAAATGATTAAGATTCAATATGTGCCTTTAAATTCCTGTTTATTGAAATTTTATAGCATATAACCATTAACGGCCTTTTTACTTTCTTCTGACTTGAATTTATTATAAATGAAAAGTATTTTTATACACTATGGTGACATTTTTTATTTTCATATTGATAGTAGTTTGCGTGCTTTTAATGACTGTTGTATTGATGCAGTCATCAAAAGGCGGCGGACTATCAGGTTTGGTAGGTGGGTCAGGCGTATCCACAATGTTTGGGGCAAGAAGAACATCGGACTTTTTATCAAAATCCACAATTGTGCTTGCTGTTATATTCCTTTTGGCTTCTTTATTGCTGAATATTTATATAAGTAAAAGCGGTAAGGATGTTGAAAGTATTATTCAAAAGAACAGCGGTACACAGCAAATGCCTCAAAGAACACCTGTTACACCTCCGACTCAGCAATCGCCGGGTGGTGAACAGCAGAATAATCAGGGAAATACAGGAGATAACAATCAACAACAAAATAAGACTCCTTAACTAAATTGAAATTCCCGAAAAAGTTTATCGAACTAAAATCGAGCATCTTGTTAAAACGGGATGCTTTTTTTATTTTGCTTTTAACTTGTTTAATTTTTAATACATTATTTACGGGTGAAGCGAAATCGCAATCCCTTTTGCAAAAATTTGATACAAATTTTCTGAAACTGGATTCGACGGTTAAAAGTGACTCACCGTTCTTTAAGGATACTGTTATAAAGAAAACCGCAAGCGATTCTTTGAAGAAAAAGAATGTGAAATTTGTGATGACTAAGTCTCCCTGGAAGGCAGTTGTACTTTCAGCTATATTACCGGGACTCGGACAATTATATAACGAGTCTTACTGGAAACTGCCTATAATAGCAGCTATCGGGGGGTCGCTTGGTTTTTTATTCTTTTATAATAACAGCAAATTTCTGGATTACAGGGACCTGTATGCAAATTCACAGACTAATGGTAATCTAAATGGAGATGACAGATATAAGAGATTAAGGGAATCTTACAGAGATTTGCGTGACCAGAACCTATTATATTTTGCTATGTTTTATCTCGTAAATCTGGCAGATGCCTATGTAGATGCACACTTATACGATTTCAATGTAGATAATAAAGTTAAAATAGGTTTGTTCCAAAGAGGCAAATTAGCAAGTTTTAATATAAACTTTTAAATTAAAAAGATTTTACTAATTACTAATTATTAATTACTATTTATTATGTGGGTCTATATAGATAAAATTTCACAGTACGTTGGTCAGGAAATAACGATAAAAGGCTGGCTTTATAATATTCGTTCATCGGGAAAGCTTATGTTTCCGGAGTTACGGGACGGAACGGGTATAATTCAGGGAGTGGTTTCCAAAAAAGAAGTATCGGAAAAAGTATGGGAAGATTTTTCAAAGCTTACTCAGGAATCTTCCGTTATAGTAACAGGAACTGTGTCCCAACATCCGAAAAAAGAAAATGTATTTGAACTTCAGATAAAAGAATTGGAAATAGTTCAGATTTCGGAACCGTTTCCCATTACTCCCAAAGAACACGGAATAGAATTTTTGGGTGACAACAGGCACTTGTGGATTCGCTCAACACGTCAGGCCGCAATACTCAGAATACGAAACGAGATTATTCAATCAGTCCGCGAATATATGTATAATAACGGTTTTATATTATTTGATACACCTATTTTCACGCCAAATGCATGCGAAGGTACATCGACATTATTTTCGACAGATTATTTTGATTTGGGAAAAGCATATTTGTCTCAATCAGGACAGCTTTATGCCGAGTCCGGTGCTATGGCACTGGGTAAAGTATATACACTCGGACCGACTTTCAGGGCTGAAAATTCAATGACACGCAGGCATATCACGGAATTCTGGATGATGGAACCTGAGATGGCTTATTATGATTTGAATGATAATATGGATTTGATTGAAGACTTTCTCGAATATGTTGTTCAAAGGGTTATTAAAAATAAAGCAGGTGATTTGGGGATATTGCAGAGGGATATATCAAAACTCGAAAAGGTAAAGAAACCTTTTCCGAGAATAACTTATGATGAAGCTATAGAAATATTAAGAAAAAAAGACATTGCTTTGATTAAGAAAACATCTGAAGGGGAAGAGCAAATCCGCCCGTTTCCGTGGGGTGAGGATTTCGGCGCTCCGCACGAAGAAGCAATTGTAGAAGATTTTGATAAACCTGTAATGGTTCATCGCTGGCCTGTGCAGGCGAAAGCATTTTATATGAAGCGTGACCCTGAAAACCGGGATATAGCACTTGGTGTAGATGTGCTTGCTCCGGAAGGATTCGGTGAAATTATCGGCGGTTCGCAAAGAGAAGACAATTACGATTTTCTTCTTGAAAGAATTAAAGAGCACGACTTACCTCTTGAAGAATTTCAGTGGTATCTTGATTTAAGAAAGTTCGGAAGTGTTCCGCATTCAGGATTCGGGCTCGGAATAGAAAGACTCGTGAGCTGGATTTGCAATCTCGAACATATAAGAGAAGCAATTCCGTATGTTAGACGTCCGAACCGAATAAGACCGTAAAAGTTCTAAAGTTGAAAGTTTAAATTTAACAGTAAATTTTGAAAACTATTATAATAGATTCAAATAACTTAATTCATAAAATATCCGAAATAAAAAGATTATTTTCAGAGAGTGCCGAATCTGCACAACTAACTCTGATAGAATCCGTAAAATCAAAGGTAAACAAAAATTTTAAACTGATTTTTGTGTTTGACGGGTTTGGAAATATTAAAAGAAATAATGTAGAATATTCGGGTAAGAAAACAGCCGATGAGGTTATCAAAAAATATATTGAGGATAATTACAAAAAAAACTCTCTGACAATCGTGTCTTCGGATGCGGAGATTCAACGACTGGCAAAGATTTGCGGATGTGAAGTGAAAAAATCGGAAGATTTCTGGAAAGAACTGAATCCGTTTACGACAAAAGGTAAAAACATAAACCAGTTGCTTTATAAAGAAGGTGAAAAGCCAGATAGGATAAGCAAAAAAGAATTAGAGGAATTTAAAAAGTATTTTACTTAATTTCAAATTAAATTCATTTTTGTATTTTCAGGTACTTGAGTTTAATTTAAAAAAATAATATGGATAATATAATTGAAAAATCCCAAGAACTTTTAAACAAGTACATCCAAAATATAAATCTCCGCAAGCATTGCTATGCTGTCGAATCATGCATGCGGCATTACGCAAAGAAACTCGGAGAAAACGAGGAACTATGGGCAGCAGCGGGATTGCTCCACGACCTCGACTGGGAAATGTATCCTGAAACTCACCCGAATACTGCTGTACCAATATTAAAAGAAGCAGGTTTCGATGATTTTTTTATTAAAATTATATTGAGCCATGCCTACCCTGACAGAACAAATGAATCGCGAGATTCCATAGTAAAGAAATATCTTTTTGCCTGCGATGAAATTACGGGGTTTGTAGTCGCATACAGTTTGATGAAACCGGGTGGAATGAATGATGTTGAGCCGAAAAGTGTTGTTAAAAAAATGAAAGATAAGGCATTTGCTAGAACAGTAAACCGCGATGATATTAAAAAAGGCGCTTCTGAAATCGGCATGGAACTGACTGACCACATTCAGAATGTAATTGACGCATTAAATAATGATATAAGATTGTAAATAAAAATATATTAATATATGTCCGTAATAACGATAGATAATTTAAAAAAAGAGTATTCGTCGAGAAACTTTTCTGCAAAGAAAATTCTTGCACTTGACGGGGTATCTTTTGAAATCGGGGAGGGTGAAATATTCGGACTTCTCGGTCCTAATGGTGCCGGAAAAACAACGCTGATAAAGGTTTTGCTTGGAATTACATTTCCTACATCGGGAAGCGGTAAGCTTTTCGACAAGGATTTAAATGATGTCAAGACAAAAACAAGAATAGGGTATCTTCCTGAAAATCACAGTTTTCCGAATTATTTTACGGGAGAGCAGGTGTTGCACCATTTCGGCAAATTAAGCGGAATGAGCAGCGAGGATGTAAAACTTAAATCAGCAGAGTATCTGAATATTGTAGGGATGAAAGAATGGGCAAAAGTAAAAATCAGAAAATATTCAAAGGGAATGATGCAGAGAATCGGACTTGCTCAGGCAATGATAAATAATCCTGATTTGATTTTCCTTGATGAACCGACTGACGGGGTTGACCCGATAGGACGAAAAGAAATCAGGGATGTGCTGCTGAACCTGAAATCACAGGGTAAAACAATATTTCTGAATTCACATTTGCTCAGTGAAACGGAATTGATTTGCGACAGGGTCGCTATATTAAATAAAGGAAAGCTGATAAAAGAGGGAAGAGTCGAGGATATCACATCAACCGACAGCTATGCATTCATAACAAGCGGACTAACTGATGAAGTGTATAATTCCCTGATGAACAATTATAAAGCTGTTATACAAAGCAGAAATAATTTCCTTATTCCTGCCAACAATCTTGAAGAAGTAAATACGATTATTGATTTTCTGAGGTCAAAAAATATAATGATACAAAGCGTTTCGAAAGAAAAAATCACGCTCGAAAGTAAATTTATTAACCTGATTGAACATAAATTATAATATGGAATTAATTACATTTATATCCGGAATAATAAGAGAGGCACTGGCAAAGAAAATAATTCTTTCGATATTTTTATTCTTCTCACTTATTATACTTTTCATAGTTTTTGCGGCAACAAATGATAGTGTGGCGGGAATGCTTACATTTCTTGAGGCTTCGGGCGGTAATGCCGATTACAGGAGCGCAGTGATTTTTTTCGAGTCGAATATTACATCAAAAATACCGATGTTCATGATGATTGCATTTTACCTGATAATAGTTTCATCCTTTATTCCGTCAATGCTGCAAAAGGGTCACATAGATTTATTGTTATCAAAACCAATCAGCAGGACTAAAATCGTTTTAGGGCATTTGCTTGCAGGCACTGCATTTGCTTTTTTATCTTCGTTATTTCTGCTTGGGACAATCTGGATAATTGTTTCTGTTAAAACAGGTATCTGGCACGTACCATTTTTATATTCCATTGTATGGTTTACGTTTATATTTCTGACATTATATTCATTTGTGATATTAATAGGTCTGCTGACTAAAAACACTATTTTAAATATCCTTATAAACCTGATACTTTTCTTTCCTTTTTCATGGATATTTTATTTACTGAATGAAGTGACAAAAAAGGGCGAGCAGTTTTTTTCATTTAACGCAGTTACCGAATTTATAATAAAATTCTTTTATTACATTTTACCTAAACCCTGGGACCTAGCAGATTTATGCGAGAATTCAATCAAAGGGGAGTCACTTGGCTCTGTTCAGCCTATAATCACTTCTTTATTATTTATAGGGATTATGGTTTCCCTTTCGATATGGTATTTTAATAAAAAAGATTATTAATTTAATATGGTTACGAAGCTGGGGCTTCGTAACCGGTGAGTCATAATTTTTTCTCGTTATGAATCCCCAGTTTCGTAACGCTACTTGTATGAAAAAATATTATTATTTATTTACCATTTTCTTTTTTCTCCTTTTGTTTTCTTGTACAAATAAACCGAATCCGGAGAAGCTTCCATTGTCGGTAAAAGCCACACTTCCTCTGCTTCAGGAATCTCCCCAGTTCGTTATGTACATGAATTTCAAAGCAATGAGAACGACAGGATTCTGGAAAGAGAATGTTTCAGATTCCATATTGAATGCAGAAAGAAATTTCGGCAGTCTTCTTTCAACATTTAAACTTGCTACAGGTGCATCAATATCAGAAGGAATAGATGAATTATATTTTTCAAATGCGTGGCTTGGAGAAAATGCTCTTGTGCTGAAAGGAGTTTTCGATAAAGCTAAACTCGATAATTTTATTGTTAAAGATACACTCTTTAAAAAAACAGTTAAACCTGACGGCACAAGCATTTATATGTATAAAGGAAATGATTTATATTTCTTCTTCAAAGATAATTACACTTTATGCGCAAGTAACTATTTAAGCAGAATCGATGAAATGATAGCTGTGACGGATACTTCAGTAAACTCGGGCCTGATGAAAAACAAGGATTTGCTGAGCGCAATAGATGCGATTGTTTACAAAGAAAACATATGGATGATTACAACAGAAAAAGCATTTATACGGGGAATATTAGCTAATTTTATGCAATCGAAATCTTCAGAAACCTCGGGCAAATTTGAGATTCCTGATTCGGCAAAAGTAAAAGGTGATTCGGTCAATACTGCGGAAGATAAAATATTGAGCGATATGTATAAGAACATAAATTCTTTTATTCTTTCAGGCAAGATGAAAGATGATATGAAATTTATTGTTCAGTTTGAATGCGTTGACAGCAGAAGTGCAGACACATTCGGAAAGCTTATGAACGGAATGATAGCACTTGTAAAGTTAAGTTCAAACACAAAGAAGGAAAAGAAATCTTCTGCTGCGGAAAATATACTGGATAACATAGTAATCAAATCGTATGATAATTCTTTACAGATAAGCGTTGAGATAAATCAGAAAAACATTTCCGATTTCAGGAATAATACTTTGCTTAAAAAACCAAATTGATTTTATTTCTGTTCAAGAAATTTTTCAGCAATTAGTACGTCTTCTTCACTTCCTATTAAAAGCGGTGTTCTCTGGTGCAATTCCGTCGGCTGAATTTCGACAATTCTTTTTATACCGTTTGTTGCCCTGCCTCCTGCCTGCTCTACTATCATACTAAGCGGATTTGCCTCATACATCAAGCGCAGTTTTCCGTTTTTATTTTTTTCATCGGCAGGATATAAAAATATTCCTCCGTAGAGTAAGTTCCTGTGAAAATCCGCAACAAGAGATCCGACATACCTTGATGTATATGGTCTTGAAGTTTCTTTATCGTTTTCTTTTAAAAAGTTGATATAGTTTTTAACTCCGTCATTCCATTTTGAAAAATTTCCTTCATTAATGGAATATGTTTTTGACTTCTTCGGGATTTTCATGTTTTCATATGAGAGCAGAAATTCCCCGACGGATGGGTCAAGTGTAAACCCGTGAACACCTTTGCCCGCAGTGTAAACCATAATTGTACTTGAACCGTAGACAACATATCCTGCGGCAACCTGGCGCAGTCCCGACTGCAGGCAGTCTTCAAGCGTTGCGGGTCCGTTTTTTGACACTCTTCTGTAAATTGAAAATATGGTTCCGATTGATATGTTCGCATCTATATTGGAAGAACCGTCTAGAGGGTCGAAATGAACTATGTATTTATTCAAAATATCCTGCTTAAAATACTGGTCTGCAAATGGTATAAAATTTTCATCTTCTTCAGAGCATATTGCGCAGGCATGACCGCCTATTCTCATTACGTGTGTCAAAATTTCGTTAGCATATACGTCAAGTTTCTTCACTGCTTCTCCCTGAACATTCTCCTGCCCTGTGAACCCGAGTATATCAATAAGTCCTGCCCTGTTAACTTCCAGTGAAATTACCTTGCATGCAAGGGCTATATCGTATAATAAATCCGAAAGCTGTCCTGTTGCTTCGGGAATTTTTCTTTCCTCATCTATAATGTGCCTGTAAAGAGTTGTAAATTTTTTTACCATACTTAAGTTATAAAGTTTATAAGGTTATAAAGTTATAAAGTAAAAGAGCAATAATGTTTTAAAGTTATGCGTTTAATAAATATATATGTTATAAGTTCTAAATTTTAATAAAAAAATCTTATAAATTTTGAATTTTAAACTCTATAACTTTCAAACTAACAGCGATATTGCGTCTTTAATTTTTTCGACTCCCAAGATTTGAATCTTATACTTGCTAACATTTATATTCTTTAAATTGTTCTTTGGAACGATAATTTTTTTGAATCCGAGTTTCGACGCTTCGTTAATTCTTTTTTCTATGCCCGGGATTGTTCTTATTTCTCCTGCAAGCCCGACCTCACCAAGTATAACTGTTTCCGAATCAACAGGGATATCTTTGTATGAAGAATATACAGCTGCAGCAGCAGCAAGGTCAATTGCCGGTTCGTCGATTTTTACTCCGCCTGCAATGTTTAAAAATATATCAAATTTATTTAAAAACAGTCCGAGTTTTTTTTCAAGCACGGCAATAAGAATATTTGTACGCTTGTAATCGAAGCCCATCGAAGTCCTTTGCGGGATGCCGTAGCTGGTTGCTGTAACAAGTGCCTGTACTTCGATAAGAATTGGGCGTGTACCTTCTATTGCCGCTGAAATAATGCATCCCGAAGCTCCGTAATTTCTCTGGGAAAGGAAAACTTCGCTCGGGTTCGGTACTTCCTTCAAGCCCATATCGGTCATTTCAAAAATTCCGATTTCATTCGTAGAGCCGAATCGGTTTTTCATGCTTCTCAGGATTCTGTAAAAATGCGTCCGCTCGCCTTCGAACTGCAATACCACGTCCACCATGTGTTCCAGAACTTTAGGTCCTGCAATTGTACCGTCTTTTGTAATGTGTCCGACAATAAAAGTGGGAATATTATAATTCTTAGCAATTTTTATAAGTAGGGAAGTAGATTCACGTAATTGTGTTATCGTACCCGGAGAGCTTTCTATTTCAGGACGGTAAACAGTTTGAATTGAATCAACAACTACTATATCGGGTCTTTCATTTTCTATAACGGCTGTAATAATTTCAAGGTCTGTTTCGGAAAGGATTAAAAAGTTATGTAAATCATATTGTAGTCTTTCACAGCGAAGTTTTATCTGCGTTGCAGATTCCTCTCCGCTTACATATAAAATCTTTTTTCCGTCAAGCTTATCGGCTATTTGCAGCATCAGAGTCGATTTCCCTATTCCAGGGTCGCCGCCGATTAAAATCACGGAGCCGTTTACAATTCCGCCTCCGAGCACCCTGTCGAGTTCATCTATGCCTGTTTTGAATCTTGTCTCATTTGAATTTATTACTTCCGAGATATTTTTCAGTTCAGCAGATTTTGACTTGATTGAAGATGTCTTACTCAGTTTCCTTTTATCGGTTTCGATTATTTCCTCGACGAATGTATTCCAGTTCCCGCATTCCGGGCATTTACCGGTCCAGCGAGGTGTCGAATAACCGCAATTCTGGCAAACATATTTAGTCTTAACTTTTCCTATCATATTTTTACTGTTGATTTGTATTAAACTTAATATAAAAAAACTAATTGTTTATTGAAATAAAATAAGAGTTATTGATTAACAGTGCAGAAACACTAAGTCATTATGAACACTAAGAATAATAAAAAAAAAGTGTATCACTTTTGTATCACTTTTGTATCACTATTGCGATTTTGCAAAGAAAACGGCGGTTTTTATAAAAGTGAAAAAAAAGTGTATCACTTTTGTATCACATTTGTATCACTTGTGCAAAAACAGGCAGAAATCGAAGGTTTTGGGCTGTTGTAACAAAGTGAATAAAAAAAAACGTTACAATGTTACAAAAAGTCCGTAATACCTATATTTATATACAAGATACGCTGTAACGCGTGTTACAAAAATGTTACCGCTGTTACACGGGGTCAAAAGAGACACAGCCGAAGGTCGGATTTTTAAAAGAACGAAATATACCATATTAATATATGGTGTAGAGGATTGAAAAACAAGGGGAAAAGAGCAATAGAACACAGATAACGCAGGTGAAACAGATAAGAGTGGATAGAGCTTAAAGAATTTGGTTGTGTCGGGAGTCCCTTGAAGAGAAGGAGACTACGCGACACAGGGGAAAAAAACCACGTCAGTGGTTTTTTGTTAATAGGAAATGAAATACAAAGAAAGAACAACCACGATAGTGGCTGCCCGGCAGAATAATTTTTTTATATGATTTAAATTAAGGGGAAACCACTGACGTGGTTTTATATGTTTTTGAATTCTATTCTATTAACAGGAAACCGCGAATGCGGTTTTTAGAACTTTTTATCAGGAGGTAAAAGAGTCTGCCACGGCGGTCACCACGGCGACCTCAAAAATCGAGGATGCAGAGAGCGCATGTGTAGAGTTATAGAGTAAGAGTTGAGGTTTTATATATCCTTTTGTTTTCTGATATAGCCGAAATAGAAGGATAGTAAAAACAGTGCGAAATGGAGGAAGCCGCGGATTTTCAGAAATCCGGGCGACATATTTAATCCCAAAACAGGGACTGCTATATTATAATATGCTAAATACCAGCTTGCGCCTGCGGTTACAAAGAAAGCACCGGAAAGGAATTTGCAAACATCCCTGAATATATTTTGTTTATTCATTTTTGTTTTTTTATCGATTGAATTTAATCTGAATAATATACCTGTATTAAAATGTAAAATAAATGGAGGAAGAAAGAGCAGTGTGTAGAGTCTGTTGAGTCTATAGAGTCTTTTGAGTTAGAGACTTAGTTTCTTCGTGTTTTAGTGGTGAAATGCACTAAAAAAAATCCCGGGTGAACTCTTCAAAAACACCCGGGATTGCGTGACAGTTATTATGAAAAAAAATGCTCTTTTAAGAAGTCAGAATTCAGAATAAGAACGATAGAACAACATTATTCAGTATTCAGTATTGTTATGTTAAGAACGGGATCCCGTGCAAGAACATCACGGGATGACAATATTGTGTCAAATTATTTTACTATTTTTTACTTGCGGCGGCGAGCTGGATTTTTTCGGTCGCCGTATTTATCTTTTCCGTTAATTCAAATCCGTAAGTCGGATTCAGGTATATTGCTTTTTTTAAATCGTTTACTGCGTCCTGATAATTGCCGGTATTGAAGTAAACAAGTCCGCGGTATTTATATGCAACGGGATTCTTCGCATTCAGCTCCATATAGTGATTCAAATCCACGAGGGCTTTATCATACTGTTTCAGGTTGAAGTACGAAATACCTCTTTCGCAGTAAGCATTAGCAAGCTCGGGATTCAGTCCCAGCGCATAATCAAGGTCTTCCAGCGCTTTTGCAAATAGTCCCTGTTCATTATACATTTCCGCCCTGCCAATATAGGATACCGGGTTTTCGGGGTCATATTTTATTGCATCATTAAAATCCTGGAGCGTGGCACCATACTTTTTTGATTCCTTATTATAGCCGGCGCGCTTGAAATACGATTCGGCATCACCGGGATTCAGGCTGATTGATTTCGTAATATTGGTAATTGCAAGGTCAAGCTGTTTTGTTTCGGCGTAAACATCGCTGATGCCGGAATAAGCCGAAGAATAGTCGGGATTGAGTTTAAGGACATATTTAAAATCGTTTAAAGCGGCATCGTACTGCTTTAGGCCCTCATAGCAAAGTCCTCGGTCGTATATAGCATCGACATCATCCGGCTGGAGTTCAAGCCCCTTGCTGAAGTCGGCTATGGCATTTTTGTAATCGAACATTTCGTAATAAACATTGCCTCTATTAATATATGCTGCTGCGTCGGTTGGGTCGAGTTCAATTGATTTTGAGAAGTCCTGAATAGCGTAACCGTGGAAGCCAAGCTCGAGATATGCGCATCCTCTATTAAAATAAGCCTCTGTAAATTCTGCATTTAATTCAATAGCCTTATCAAAATTCGTAATTGCTTCCTGGTAACGGGAATCCATCATTTTGCGGTTTCCAACTTCGAGGAAAAAAATCCCTTTCTGGGAAAAAGCTGTTCCCGTAAGGGAAAAAACCATTACTACTATAAAAACATAGGCATTAAAGCGTTTCATTGTAGTTTGTTTTAGTTTAGTATAAAAATTATAATAAGAATAACATAGTTAACATATCTTAATTATAATTTAATTTAGATAAACATAATAACTATTATATTAATATGCAAGTTATTTTTTCAAGTTTATAAAAATATTTTTTGGGGGTAAATTTCAGGTGCTTTATAGTGTAAAAAGTCAGTGCAGAAGAGCAGTACACGAAGAAGCACAAAGGGTAATGAAGGATGCACGAATGAAACTAAAGTATTATAATGTTTCAATGTTCCCAATCAGGGGATTGGGAACAATGGTAGAAGAGTAAATATGAAGTATAAATTATAAATAAAATTTTTTTGCTAATTATTATTTACTAATTATAATTTGTATCCTATTGCGGGATAGCCGACCCAGTGACGGATATTTGCGGGAGCAGTAACTCCCATTCCGATATCAGACACGGGAATGTGAGGATGGTCAAGGCTTGTGGCGTATCCGACAAGCGTACCGGTTAATTTTATATCAAATAATTTCTGCAGGTAAAAAGATGTTAGCAATCCGAACGGAACGGAATACCTTCCGCACCAAGTCCATTTATAGTCTTTGAAATTATTATCATCTACTGTATAACCCACAAACTTTTTTATTTTATCCTGCTGAACATTTCCTGCAAGGCAGTTATCAATTATTTCGTGCTCGTGTCCGACTGCTTTCTGATATCCGATTGTATCCGAGCCGTAGGGAGCATAATTTTTTCCGCCCCAGTCCTCATCACCGTAGTGAACTGCATCGGAAGAAATTACTATGGAGAAATCTTTTCCCCATTTCATGTTTTTTTCATTAACGGCAGAGAATATAGCATTGGCAAGGGGTTCAGCGATTTCGTTCATTTTATCATAAGGCATATAAGGAACAAGTATGCTGACGATTTCCACGTCGCGGTTATAATACTGGAGGAAGGGAATAATTGCTTCGGTTGAATGTTCGAGTGCCTGCATTGAATCGTGAACGATGTAAGTATCTTCCGGAAGTTTTGAAATTATTTCTTCGCGAAGCGATGAGACAGGAACATTTCCGTAAGGCATTTTCCAGTTTGGATATGAATCAAATATAATTTTATTTTCGAGATTGAATAATTTTGCCTTGTGGCAAACCCCGATAAGAATTACAGTTTTAGCTTTTACATTAAAAAGCAATTCGGGATACAGATAACCGACATAAGTATAATCATCGTGAGGGGAAATTGCGACTTTCCACATCAGCGGCCCTTCAACCCCGGGATAAAACTCTTCTTTTGCTTCCATTGTTTTAAGTACACGCTGCATCAGTTCATCCATCTGCGCGGGTTTAGTTGCAAAGCCAACGGAATCAACGGGTTGGCGGGTTTTGATTTCCTGGGAAAAAGAAATATTGGCAAGGAAAAATATAAATATAAAAAAATAAAAAATCCTTTTCATTTTTTTTATTAATATACTTTTTTTAACATAATTATTAAATAACAAACTATTAGAGCTTTAACCGCAAAGGAACGCAATGGACACGCAAAGGAGAGCTTAAGAGAAATTATGAATTCTGAATTATGAATCATAAATGTTTACTAAAACTTCTGAATACTGACTTCCGGATTCTGAATTCTGCTTTAATTACATTCTCCAGAGGTACTGGAATTTCAGGAAGAACTGGCGTCCCGAAAGGACATAGCGTGCAATTCCCATTGAGTTATCAATATTATCGTAATTATAAGTAGAGCCGATATAGAATATTGTGAAAGGATTCAGTTTATAGCTGAAGAGCGGGTCAAGATTAAAATTCTGTGAAAACAAGTCATACTGGGTGATAAGGCGAAGAGATATGTTTTTATTAAACTGGTATGTCGATTTATTTCTGAATATATATCCCGCATAAACTTTTTCCCCTCCGTAGCTTTTTGCAACTTCATAATAATTCCAGTCATTTTCAAGCACGAGCCTGTCGAAAAGTTTAATTGTCTGCCAAAGCTCAAGATTATATCCCCATCCTATATAGGGATTTGTTTCATCACGGACAATAAATTTTCCCAATGCCAGATACGCACCGCCTGTGAGGTTATCGAATGTGTTAACGTTCAGATTAAGATTAAACCTGTGAGCGCCCTGATGATAGACACCTCCGTATTGTTCGTTATTGACCAAATACAGCTGGGAGTACAGGTATATCTGTTTGGCAAATGAAATATTAATCTGGGGTCCGACAAACAGCTCTCTCATCCTGCCGTCATAATCGTGTCTTACCATTGCATAAAATCCCGGTTCAATCCTGTTTATAAGTTTAGTTTCCGGATTAAAAGTATACACCTGGCTTGTGCTGAACCTGCCGAAATTATTTGTTGTTATGTACCCGTCGTCACGTCTTGCAACGGGTGATGCATTACCGTAATCAAATGAAAAGTTCCAGTGTCTAGCACTGCGGGCAAAGGATGCAGAACCGCCTAATCCCGAATAGCTTTCACCGTCAAGTGCGGAAGTATATTTTCCGTTATAAAATTTACTTGTATCGTAGTAATCGGGGTAGTTGATTTCTTTTGTAATATATTTTGTTAACTGAAACGTAAAGGAATAATTCTGCAGAAATCTGTAATTCCCGTCAACAGCGAAAACGCGATTATAGCCGTCGACATCCAGAAATTTATTATTGTCTTTGCTTACTTCCCTGTCGGTATAGATAAATCCGATATATGAATCGTCTTTACCAAGGCTTTTTTTTATGCGAAGGATATTCGAAAGT
Source organism: Ignavibacteriota bacterium (assembly GCA_003158365.1). Taxonomy (GTDB): domain Bacteria; phylum Bacteroidota; class Ignavibacteria; order Tepidaquicellales; family Tepidaquicellaceae; genus FEN-1279. Next base: position 8,354 of record PMIW01000197.1, on the reverse strand, counting down.
GATTTTCTATTTGTAAACAGTGTAACGCTTTTTTCCTCGAACGGCAATATAAACGGTGAGTTCCTGTCATAGGCCGATATAAAACCGATATCATACGAACCTATTTTACCGGTCATTTTGAATGCAGAGAGCGGGTTGTTAATTGCCCTTGTATAAACTAATGTAGATGGCGAATTGAACATGGCATTTCCTTCTATAAAGAAAGGCCTCTTTTCCGTGTAATACAGTGCGTAAGGATTATTCACGTCTATCTGTGCGGCATCCGATTCAACCTGTGAAAAATCCGGATTAAGAGTAAAGTCCGCAGTGAGGTTAGAAGTAATTCCGTATCTTAAATTTATGCCGACCTGTCCTTTTATTTTTTCATTATCAAATTTTGAATCTGAGTTTGCGTTATCGGATATTGCGCCTGACTGGGAGCTCAGAGCATAAGGCAATACTTCGAGATTATTTCCTGCTTTAATGTTTTTAATTCCTTTTAATACAGCATAATGGGTAAAGAGTGTCGGGTCATCTCTGGAAATAGGCACCCAGAAATACTGGTAGCGGTTTTCACGGGGTCTTGTTCTGATTAGATGGAATCTCCATTCCTGTGATTCCTTATTTGGGAATCTGAGTGTTTTAAATGGTATTACAAATTCCGCAGTCCATTTATCTTTATATATTTTAGCAGCTGAATACCAGACTGCGTCGTAAGTTGCGTCTTCATTGCCCGGAGCAGTCCACATAAGGTCTCCCTGAATACCGAGAGGATTTGTAAATATTTCATATGCCTGTTTACCTTCGTTGTAAGTATCCATAATAAATCCAACCCAGTCATCGCTGAACATTTTATCCCTGTCTGCAAGAGTTTTTCTAAGTTTGCTCATATCATTTTCATGACATATAAAGCCAAGATAGAGATTATCGTTATCATAGAACATCATAACTTCTGTTTCAACTTCGGGTTTGGCTTTTTCGTGCGGTTCGACTTCGCAAAAATTTCCGAGGTGCGGTAATTTTTTCCAGATAGGTTCGTCAAGTGCCCCGTCAATTTTGATATTTGCATCTTCATACTTATTGATAACGATATCAAGATTTGTATTTACTTTGAACAAAGAAGTGTCACCGGCTGAAAAACCGAATGCTATGTTAGCGATAAATACGGAAATAAGTAAATATACTCTCATATTGGATAGACGAAAAAAATATATAAAATGTTACAAATTGATTAAAAGAATTTTACGATTTGTAGTCCTGTGCATCTGCGAGTCTTGCGGCGCGGTCCGCGGTTTTTAATTTATCTATTATTTCCTCAATATCGCCTTCCATCACATCACTGAGATTATAAAGCGTTAATCCAATTCTGTGGTCGGTCAGGCGGTTCTGGGGAAAATTGTATGTTCTGATTTTATCGCTCCTGTCGCCTGATTTCACCATTTGTTTTCTTTTATCAGAAACTTCCTTATCGCGTTTCTCGAGTTCGAGTTCATACAATCTGGAGCGCAGAACCTTCATGGCTTTCAGTTTATTTTTCAACTGAGAGCGCTCATCCTGGCACTGCACGACACTGCCAGTCGGAATGTGAGTAATTCTTATTGCTGTTTCCACTTTATTGACATTTTGCCCTCCTGCGCCGCCGGAACGAAAGACATCTATTTTCAGGTCATTTTCGTTTATCTCAACATCGAAATCTTCCGCTTCGGGCAGCACGGCAACCGATGCGGCAGATGTATGCACCCTGCCGTTTGCTTCAGTTTTGGGTACGCGCTGAACGCGGTGAACACCGCTTTCATATTTCAGTTCGCCGTAAGCACCTTTGGTTACGACGTTAATAACTGCTTCCTTAAGTCCTCCGGGAATTGCGGATTCGTTAAAATCTATAAGTTCGACCTTCCATCCCTTAGTTTCAAAATACCTGTTATACATTCTGAAAAGCTCCGCGGCAAAAAGCGATGCTTCGTCTCCTCCGGTGCCTGCACGGATTTCGAGAATTGCATTCTTATCATCGTTAGGGTCTTTGGGAACAAGAAGCTCCTTTATTCTGGATTCGAGTTCACTGCGTTTTAATTCAAGAGATTCCATTTCTTCTTTTGCGAGTTCTTTCATTTCGGGATCAGGACTTTCATAAAGCAATTTCCTGTTTTCCTCAATACTCTTTTCTGTTTCGAGATATGAATCGTAAGATACTACAATATCAGTTAAATCGGAATATTCTTTGGACAGTTTTCTGAATTCTTTCTGGTCATTTATAGTTTCAAGCTTAGCCAGCAATTCTGCAATTTCGTGATATCTCTCTTTTACTTTTTCGAGTTTTTGAAACATCTTTTCCTTTTAATTTAGTGCAATTTAACAAATATGAACCTCATAATATATTTAAAAATAAATGGATTTATTAAAGAGAATTCAGAAGTCAGGAGTCAGAAGTCAGTAGAAGAGCGGGAATTTTATAAAGTTATAAGGTTATAAGGTTATAAAATCAGGAAGCTAAAAATAAACTGACTTTTTTCCATTTTCTGAATTTTAAATTCTTTATTTGAATTCTGAATTCTGTTTTCATTTTACAGATTCCTCAGAATCCAATAGAGTACAACTATAAACAGAACGGGATAGAATACAGCTTTTGAATGCGGAAGATGCGGAAAGGGTTTACCCAATAACAGGACAGAAAATTCCGAAAGTAAATAATACGTGCCAACGGGAACGACGGCTGCCAGGAGCAAATTGAATTTCAGGGCTCCGATAATATTTCCGTGAAGGAGCTGGTGCATTCCTCTCATTCCTCCGCAGCCGGGACAGAGTTTTCCTGTCAGAAGATACAAATAGCAAGTCGGGTAATAAGTATACTCAGCCGGATTAAGAAGATAAAGAGTCAAAATACAAACGGCTGCGATAAAAATAATCGCAGCCGCTTTGATTTTTCTATTTTCAAAAATCTTAGAATACTTCAAATCTTATGCCTGTGGTTTTGGTGCAGCTGAAGGTCCGACATAAGTTGCAGAACCGAAGCCGAGCATCGGGTAAAATATTATCGGAAGAATTATCAAACCGATTCCGAATCCGATATCTTTTCCGAATGATTTTGCAAGGTCAAGCGAAATAATTATTGCAGCAATCGGAGCGCAGATAAGATAGATTAAGATCCACCACATCGGTCTTCCTACGATTTCGAGCAATATGATTACATTGTAAATCGGGACAATAGCTGCCCAACCGGGTTTCCCGGCTTTTACAAAAATCTTCCACAATCCGGCAATCATCACAACAAGTATGATGGCATATATTAAGAACATAATAATACCGACGATTGCAGCAGCTCCCCCGCTTACGTCATGGTCACGCTGTAAAAACAAAAAAGATAAAATAGATAGTAACATGTTTACTCCTGCTTTAAATTTAATAATTATTTTTTAATACAGAACTGTTAATTTAAAATTATTTTACGAGATTAAATTTTTCTCCGAACTGACCGAATAAAGGAATAGGAGTTATCTTCCCGCCAAACGAATTTATAATGCCTATAATTCCGAAAACCCAGGCAAGCAGAACAAGCAAATACAAAACAGCTCCGACACATACGAGCGAGCCTATTGTACCTGCAACCCAGCCTATAAGGGAAATTATATACAGAACAATAGCCTGTTCGGTATGATACATTGTAAATTTATTTTTTTTCATATCTTCGACTACAAGAGGAATGATAAAAAGCGGTAAGCCGACTATAACGCTTAAATAAGAAACAAAAGCCATTGTTTTTCCGGCTTCAATTTCTTCAGGTGGGATATTTAGAACTCTGGTACTTTCTGCCATAGTAATTTTCCTTCTATTATTTAATTAAAAACTTCTGAAAAATAATACTTTCTTCAAGAAACCGGAAGTAACAGTTTTCAGAAGTCCTCAACAAAAATGTTTTAGCTTACCTCTATCTGAATATTGCTTTAATACTGCCCCAGGTATTTTTAATTCCTGAAATTGCATGAACAACCGATATTGTATTTGAATATGTATAACTCCCGTTCGGCTGAACACATTTTAACCTGTAAAAATAGATAGATGAACCTTCATTCGGACCGAAATTTACAGAATTATCCTGATAAGAATAATAGGAATTATTGCCTGTGGCATTAACGGATTTTATAAAAATAAAGTTATCGGGATTTGTAGCGCTTCTCTCTATCTCAAATCTGGCCGTGCCTCCTTCATCATTGGTTTTCCATTCAATCAAGACACCGTCAGAATTTGTTTTTGCGGTAAAATATTGCAGGCTTAAACTCGCAAAGAGAATTCCCGTAAAGGCAGATAAAACAATAATAATATAACCAAATAGTAGAGTTTTTTTCATAATAACTAAATTCTTGGCTAAATATAAATGCAATGAATCATAATTGCAAGTTATTTTTTAAATATTTCAGTTAAAAAAATTGTAAATTTTCAGCTTTTTTTGTAAAAAAATCGTTATCAATATAATAATAAGTTTATAAGACCCGGGTGTAAATCTTATTTTGTTTTCGTGAGTTACATTTTCGGTTAAACTTTTTCAAGTCCTTATATCAGGTATGTTGTTATTATTACAAAATAAGTTTTTAGTTTCAATTAAAATGATTAATTTTTTATATGAATGAAAATATTTTTTTTATTGGAATTGATTCGGGCGGTACAAAGTGTGAGTTATTAATTTCGGATAAAAATAACAAACCAATTTACAGAAAAATTTACAAGGCGCTTCATTTCTCCGTTCACGGGGAAAAAGCAATCTCGGATCATTTAATAAAAATCATTAAAGATTCTGTTGAAAGTAAAAATATGCTGATGTGTAATTGCCGGGGAATTTGCATAGGACTTTCAGGAGTAAGAGATAATAAAGACAAGAATGAATTAAAAAAAATCCTGGTTAAATCACTCGCGGTTAAAAATATTACGGTCGAATCCGATACGGCAATCGCCTTACACGGAGCATTTAAAGGAGAAGACGGGTTAATACTTATTTGCGGAACAGGTTCGATATTATACGGAGTAATTAACAAAAAATATTTCAGAATCGGCGGATGGGGCAGGATTATAGGGGATTACGGAAGCGGGTATGAAATCGGGATAAATGCATTCAGGCATCTGACAAAAGAATACGACAAAGGAAAATCTAAAAGCAAACTGTCGGTTGAAATAGAAAAAAAATTTTCTTTAAATAAAAATAATGTTTTAGGGCACATCTACCACAGGGGATTTGATATTCAAAATCTTGCGCCTGTTGTGCTGGAGCTCGCGGGGAAAAAAGACAGGGATGCTCTGGAAATTATCGATAAAGCTGTCAGCGGACTTTTGCAGCATATAAATATTTTTTCCTCAAAAACAAAACACAAAAAGGAAATTAAACTTGCTTTTTCAGGAAGCATAATTGAATCCGGGAACGCTTTATCAAAATCTCTAGAGCAAAGAATAAGAAGAGATTTTGAGAATATAAAATTAGTTAAAAGAATGCATACTCCTGCAGAAGGGGCAGTTATTTTAGCAAAACACAAATATAATAAAAATTGAAAAAATTCGATTTCATATTAATACTGGATTTTGGTTCACAATATACACAATTAATAGCCAGGAAAACCCGTGAAAGCAGAGTATATTGCGAAATACATCCTTTCCACGAAAGTATTAAAGACATTATAGCTTCAAACAATAATTTAAATCTTAAGGGCGTAATTTTATCCGGCGGTCCTGCAAGCGTGCTGGAGAAGGATTCCCCCGCTTTATCAAAGGAAAATCTCGACTTTATACGGGGAAACAAAATTCCTGTGCTCGGATTATGTTACGGTTTTCATTTAATTGCAAAGTTTTCGGGCGGCAAAATTCACAAGGCAAAGCAAAGGGAATACGGGCATACGTATATTAGTATAATAAATAAATCGGGACTGTTTAATAAAATCAAAAAGGATTTAAAAGTATGGATGAGCCACGGAGATTCGATTCGGTTTTTACCTGACGATTTCATTGTGACATCGAAAAGCAAAAACGGAATAATAAGCAGTTTTGAAAATAAAAAATCGGGATTATACGGACTGCAATTTCATCCCGAAGTTCACCACACAGAGCAGGGAAATGACATTTTAAATAATTTTGTTTTCGGAATCTGCAAAGTCAAAAATTTATTCGAGGCGGAATCATTCATCGAAACTAAAGTTAAAGAAATAAAAGACAAAGTCGGGAAAAGCACAGTCATCTGTGCCCTGAGCGGCGGCGTGGACTCTTCGGTTGCTGCCATGCTGATGAAGAAAGCCATAGGAAACAAACTAACATGTATACATATAGACAACGGGTTGATGAGGAAAAACGAAAGCGAAACAGTAATAAAGCTGTTCAGAAAAAACTTTAAGTTTAATCTTAAATTTGTCGATGCATCGGAATTATTTTTGAGCAGGCTTAAAAAAGTGATAGACCCCGAGAAGAAAAGAAAAATTATCGGAAAGACTTTTATAGAAATATTCGAAAGGGAGGCAAAGAAAATCAAAGGTGCGAAATACCTTGTACAGGGAACATTGTACCCTGATGTAATTGAATCGGTTTCTTTCAAGGGGCCTTCGGTTACGATAAAATCTCATCACAATGTAGGGGGACTTCCCAAAAAAATGGACTTAATGCTGATAGAGCCGTTAAGAGAATTATTTAAAGACGAAGTAAGGGTAATCGGTAAAAAACTCGGGCTGCCTGAATTCTTTATAAAAAGGCATCCGTTCCCGGGACCGGGGCTTGCTGTAAGGATAATAAGCGATATAACAAAACAAAAGACCACTATATTAAAGGAAGTTGATAATATATTTATTGAAGGGTTGATTAAGTTCGGGTTATATGATAAAATCTGGCAGGCATTTGCAGTATTACTGCCGGTTCAAAGCGTCGGTGTAATGGGTGATGAAAGAAGTTACGAAAATGTAATTGCACTCCGCGCAGTAAATTCAGTTGACGGGATGACTGCGGATTTTTTCCATTTTGAGAAAGAATTTCTTACCTATATTTCAAATAAAATTATTAATACTGTCAAAGGAGTAAACAGGGTAGTTTACGATATAAGTTCGAAACCGCCTGCCACGATAGAATGGGAATAGCTCATTCTGTATATAATTTATAAATGCACAATGTGAAGTTAAAAACATCTTTATGTCTATTTTTTGATACATGGCATGATAATTGCTTATTTTTATTAAAAAATCGTGATTTTTTACTGTCTACTTTTTTAGAATTTTGACTTGACAAGACAATTCTGTTAATATATATTGCAATGTATTAATAAACTATTTTTTATAACAACGCCTAAAAAATACAGGAGGTATTAAATGGCAAAATTCAAAAAGATGTTCCTCATGCTTTTGACTGTCGCATTCTTAGCTGGAATGGTCGGCTGCGGTGGTGGACCAGATGAAGAACAGTTAAAACAGTTAGCTGATTTAAAAGCTGAAGTTGAAAAACTTCAAAGCGATGTAAGCAAGTTAGAAAGCGAAAAAGCTGATTTGCAGAAACAAATTGCAAAACAAGACGAGTCAATCAAGAATTTCCAGAAATTGACTGATGCAGTAAAGAACTGCAAATAATCAAATTCTTACAAAAAAAGATTTTAAAAACTTAAAAAATTCAAAAGGAGATTTTAATAAATGAAATTTCAAAAATTATTATTAGTTTTGCTCGTTCTCTCCTTGGCAATTGGTAGCAAATTTGCATTCGCACAAGACGAAGAAACTCCAAAGGAAGAAATGACAATGGAAGAATGGCAGAAGCAAATTGATGATTACACTGCTAAGAAGAACGAACTTACAGGCAAAGTTGCAGAGCTTCAAAAAGATAAAGACGCTCTTGCAAAGACATTAGAAACCAAAAAGGCTGATGTAAAAAAAGCCGAAGACGATTATTGGTCAGCTGTTGGCGGCAAAGATAAATACGATGCCTTCAAAACCAATCTTGGAAAATTAGAAACAATTGTAAAGAACAAAGAAGGAAAGAAAGAAGATGCAGAAAAGATGTATGCGGAATTAGGCAAATCGAATTTAAGATGCCATCCCGATTTCGTAACAAAATACAGGCTCATAAAAGAAGGACTTGCAAACTGGAAAGATATTTCAGTCCCTCAATATACAGTTATGAAAGGTGATTACCTTTTTGTTATCGCCGCGAGAAAAGAAGTTTACAACAACCATCACATGTGGCCTATTCTCTGGGAAGCAAATGAAAACGGTGTACTCGATGCTCCGCGCCGTATTCCCAGGACAATTAAAAATCCAAATTTAATTTACCCGGGACAGGTTTTGAGAGTTCCTCAGTTAACTGATGTGTTGATGAAGTCAGCCGCATTTGAAAGAGCAAAAAGCTGGTTAGACTGGAGAAAAACAAACAGA
>PMIW01000009.1 GCA_003158365.1 Ignavibacteriota bacterium | reverse complement strand
GGAATATTTGATGCTGATATAATTCTTATATTCAATTTATCAAATATAAAATCATTTTAAAAGTTCAAAAATCGAAACTATTGCGGCAGTTTCGGAACGGATTTTCCTGTCTCCGAGAGAATGAACCTGCCATTTACCGGATATAAGTTTATTCATTTCCTGTTTTGAAAACCCTCCTTCGGGTCCGATTAAAAGGGAAATTTCTTTTTCGTTCNNTATTCATACATTACAATTTTATTCGGGGAATTTTTCGTAAGTGCAATCATATCGTCAAAGGAGATAATGTTTTTGAATTCAGGCAGGAAGCATCTTTGCGACTGCCCCATGGCTGAAATTATAATTTTATTGAAACGTTCGATTTTTGTTTTTGAGAAAGGAGTTTTATTTACGGTAAATTCAGCAGCTACGGCTTGGATTGAACTGACTCCAAGCTCGACTGCTTTTTCGATTGCAAATTCGAACCGTGTGTTATTTCTGAGCGGCGCAATAAATAATTTCAAATTATATTCGGGTTCAAACAGGTTATAATTCTTTCCGATAATACCGCAAATCACTTTATCTCCGGATATTTTTAAAATTTTACAGTCATATATATTCCTTGCACCGTCCGTAATTTTCAATATGTCCCCGGTTTTTTTCCTCAATACTTTTATAATGTGCTTATGTTCGAAGTCATCGAGAACAATCCTGTTGTTTTCCAGATCTATATTAGAAGATTTTGTATAATAATATTCCATAATTTAAAATGATGCGTTAAGTGCGAAAATAAACTGCGAATAAAATTTACTGTCTTGATTTCTCAGGGCAAAGTCAAGCCTTCCGACAATATTAAATGGCAATATAGCATCAAGTCCGAGCCCGTAACCGCTTCTGAATTCGGTTTTGTTAAAATCTCCAAACCTGTTCCATACTGCACCGATATCAAAAAACGGTGAAATATACAGTCCGTATTTATACGAAATATCCTTAAAGACAGGAAGGCTTTTAAGAAAAATATGATTACTCCCGTTAACATAAAACGGTTTGATAAGCGGGATGCGGAGCTCATTAAACGAGCATAATATATACTCGCCGTCAATNNACTTTACCGTTCCAACCCCTGATTAAATTATCGTAACCGAGCACCTCGTGGAGATAAACAGGGACACTTCCGCTGAAAGGCATTGAATAAAGGCCGCGAGATGAAAATGTAATATTATAATCTTTAGCAATTTTAAGAGGTACAAATTTTCTCAAATCAAAAGATAATTTATTGAAACTGATTTCATCATTAAAGGAGTTGTAACGAATGTATTTTGCATTAAAGTAAGAACCATAAGTTGTATAAAATACGTTATTTCTTCTGTCGTAATTTAAGTTTAAACTCAGCGTCATAAATTTATCTTTCCCTGTTGTGGAGACAGTTCTTCCCGGTTGATATTCAGAGACNNGCTATAGAGTTATAGCCTAATGCTGCAGAGACTGAAAAATATTTAGAGTAGAACTTCCCTATCGAATATTCGGCTTTGAAATTAATATTATCGAAATCTGCGATATCGGATTTATTATGTAAATCACCCGGTGTATTAAAATTAGGTATGCTTTTATTTACGGATTTAAAGTAGCTGAGGTTAAATGAAGTAAAGAAGTGGTTTTTCCTTCCGAGCCAGGGATTATAATAAAATAAATTAACGTACGGTTCATNNAATATTTGCGCCCACCTGAATTTTTTTAAAATCACTTTCTTTTATATTCAAGACAGGGACAGGTATTATGTAAAAAGTTTCTTCGACAGTTATCATCAGGTTTATTTTATTATCTCCGAGAGGAACCGGAATAACATCTATTTTATTGAACAAGCCGAGATTATATAATCTTTCAATATCTTCTTTAAATACTTCGGGATTCATGACCTGGTTTTCGCGTGTTTCCATTTCACGCCTTATGACTTCTTCCCTGGTGACTTCATTCCCGAAGATAATAATTTTATCAACGAATATTTTTGCTGAATCATTATTATCAATAATTCTCTCAAATACTTCTGCTTTCAGATTAGCAAAGCAGATTGTTGTAAAGAATAATATTAATAAAATTTTTATAGGCAACAGGTTATTTCGGTAAAGCTTTAAGCTGGTTAATTTTATTTAACAGCAAAACACTCTGTTTATCACCGGGGAAAATCTCCGCTGCTTTTTTCACAAGGCTTTCCGCCACGTCGAGTTTTGATAAATTCATCAAAAAATTAGCCCTGTTTAAATAAGCATTATAATAAACTTTCATAATAAAGTTATGGTAATAGTCCTGTTCAAATGAAATCTGATATGTCAGATCGGGTTCGGTTAAATCATTATAATCGCTTAAATTCTTCAAGACTCTTATCAATATGCCTTCCTGCACCCTTGTATAATCTTTTGCAAATTTTTCAGCCTGAACATTTTCAACTTCAAAAGTAGTATAAACATTAAGGTAATTATAATTTTTATCCACGAGGCTGTTAAGCAAAGCCATAAAAGCCGTATTAATTTTTGCCAAATCCTGCTTATCGGCTTCTGTTTTTGGATTAGTATATCTGGGTGTTTCTTTTTCAAATTTTAATAGTTCGGTATTATAAGTTCCAAATTCAGTTTTACAGCGTTCATAAATATCGGGGTAATGAATCCGGATATGCCTTAGATACCAAACCCGTCTCAAGAGTTCCTTATCTATTATTGCAACATCGGGTCTTTCGCCTTTTACGAACTGGAAATAAATCGCCGAGGCAACGAAGAAATCCCATTGAGTAGATATAATAAGAGAATTTTGTTTAGCCGATTTAAAAACGTTTTCCGTATAATCTCTGACAAAAAAATTCTTGCTTTCATCATTAAATGAATAATTAGCAATAAGCGGTATCACAGCAATCAGCAGAGAGGCAAATGCAATCTTCAAATTTATTTTATTAAATTTTTGTAAGAAGAATGAAATGCCAAAGGCTATCCAGATTGCAGATACTATATATGCCAGGATGAAATACGAATCTATATCGTGAATATCATAATTTATTGCATAGAGGACATTGAATGCAAAAAGAAGGAAAGTAAAATAAAAAAGCTTTCTTTGTAATTTAAACATACGAAAAATTCCGAATACTGCAATTATCAAAGGGATATAGTAAAATTCCTTCGGAAAACTTGTTACAAAATAACCGAATTGTTTGGATGTTACCTCGGTAGAAGAAAACAGCCAGACGCTAAACTGCTTACCCGTGAAGTGCCTTATGAAATTATCAAGGTTGGCAGGATATCCCCAGCTTATAACTGGGTTATCGGCTCTAATCGGAAAATAAATATATGCCGAAAATGCAACAAGAAACGGAATTACCATTATGGCTAAACGCTTAAAAGACACCTCGTTAAAGCGATATGTTACAAAATACATATACAAGCAGCCAAGGCTTAGGAATATAGTAGACAGATGATTTGACGTGCTCAGACCAAGCAGGAATGCAAACAGGAGCCAGTAGATTTCAGATCGCGAATTTTTTTTGCCGATATCATTTGCCGCCTTCAGAATCACATAAATTATGGAAATCAAAAAGAACTGATGGAAAGAATATACTTCAATTGAATTTGCAATATTCCAGTATGTATTTGAAAAAGCAAGCGCAAGAGTTCCGGCAAGAGAAATCAGGTATACCGAAAGAATATTAAATTCACCGCCGAGCAGTCCGGATTTTTTATCTTTTGTATTCTCTTCAATATTAAATTCCGTAAATATGAATACAAGAAGGTTAAAAAACACNNTCTCCGAACGGAAGCAATGAAAACAGGTGCCCCACCATTGTAAATAGCGGATAGCCTGTTGGGTGCGCAATTCCAAGCTTTATGCACACGGTTGCAAGTTCACCAGTATCGATAAAGGACACCGTAGGTGCGAGTGTTTTAATATAAACAATAAAGGGAATAAGGAACGATAAGATACCGAAAAAAATCTTTGATTTAAAAAAATTATTCTTTTCCAAATTATTATAATTTTGAATGTTCAACAAGAATACACTTATTTTCTATATATTCGAAACCGCTTTCCAGAGCCAGCTGTTTGGCTTCTACATTGAAAATACCGAACTGTGTCCAGATTACTTTTGGTTTATAATTCAGTTTTAGAACATCCTGAACTATCGGCAGAACTGCTATCGATACTCTGAATATATCGATTATTTCAACCTTATCGGGAATACCGGCAATATATTTATAGCATTGAATACCGTCAATATTTTTTCCTTCGAGTTTAGGATTTACTCCGTACACAGTGTATCCGTTACGAAGCATATAGAATGCAATTTTATTGCTGTCGCGGGCGGGATTATCGGAAAAGCCGATGACAGCAATTTTTTTGTATTTTTCAAGTATTTCTTTAGTGGTCATAAGATTAAATTAATCAAAAAGTTATGAAAATTAATAATAATTAGNNTAATTAGAAATCCAAAGTGGAAGGGAAAAATATTAATAACACACACCCCTACCCCTCTCAAGAGGAGAAAAGAAATAGAATCAGAAAGTATAAAAAATTGAAAAAATTACTTAAGAGTATCGTTGGATCTGTCAAACAATTTTTTATTAGTGTAAAGGTACCAGTCATCAACACGCCTGGTATTTTCGAAGCCGTTTATATGCATTTTAAGACTGTCTTTTAACAAAATATATTCGAGATTTTTATATTCATCATTATAATTCCTCGAATCCCCTATCCATTCGCGGTAATACGGAAGATTTTCATAGCTTGTGTTGCGTTTTATTGCACCGAACCTGTAATCAATCAGCCCTGTTGATATTCCTTTCTTCCATACAACAAAATACATCGGAAAATGTATATAAACAGGTCTGCCTTTAAATGTATTAGTATAAATTATTCCGGATAATCTCTGGCAGGACGCATTATCGGGGAAAATGTCTTCGGTAAAATTCTTTGTTTCAGTTTTGAAATCGTTATAATAAAACGATACGATTATAAAATGTATCAGCACAACAAGAACAACTGATAATTTAGCAATACCCGCAATTTCAATACGCTTATAAGCATAAGCACAATAAATAATAAGGGAAAGCATCAGAAAAACAGTAAATCTTTCAAAAATGATATTTTGGCCGGGAATTATATTCGGAAGAAATAAATAGCAGAATAAAGAGCTTGAAATAAAAATGTATAAGTAATAAGAAAAATTATCCGTTGCGATAATACTATAAACTTTTTTATATTTTTTATATAAATAAAATAATATCGGCAATATTAAAGATGAAACGAAGAATATTGAAGCAATTGCACCCAAAGGTCCCTGTATAAAATAAAAGTTATCCATCACAGTAACAACTTTAATTCTCTCTATAACCGAAGCAAAATAATCGTGTTTATAATAAGAAATAATAAAGGGAATCAGATTTTGTTCAGAGTTTGTAGTATCGAACATATAAGCATATACCATCATTAAAAATACGGGTAGAATAATAATTAAATACTTAAAATAAAAAATTACTGATTTTTTATAATTATGAATTAATGAAATTGTTAAAAATAAAATGCAATATATCGCATTTTGAAAATGCATTGTGAATATAAAAAGTAAAAGTAAAATAAGAATCAGGATATTTGCAGCATTTGGTTTCTCAAAATATTTTATTGTAAATAAAATAAATATTATGATAAATGGAACAGACATAGTGAATCCGGTGAAACCCCAGTGCACGCTGTGATTATACAAAAAAAGAAAAGATAACAGAGAAAACCATTTATTCCCGCCGATATAACTTATAAGAAATAAAGAGGATAGCGGAAAAATAATAACGTAAATTATATAAAACACTTTATTGCCAAATTCGATTGTCGGGAATATCTTAAGGCTCGTGAATACCATATGAAAGATATTCGATTTAATCATCGTAGGAATGCTGTAATAATCCGAAAAGCAATATTGGCTGTCGCTAAGATTTCTGAAAATTGTTGATGCTGCAACCGTTTATGTCAATGCCAGTACCGCTTTTACCGATGGGGCACAGTTCGGATTGGGCGCTGAGATTGGGATCAGTACACAGAAATTACACGCGCGCGGTCCAATGGCGCTGGAAGAATTGACAAGCTATAAATGGCTTGTCAAAGGTGATGGACAGATCCGTTCATAGT
>PMIW01000084.1 GCA_003158365.1 Ignavibacteriota bacterium | reverse complement strand
CTGTGCAAGTACTGTCGGTCCCTGATAGTTATATGAAAGCTGTATATCAAATAAATCAGTTAAAGTGAAATTTGAAATCAGTTTTGCAGTATAGCTGTAATTATCATTATTCAGTGCTGCATTTGCATCGCCTCCGTTAATAGTCATTCTGAAATATGTTGCATTTGCATTAATGTTCCACCATTTAAGAGGATGCCCGTTAAATGTAAATTCCACGCCGTAAGATTTTGCGCTGTTAAGATTATTAAAAGTAGTAAGAGATACACCTGTTGAATCCACAGTAGTTATTCTCGACATCATATCGTTTATTTGTCTGTAAAAAACGGATGTTGTAACAGTTGCGAAGTCAAGATATTTCATGTACCCAAGCTGGAATGAATTTACATATTCGGGTTTCAGATACGGATTTCCCTGATTCAGGTTATACGGGTCAGAATAATCAATAAACGGATTCAACATACGCAGGTTCGGCCTGTTGATTCTTCTGCTGTAATTAAACTGAATTTCGTTTGATGTCGCAAATTTTTGTGAAATATAAAAACTCGGAAAAAAGCTAAGGTAATTATCTTTATATGTCTGATTGGATGTAAGTAAATCCGAAGATGTCAAAGCTTCTTCCATCCTGACGCCAAGCTGATATTTAAAATCTTTATAATTATTTACATACAGTCCGTAAAAAGAATGTATCTGTTCCTTGTATTCAAAGTTATTATTCAATCCGACATCGGGTAAAAATGAATTTTGAATGTTATTAAACGTTTCAGATCTGAAATCTGAACTTGTATTTCTTAAAGTACCTTTATAGCCGAATTCGAACCTCGAATCGCTATTTTTGTCGTTACTAAGAGGTTGATAATAATCAATCTGAACCGCACCCAGAGTATATTTACCGTTTGTATAAGTATTTTGTTTCAGTACATCGTTTAGAGGTAAATAATTCTGCTCGAATATATTAAGAGTTTCATCATCTGTGTTGCTGGAAAAATATAATGACGCAGATAAATCCTGTTTTGGTTTATCGAATTTATGGTCAAAGCTAAAATTAATATCAAGGGCTGTCCCGTTATGTGCTTCGTTATTATTCCTTGTATATTGCTGTGTTATATTTCCAATAGAATTAAGGTTATTAAACAGTAATGTTTGGTTTATTGTTCTGTCCCTGTTATTATATGTACCGCTCAGGCTTAGAGTATTGTTTTTATCCGGTAAATAATCGAATCCGAAATTTGCCATGTTTCCCTCGAAATTAAAATGCTGTGCTGAATTCTGGCTGAAATAAAACGAAGAATCACCGAATATATTTTGTCTTAAGCTTACATTATTTCCAAACATATTAAATAACCTGAAATTGTAGCTGCCGTAAACATTAAACGATTTAGTCTTGTAATTTAAATTGAACGAGGGATTGTATTTATCACCTGTTCCTCCGTTTAACGTGATGCTTCCGTTATATCCTGTCTCATCATTTTTCTTCATTACAATATTTATAATTCCCGACATCCCGTCAGGGTCATATTTTGCAGAGGGATTATCAATTACTTCAATTCTTTCAATCGAATTTGCCGATATCTGCTGCAAAGAATTCGTAGGGTCGCTGCCGATTAATCCCGACTGTTTTCCGTTAACGAGGAACTTTACATTTGTGCTTCCGCGTAAGCTCACATTTCCGTCCGCATCGACTGTTACAGAGGGAATGTTTTTCAGAACATCAGTTGCTGTACCGCCCTGTGAAATTAGGCTCTTTTCAACATTAAAAACTTTTTTATCCAGCTGGGTTTCCATAAAATCCTGCTCAGCTGTAACTTCAATTTCTTCGGTGGTCGTGATATTAGCGCTCAGCATAATTGTACCTGCATCATGACTTGCATTTTGCGAATTTATTTTTATTCCTTTAAGAACTGCCGTACTGTAGCTGACATAAGTGATTTTAACATTATATGTTCCATAGGGTACTTCAATATTGAATTCACCTTTGGAATCTGTTTCTGCACCCGTAATTAGTGTCGAATCTTTTGCTTTAAATAACTGGATTGTTGCGGATTCAAGCGGGGTTGAAGATTCTTTATCTATTACTTTACCTTTTAATGTTCCTTTTGCCGAGCCGTCTCTTTTCTTATTCTGTGAATAAATATCTGTGTTTGAAATTAATGTAAGCAGAAGTAAAACTATTATACTTTTTATTAATAAATTGATTTTTTCCATACCTTATTTTGAAATTTCTGAATTAATATGATTTAGTCTTTTTTCGAACTTGTCTTTTTGCTCCTGTGTCAGAGCGGGTTTTATCTCAATATAAAGAGAATCTATATTATTGTAAATTTTGCTGTTGTTTTCCTTTTCGAGAAGATACATCTTTTCTGAAAATTTATTGACAGAGCTTTCAATTTGCATAAGTTGTTTATCATCAGGTTTTATTAAATGAACTGCTTTCTGCTTAAAAAAATCTTTAGTTGGTGCTACTATTAAGCGGTTACTTTTCTTATTAAAAAACAAACCCGATGATAATATTCCAATAACAATTCCAATTATCAATGTGCAAACCAGCATTACGATATATTTCTTTTTCATTTTGTTTTATTTAAAAATTATCGAAAAATACAGAAGAAACGTTATCAGTCGAAAAATCATCATCCTCAGCTAAATTATTGAATAAAAATAAATTGTCGGTTGTATATAAAAGAATAAACAGGGCTATTATGAAAGCTATTCCAGTGTATGCGAACTTTCTGAAGAATTTTGATATAGCAATATCGAATGTAATATCAAAAATACTGTCTTTCACCTTTTCACTTTCAGCTTCAATTCTATTCATTACACTTTCTGTAAAAAAAGCTTTAGGTTCAATTTCATTCTCAATGTTTAATGTCATATAAGATTCTTTAATATCAGAAAATAATCTTGCACACTCCTTACATTCAGAAATGTGTTCCTTAAATTCCGTTTCTTTTTCCTGTGGAAGTTCTTTTTCAAGGTAACTGAAAATTGATTTATGAAATTCTTTACAATTCATCTTATTATTTATTTTATATATTAGACACGAAGAATTTGAAAAACCTTCGATTTCAAAAAAATCCTTTAATTTTATTGTTTGTAGTAGTTTATAAGCAGCTTTTGCAGGTTTTTTTTGGCTCTTATAATTAAAGATTCGACAGCTTTTACGGATAATCCGAGAATTTGGCTGATTTCAGACGAAGATAAATCTTCTTTCTTATTTAATATAAAGGTCACTTTTTGTTTTTCCGGAAGTGAATTAATGGCTTTTTCCAATATATCTGCTTTCTCTTTGTTCAAGGAGTTTTGTTCAGGATTGGAGTCTGAGTCTGACATGATATTTTCAATATATCCGGGTTCATTTGAATAACTCTCGGATGATGAATATTTTCTGTTATTCCTTAAAAAATTCAATGACCTGTTTGTGGAAATTCTGTAAAGCCATGTCGATATTTTCGAATCACCGCGGAATTTTCCGAATGTCCTGTATACTTCCAAGAAGACTTCCTGGGCAATGTCATTTGCATCGTCTATATTTCCGACAAATTTATAGCATATATTCAGTACAAATTTTTTATGCGCATCGACAAAATCTCTAAATGCATTTTTGTTACCGTTCTTTATTTCATGTATAAGTTCAAGTTCATCCATCAACTATATTAATACTAATTCTATATTTAAATTAATAATTTATAACATAAATCTTATTTATTACATATTCAATCAATTAATTTTAATAAATGAAATTATTTTAGCATTAATAAGGTTTTATTAATAATAAAAAGAGAACTTATAGACATTTTATACATAAAAGGTTTTAAAGGGATAATTATTAAAAGTGTTTTAAGAAATATGAAATAATAATCCAAACAATATGAAACAAAGTATAAAACAATCATATGGTTCTCTGTTTGCAAGCGAAACTCACTTTAAGTTCTATCTAATATTATTTTTAGTGAGTTTTTATTACCTGCCGGATTCAGCATATCCACAGCTTAGCAAGTTTTTCAAAAATGACAGTACTAAATTTCATAAAAAAGATTATACATATCTGGACACTTTAAAACTTATTGTATCGGATGTAGTCATTTTGGGCAACAATATTACAAGTGACGATATTATATTAAGGGAAATGCAGCTATCAAAAGGCAAGATATTTACATCGGTACAATGCAGTGAAGACAGGGATAGAATAAACAATCTCGGGATATTTGAAAGAACCGAAATTGAACCTCTGCTAAAAACTGAAAATCAGGTTCAATTGAAGGTAAATGTAAAAGAGAAATGGTATATTTATCCCATGCCCTCTGCCGGGGTAGTTGACGGGGATTTGAGAAAAATATGGGTAGGAGCAAGTGTCAGGTGGCAGAACTTCAGGGGACGGAATGAAAATGTCATGCTGAATTTTGGTGTCGGATATAACCCTTTTATACACGCTTCATATACAATTCCCTGGATTGGAGAAAATTTACATCTGTTTTCCACTTTGGGCGGCGGATACTCGAAAGACAGAAACAGGAGCCAGCTTGCACTCGGAAGGGTTAACGGCACAACGACATACAATAACAGAAGTTTTAATGACAGTAATTTTGACTACTATGATTATTCTCTTAAATGGACACTTGGAAAATATTTCACGAGAAATTTTTCCGCTTATACCAATATCGGTTATGTATTTACGCAGGTAACAAGTTATGCACCGGGAAGAACGATTTCACCGGATGGAACTGACAGATACATGCTGACAGAGTTTGGAATAAACTATGATTCTAGAAATAACAGGGAATTTACCACGAAAGGATATCAGGCACACCTTGATTATCAGCATTTCGGACTTATAAACAGTATCGTGGATTTTGGCAGAATGAATATTTTGCAGGGCATCTATATTCCCGCAGAAATAAAAAAGGATTATTCCGTAATTCTTAATACCAAATTAAATACAAGCATTGCGTTCGGACCGAACATACCATATTACAATCATAAATTCATTGGGTATGGCGGAGATATTATAAGAGGGTGGTACTGGTTCGGGTTTGAAGGAGACAATTCTTTTGTGATTAATAATGAAATAAAATTTCCCATTATATCACCGAATTTTTTAGAAGGAAGTCAGATTCCTCTTATAAAGAAAATAAAGTATCTGAAGAACTATTCTTATAAATACGGATTATATTTAACAACATTTTATGATATAGGAACTGTATGGAATAACGGAGACGGATTTCAGAATATGAAATTTTTAAACGGCACAGGAATAGGATTAAATGCAATTCTTCCATTTGGAATGAATGCAAAAGTAGAGTGGGGAGTAAGACTAGGAGGTTCAACGGTCGGGCAGCTAATATTCAGTTTCGGCGGCAGGTTATAAATTAAATTTTTATATTAGAGAATAATATTTATCAATAAAAATTAAATCGCAAAATCTTCAGTACAAAGATATAAATCGTTTTTACTTTAATATTAAGTGATTTAGTTTTTCAATTTGAAATAAAAACCTGAATCGATTTTTTCTAAAGTATAATATAGTGACCTGTACCCGCGTGAAGGATGATTATAAAAATCCCCCGCATCATAAACGGGGAAAGTCCTTTTGATTGAGTTGTTTTCCAGAGTGTATACATCCTGTCCCTGATATCCGTTAAAAACAGCTCCATCAGTCACGTCAGCAGGTTTCAAATCGTAAAAATTAATTTCCCTATATGATTTATCTTCATCCGAGGTTACACCGAAGACGTGGTCATAAGCTCCCGGGAAAAAACCTCTTGTGAAGATATACAATTCCTCGAAACCGTCGTTATTAATATCTGCTATTAATACCGTATCTATAATCTCGATTTCATCAAAAAAAATCGAATCCTTCGAATTCGGAAAACCTTTTCCAAAAACATGTACGTCAACCAGATATTCGCTTTCGGGAGACTGCAGTATTACAAATGACTTTCCGTTTTTCAGGAAATATTCAACCGGGGGAATTGCATTTTGTTCGTCTTTTATTGTATCTATACCTGAATAACCGGAAACTAAACCAGTTATAACGGATTTGTCCTGTTGAGTTTTAAATCCTGTTGAAATGCATATGATTGATAGAGCAAGATAGAAAAAATATTTTGTCATATTAATATAGGCTAAAAAAGGTAAAACCGGGAACCGGCTTTACCATAAAGAAAAATTTTATTTAACCAGCATCAGCTTTTTTACATCAGTAAAGTTGTTAGTCTGAAGCTTATAAAAATAAATCCCGCTGGATAATTTGCTTCCGTCAAAAGTAACTTCATACGTTCCGCTATTCAGTCTTTCATTTACAAGCGTAGCAATTGTTTTTCCCGAAATATCCGAAACAACGAGTGTAACATTTGTATTGTTTCCGCTCGGAACATCAAATTTGATTTTGGTCAGGGGGTTGAACGGATTAGGATAATTCTGATGCAACTTAAAAGAGTTAACGGTTGATTCGTTATTGGAAGTCACACCCAGAGGAGATTTAAAAAAAGATATAGTATCTAATAATGCGTTTGTATTACTGAAAACGGAAAGTTTAAGAGAATTTGGTGTTTCATCTAAAACTCCGTAGCAATATGATTGCGCAAATTTCACATTATATGTCCCTGTCGTAGGCACATATAGCGGAGCACCGCCTCCGCCGATAACAAAATTGTGAAGCCCGTTTGCAAGGCAATGCTGATAGAAATGGTTATGGCCGTTAAATACCATATCAACACCTTTCTGAATAAATATATTTGTACCCCAGGTCTGCATAGTTGTGTTAGAGCCGTGACCACCGTAAGAATAAGCCGGTTCGTGAAAGACGACTATCTTCCAGCGTCTGGTTGTGTTAGTAAGGTCATTCATTACAAAATTATATTGTGCACCGCCAACAGAGTAATCTACATAATTATTTATCATTACAAAATGGATGTCGCCGTAATCAAAGGAATAATAATCCTGCGTTCCTGAATTAGTTTGTGGATTATAGACCCAAGCTTTATTATTCGCTCCCCAGGCTTCGTGGTTACCGGGAACAGACATAAACGGAACCTTTGCATCCAAAGCGAGTTCATCGGGAATAAAAAATTCGCTTTTCCAGCTCGAATAATTGTCATCAATGCAATAGTCACCGTAATATACCGAGAAAAGCCCGTTTGCCGCAAGCATATTTGCGGAAATTTGTCCGTGAGGAGTTGTATTGGTTCTGCAATCTCCGAATGCAAGAAACCTGAAACTAGTTCCCGGCAGAACAGCCGAACGAAAATTGCCCGTTGCCGAGGATGAGGCACCCTGCACAGCCTGATAATAATATAAAGTATTGGCAGTAAGATTTATCAGTTTTATTTTATGCACGTAAGTGCTGCCACCGGTCGGGTTTATAATTGTGGTTTTGGCGCTCAGGCCGAAACCGGTTGTTGTTCCGTAGTTAACCGTAACTGTATCTGCAGTACTGCATTCCACGCATACGTATATGGAATTGGTTGTAACCGCCTGCAAATAGGGTGACATAGAAATTGCAGAGAAGGACAACGGGCTGCAAATAATTATTAAAACTATTGTAAAAATTAATTTCTTCATTTCCCTGTATTTTATTTTAAATTTTGTTTTAAGTTTAATATTGACTGCCTATGGTTAAATTATTAGTGTAAAATATAAGTTATTTTATTGAAATTAAAAATAGATTTTGTGATTTGTTAAAAAATGTATAATTTTTATACACCTGGAAAGTAGGGTTTTTCAGGATTATTGATAATATTTCTGGCAGAAGTGATAATTTACAAATAAAGTCTCTCGGAAATAAGAGACTCAATGTGACAATAAACTCTGATAAAAATTCTTATTTTTAATAAATAACTCTTCTGACCACTTTTCTGTGATGCCTGTGGTATATATTTGGTCTTTTTACAACATAATATTTCTTAACAATCCTATGGTGTACAGGTCTGACTATAATGCTTGTATAAACAGGTCTGTGCCTGTAATATCTGTGAATTCTGTGCCTTGGATAAGCAAAGCTCTCAGCACTTGCAAAAAAGATTACGGCTATAGTAATCAGTAATAACATTTTTAGATTCTTCATAATATTTTTATTAAATTTCTTCATTTATTATTAGACAACAATAATATAAATTTTGTTTAATTAAAAAATAATATAAATAAAATATTTTAAATATGGAAAAAAGAAAAATAGGAAAATCGGGGCCGGAAGTTTCGGCAATAGGACTAGGATGCATGGGAATGTCTGAATTTTACGGGGTGTCCGATGAAAAAGAAAACCTTGCTACATTGCAGAGAGCACTGGAGCTCGGAATAAATTTTCTCGACACAGCCGATATGTACGGTCCGTTTAAGAATGAAGAGCTTGTCGGAAAATTTCTGAAAGGAAAAAGAGATAAAGTAATTTTAGCTACGAAATTCGGAATACAGAGAACCGATGACCCGATGAAAAGGAATATCAACGGAAGGCCTGAGTATGTAAAATCCGCCTGCGACGCATCTCTGAAAAGACTCGGTATTGACCATATAGATTTATATTATCAGCACAGGGTGGATGTAAATGTTCCAATTGAAGATACGGTAGGTGCAATGTCGGATTTAGTTAAAACCGGGAAGGTTCGTTTTATCGGATTATCCGAAGCGGGCGCAAATACAATTAAGCGGGCAAATAAAATTCATCAAATCACCGCTTTGCAATCTGAATATTCGTTATGGACAAGGGACCCTGAAGATGAAATTTTAAAAACAGTAAGGGAACTCGGGATAGGATTTGTTGCTTATAGTCCACTCGGCAGGGGATTTCTAACGGGTCAAATAAAAAAATTCGAGGACTTTGAAATGAATGATTTCAGGAGATATTCACCGAGGTTTCAGGGAGAGAATTTTGTAAAGAATTTGGAGCTGGTAAAAAAGATTGAAGAAATTGCCGGGAAAAAATCCTGCACAGCAGGCCAGATAGCACTTGCATGGGTTCTGGTTCAGGGCAGTGATATTATCCCGATTCCCGGCACTAAGAGAATAAAATATCTTGAAGAAAATGCAGCAGCATTAAAAATAAAATTAAACGATTCGGAATTAAAAGAAATCGATGAAGCATTTCCTAAGGGAGCTTTCTCGGGAACAAGGTATCCTGTTGAAGCGATGAAATTAGTAAATGTATAATAAAATAATTTAATTTATAATTCCAGATTTTTATTAATAGTTTTTATTATAGTTGCTTTATCGAAGGGTTTTTTGATATAGTCGCTGCATCCCGAATTAAGTATTCTTTCTTTATCGCCGTTTAACGCATAACCTGTTACTGCGACGATGGGAATTTTATCGTATCCGGGAATTTTTCTGATTTTTTTGGTAACCTTTAAACCGTCAATTTCATTACCCAGATTGATGTCCATTAAAATTAAATCATATTTGATTTTCTGAGTCATGTTTATAGCTTCTTCGGGGTCTTTTGTATAGTCGAGTTTGCACATTTTTGAAAGAAATTGCTGGGTCAGTTTTATACTAATATCATTATCTTCGATTAAAAGAATTTTCGGGAGGCTTAATCTTATTTTTTTTCCGGAATCCTTTACCACCAGAGTATCTTTTTCGTATTTATGATTTAACTCTTTATTATCCGGATTGGGATTTTTTATTGCCGGGAGAACCACATTAAAAATTGTACCTTTGCCGGGAATGCTTTCGAATACTATATTTCCGTTGAGTAATTTAACCATTTTTTTTGTCAGCGATAATCCAAGTCCGCTGCCTTCGTAGTTTCTTTTCAGTCCTTCACTTACCTGGCGGAATTCTTTGAATATAAATTCTTTATGTTCTTTTGCAATACCAATACCCGAATCAATTACTTTAATATCAACAATATTATTATCCGATATATTTAATAAATTAGCTTCTACGGTAACACCGCCTACGGGTGTGAATTTTAATGCATTATCTATTAAATTTGTAAGTACCTGCTGAATAAGGTTCTTATCACTATACATTGAAATCACAGGATGCGGGTGAACAAAATTCAGATAAAGATTTTTCTGGTTTGCAATAGGAATAAAAGAATTAATTATCGTTTGTATTTCCTGAATCAAATCAAAGTCATCATAATGAAGAATATCTCCTCCCGCTTCGAGCTGGGAAAGGTCCATAATAGAGTTCAGGGTTTTCATTAATCTTTTTCCTGAAGTCTGAATATAGTGTGCCAGTTCTTTAATAAAGGATTCCGTAGATTCCTCCAGAATAATTTCTGCGAATCCGAGAATCCCGTTCATAGGTGTCCTCAGTTCATGGCTCATATTTGAAAGCAGGGAAGATTTTAAATTACTTGCTTCTTCCGCGGAAGTTTTTGCTTTTATCAGTTCTGCTTCGGATTTTTTTGCAGAGATGGACATAGCAATCTGCTCGGATATAAATGTGAGTATATTCAGTTCTTGTTCTTTATACCTGATTCCTTTGCTGTAAGACTGTACAACCAGTACACCAATTACTTTATCTTTGATTTTAAGCGGAACGCCAAGCCAGTCAATGGATTCGGCGCCGATAGATTCAACTTCACCCATTGCAATTAGTTTATCGAAGACCTTTGGGTCAGCAAGCAAAGGTTTTCCGGACCTTAAAACATATTCTGTCAAACCCTTTCCGAATTTTTTGGGTTCCGGGGTTTCATCCAGTTCATCCACGAAATATGGAAAGCTTATTATATTTGTGTGTTCATTATAAAGGGCAATATAAAAATTCTTTGCCGGCATTAATCCTGCAACGATTGTATGCACCGATGCATAAAGTGCATCCAGTGTTTCCATTGAATGTGCAAGTTCTGAAATCTTATAAATTGCAGATTTTATCTTTTCATCTTTCTTTTTCGAAGTTATATCTCTTACAACAACTTGTGACGAATTTGAGCCATTATAGAGGAACGGGATAGCAGTTACTTCGACATCTATAATCTCCCCGTTGATTGCAATAAATTTTTCTTCGAGTATATCCGAATGTCTTTTTTCTATCTGGCTGCGTCTGATTCTTTCAATTACAATCTGATGATAATCGGGGTGAACGAAATTGAAAACCGGTTTGCCGATCATATCATCCGGCTTTTTTGCATTCATTAATTTAAACATTGCTTCATTTGCATAAACAATCATTCCGTTGCTATGGACAGCTATAGCTTCCGAGGAATATTCAACAAGAAGCCTGTATCTTTCTTCGGAATCCCTTAAAGCTATTTCTGTTTTTTTTCTGTCTGTTATATCAAGCTGCGTTCCCCAGATTCTAACGAGACAGTCATTTTCCACTATTCCAACCGCATTATACAAAAAATATTTTGTAATTCCGTTCGAATTAGTTTCTGCCGTTTCTATATTATAAAGTTTATATTCCGAATCGATAAAAGCCCTTCGCGTATCCTCATTTATAAGTAATTCAGGGTGTTTGTAAAATTCCACCAATTTTTTTCCGATAAGCTCAGAGCCTTTTTTGTATCCGTAAAATTGTGCAAGAGCATCGTTGCATTCTTCTATATAACAATATTTAGCAAAGAGCTTAAGCTGTTTTTCCATATTATCTGATAATGGTATAGGTTTTTCGAATTCAAGCCTGTAGATACCTTCTTTTGCATATTTATAAAACGTCTGATGCATCTCGTATCTTTTGGAAATATCATTTTTAAGCTCATCAGATTCCGGAAAGTCAATATTGATTTCGATAGCTCCGAATATTTCATCTTTATCTTTTAGAGGAACAATAATTTGTTTTCCTGAAACATTATTACCTTTATAGGGGAATATGATGTTCTCTTTTATAATATTCCCTTTAAATGATTTTTTAAGATTTTCTTTAAAATGAGGAGTAATGTTTCGAATTTTATTAAGATCCGCATTTCTTGAGTGGAATACGAATGGTGTATCTCTAAGCCAAAAATTCAAAAATTTCTCTTTGTCCGAGAGCAGGTCCGGTGATTTTTTTTCGCTTTCCATAATTAGTCTTTATCGTTTTAATTCGATAATCAGCATAAAATGTTTTTTATAGAATAAACGGTCCGACGAGCTAAATGTAATAAAAATAACTTCATATCACAATTTAATTAAAATTACTTATGAAGACAGGGAGCTAAATATTTAAGATAACAATAAATAATATTACTGTATATATATTCGTATCTTTTAAACAAACTATAAATTATATAAATTTATAATATAAAGCAGCAAAATTTGAATACCATGAAGGCATTATTATTAAATCGCATTTCCAATCTGAGTGAAAATAATTCGCCCCTTTTAATGAAGGATATATATGTTCCCGTACCCGGAGAAAGTGAATTATTGATTAAGGTAAGTGTTTGCGGAGTATGCCACACTGAGCTGGATGAAATTGAGGGTCGGACGCCTCCACAGATATTTCCGGTAGTTTTGGGGCATCAGGTTGTAGGCAGAGTTACGGAAAAAGGAAAAAGTGTTACCGGATTCAACATCAATGACAGGGTAGGAGTCGGGTGGATATATTCCTCCTGCGGAAAATGCAGATACTGCCTTGAGGGAAATGACAATTTATGCGAAGAATTCAGAGCAACAGGCAGGGATGTAAACGGCGGGTACGAAGAATACATGACGGTTCCCTTTAAATCCGCTTTTTTAATACCTGAAAATTTTTCGGATTCCGAAGCTGCGCCTCTTTTATGCGCAGGTGCTATCGGGTACCGTTCGGTAAAACTGACAGGGCTGAAAGACGGTCAGAGTCTGGGTCTGACAGGCTTCGGAGCGTCTGCACATATAGTTTTAAAAATGGTAAAGTACAAATACCCTGCGACTAAAATATATGTTTTTGCAAGAAGTGAGAAAGAAAGGGAATTTGCAAAATATCTCGGGGCCGAATGGGCCGGGAATACTGCAGATAAATGTCCCGAAAAATTAAATTGCATAATAGATACAACTCCTGCATGGATGCCTGTTGTGCAAGCATTGAAAAACCTGAAGCCTGAAGGACGTCTAGTGATAAATGCAATCAGGAAAGAAGACACGGATAAATCCTATCTGGTTAATATAAGCTATCAGGAACATCTCTGGATGGAAAAGGAAATAAAAAGTGTTGCAAATGTAGCCGTATCGGATATTAAGGAATTTTTAAAAATAGCAGAAGAAATAAATCTTAAACCCGAATATCAGGAATACCCGCTTGAAGATGCTAATAAAGCCCTGCTCGAACTCAAGCAGGGGAATGTAAGGGGAGCGAAAGTTCTTAGGGTCTAGATTATTTTTTATTTATGATGCTTTATTTTAATAATAACATTTTCCTAGTTTCGATATATCCGGATGATTGCAACCTGTAAAAATAAATCCCTGAATTTAATCCGGAGCCGTTAAATGTTGTTTCATAGTCTCCAGGCAGTTGTACTTTATTTATCAGCGTAGATATTAATCTTCCAAGAATATCGAATACTTGAATAGTAACCAGAGTATTTTTCGGAACGGAATATTTTATTATTGTCACCGGGTTAAACGGATTCGGGATATTCTGGGATAAAAAGTATTTTTTAGGAATTTCGGACTGAATATTAACATTAGTAATTCCGCCTGTAACAGTTTTAAGAATTACACCTCCGCTGCCAACGCAGTATCCCGTGTATGCATCGGTAAATTTTATAGCTTTTAAATCGGTTGTTACGTGTGAATTTTGCGTACTCCAGGAATTTCCGCCATCAGGTGTAAAATAAATATTTCCGTTAGTTCCGCAAAGCCATCCTTTCTGAGCAGTTACAAAATACAAAGAAAAAAAGAAATTCGACGGAGTTAATTTATTAAGTACTTTTAATTCGGATTTTTTCCCCCAGGAATAACCTCCACTGGTTGTTTCCAACAAATAATTAAAATTATATGGGGGAGTCATAAAACTGTTTGCGATGCAAAATCCATTCAGACTATCGATAAACTGGATTCCAAAGAAATAAGTGCTATCGACAAAGTATGTCTGATTCCAGTTCGCTCCATAGTTTTCAGTATAGCTTAAAGCAGCACTCAGGTAGCCTATCTGAAATATTCCGCCGCGCCAGCCGTTACCGGGACTTGCAAAAGCGCAGCAAAGTACCTTTTCGTAATGGCTCGATTTAGTCCAGTTTACACCTCCGTTTATAGTGCTCATATCGAATCCCTGCGGAACTAATGCGGTCTTTCTTCCGCCCCCGATATATCCTGTGTTTGCATTAATAAACGAGCAGCAGGTTGGTGCGTTTAAGATATCATATTCATTATATTGCCGTGTCCAGTTCGCACCTGAATTAGTGGTCTTATATACGAGTACATAATTATTTCCCCATCCTGTTACCCAGCCTGTAGAAAGGTCAAGAAAAAAGAGAGCTTTGAAATCAGCTACTGCATTCGGCGAAACTGAAATCCAGTTGACACCGCCTGTTGTTGTTTTCAAAACGACACCACTATCGCCGACAGCGAATCCAAAGCTACCAGCTGCAGAGGGAGGAAAAAATACAGAGTTTAAATTTTTACTTACACCGCTGTTTAACTGAATCCAGCCTGATTGAGAAAAAACAAATAAAGGGAATAGGATAACAAAAAGAAATGATGTTAAAAACAGCTCTTTTTTCATAGTATTATTAATAATTTAAAATTAATTACATAAATACCGTAAAAAATTTACATAGAAAAAAGTTTTGAGGTTATTCAAAGTTAGAAATATTTTAATTAAATAGCAATTCAGGATAAAATTATTTCTTTGATTGAAAACCCTGTAAAAATATAAAAATTATTCTTTTATCTCAGAACAATATATACGTTTTTACGTATGCAACTTAGTAGCTGTTTTTTACGTCATATAATAATGTAAGTCTCATAAAAATATATTTTTTATAATTAAATAATACGCGAGGGTATTATGAAAAAATTCTTTTCGACAATTTTTATACTTTTCCTTTTTGTTTTCTCATCCTATGCACAGGAAGGGATGTGGCTGCTTAACCAGATAGGCAAACTTGATTTAAACAGTCAGGGTTTGCAGATAGATGTAAGTGATGTTTACAGCCAGGATAAAATTGCATTAAACAGTGCTATCATTCAGCTTGACGGAGGCACAGGTTCATTCGTTTCGCAGGACGGGCTCATTTTGACCAATCATCACGTCGGATATGCGGGATTGCAGCGTGCTGCGACTAAAGATAATGATTACATTACAAACGGTTTTCTTGCAAGGAACCGCAGCGATGAAATACCCGCTCAGGGTTACTTTGCAAGTCTTATGATTGAAATGAGAGATGTTTCAGCTCAAATTACAGATGCATTAAAAGGGGTTACTGATGCCAACAAAAGGAGTGAAATAATATTTAATAAAAGTGCCGAAATAACGGAAGCAGCAACAAAAAATGATGAGGATTTAAGGGCAAATGTATCTGTGTTGTACGAAGGCGGACAGTATATTTTATATGTTTATAAAATTATTAAGGATATCAGGATTGTATATGCTCCGCCGCTTTCTATCGGCAACTTCGGAGGAGAAACCGATAACTGGATGTGGCCGAGGCATACAGGTGATTTTACATATATGAGAGCGTACGTTTCTCCCGATGGCAAGGGGAAAGAATATAATGTAAATAACGTACCATACAAACCTAAAATATGGTTAAAAGTAGCAAAAGATTTCCTGAAAGACGGGGATTTTACGTTTATAATGGGATACCCGGGATTTACGACAAGATACAGGTCATCGACTTCCGTGGACTGGAATTTAAATGAAAATTTTCCATTCTCTATAAAAAATTATAAAGAAGTAATTGCTCTTCTTGAAGAAACGACGAAAAACAGTCCCGAAGGGAAAATAAAAGTCGCAAGCCTGATAAAAGGTCTGGCAAATGGAATGAAGAAATTTCAAGGAAGTGTCGACGGGATGAAGAAGACAAATTTTCTTCAGAAGAAATATGACTTCGAAAAGGATTTTCAGGCATGGGCAAACAGAGACCCGGCAAGGAAGGAAAAATACGGTGATATTCTGAAAAAAGAAAAAGACACATATACTAAATATCTCGAAGCGACAAAACAGAGAGATAAGGTTTTCGGAATTTTTCAGGGACTTGGAAGTACACAGCTTGCTATGGCAAGTTTTATTTATTCGATTGCAGACCAGATTGCAAAACCTGAGAGTGAAAGACAGCCCGGCTTCGATGATAAAAGTATAAAACAGTATACAGAGAATGTACAATACAATTATGCAAATTATTTTGAAGCATCTGACAAGGCATTACTTATAAGAGCGCTTAAAATGGCAAAGGAGCTTCCGGAGGGACAGAGAATCAAGGGTCTGGAATATATATTTGATAATAAATCTCAAACAATAGAGCAGTTTGCTGATAATGCTTTTAAAACTTCTAAATTAAACGATCCTGAATATGCAAAGAAGCTGTTTGGAAAATCCATAAAGGAACTCGAAGCACTTAATGACCCGTTTTTCAAGATGGCAGCAAGAATGTTTCCAGAAAGTGAAGAGATAAGAATCAGCAGTAAAGATTTTGGTGACAATGTGACTTACCTCAGGAAATTTTATCTCGAAGCATTATACGAATGGAAAGGTGAAGGGCTTTATCCCGATGCAAACGGAACAATTAGATTCACATCAGGAAAAGTAAAAGGCTACAAACCTGCTGATGCTGTATGGTATTCTCCATTTACCACATTTAAAGGCGTAATTGACAAGAATAAAGACGAAGAGCCGTTCGATGTTCCAAAAGAATTAATTGAAATTTACAATAAAAAGGATTTCGGCAAATGGATAAATCCTGAACTTAACGATGTGCCGGTAGCATTTACAAATTACTGCGATATAACAGGAGGAAACAGCGGAAGTCCCGTGATGAATGCCAAGGGAGAGCTGATTGGACTTGCATTCGACGGCAATTACGAAGCTATGATAAACGACTGGCAGTATGACATTGATATGCAAAGGACAATTTGCGTCGACATTCATTATGTTCTTTTCATAACTGAAAAGTTTTCGAAAGCAGGATTTCTGCTTGATGAAATGGGGGTATCTAATTAATAATTAGTAATTAGCAAAACTTAGATAGTCAATGGTGAAACGCAAGTAGTTTATTATCCCGATAGAGAGCTTCGGTATGCAGAGAAAGTAAAAATAGTAAAATAAAAAAACCCTGAGAAAAAATCAGGGTTTTTTATTTCTTTTTCGGGAAAATAAAGTGCGGGAAATTATT
This sequence comes from Ignavibacteriota bacterium, assembly GCA_003158365.1. Classification (GTDB taxonomy): domain Bacteria; phylum Bacteroidota; class Ignavibacteria; order Tepidaquicellales; family Tepidaquicellaceae; genus FEN-1279. Next base: position 7,826 of record PMIW01000084.1, on the reverse strand, counting down.
TTAGCAGTAACATTCTTTTTATAGAATTAAATTCACCTGCGCTGATTTTATAAAAATAAACTCCGCTCGAATAATTAGCTGCATCGAACTTAACATTATAACTGCCGGGGCTTAATTTCTCTTCGGATAAAACGGCAACTTCTTTACCAAGAATATTATAAACACTGATTTTTACAAATTCAGATTTTGGAATGCTGAAATTAATGTTTGTTGTTGGATTGAACGGGTTAGGATAATTTTGTTTCAGTTCGAAAGAATTAACGGTTGTTCCGATTTGCGTTACAGACGCCGAAGAAGCATTTATTGTGCCAATCATATTAAACAATGCTGCATGGAACGTGCAATCGTAACTATATGTGCCCGGTGTTGTGATTTTATACGAAAAAGTAGTATTTAAAGATGTCATGGGCGCATCCCAGGCAGTGGCGCCAAGCGGAATACTTACAGATGTTGTAGTATGCGTACCGACTGACCAAGTCCATAAAATTGTATCTCCAACAACAGCATTTACGACATTTGGTGTGAAAACGAAATTCGAGACAATAACTGTCCTAACAGTAGCGAAAGAAAAAGTATTTATTGCCAATATGATTAGTAATGACATTATTATTTTTTTCATATTTTTTATTTTTTTGTTATTTTCAAAATGTTCTTATTAATACTTAAATAATCTCATTTGAATTAAAGTTCCAATATGTCAAACAATTAAAAATATGTAAGTTAACAATCACAACGGATAATTAAGAAAACAGTAAAATTTTGCATCATTTCTCTGAAAATTGCAAAATTTTACCCAAATTATCTTCTTACATTTAAAGAATTTTTTTATTAAAATATAGCCGTATATACAAGGAAAACATTTTATGCAAAGCAAATATTTCTTTATTCTATTTTTAACAATGTTTTTTATTTCCTGCCAGAATAAGAAACAAGAGACGAAACCTCCGGAACAGGTTTCAAAAAAAGAAAGGAGCGAAACGGAAATGAAAATTACAAGTTCAGAATTTAAAGACGGAGAATTGATGCCGGGTAAATTTACATGTGACGGTGAAAATATATCTCCGCAGATTTCCTGGACGGGATTTCCAACCGGAGTTAAAAGTTTTGCGATTATCTGCAATGATCCCGATGCGCCATCAGGAGACTGGGTACATTGGGTGATATACAATATTCCTCCCGGTATAAACGAACTCAAAGAAAAATATCCAAAAGATAATAGTTTTGAAAACGGAACAAAACAGGGGATAACGGATTTCAAAAAGACAGGTTATGACGGCCCCTGCCCTCCGGGCGGAACGCACAGGTATTATTTTAAACTTTACGCACTGGATAATTTAATTGATAAAGATGATTTGACGAAGAGCAAGCTTCTCAAAGCAATGGAAGGACATATTATTGCAAGTGCAGAATTAATCGGAAAATATAAAAGACAATAATGAATGAATTAAAATTCAGATTTTATGAAGAGCTGAATGATTTTCTCCCCGAAAAAAGAAAGAAAATTATTTTTGATTATAATATTGAAGGAAATCCTTCAGTGAAAGATGTTGTAGAATCATTTGGCGTACCGCATACTGAAGTTGACCTTATTATTGTAAACGGTGTATCCGTAAATTTTGACTACAATCTTCAGGACGGGGATTTTGTTTCGGTCTATCCCGTATTTGAGAATATGGATATTTCGGAGCTGACCCACTTAAGGGAAAAGCCGCTAAGAAATCCAATATTTATTGCGGATATACAGCTCGGAAAGCTTGCAAAATATCTGAGGATGCTTGGTTTCGATACTCTATACAGCAATAAATATAAAGAAAAAGAAATCATAAAAATTTCCAACGAGGAAAAAAGAGCAATCCTGACACGAAATATTTTCCTGTTGAAGAACAGCCGAGTAGTCTGCGGTTACTGGATAAGGTCACAGGACGCTCACCAGCAGGTAATCCAGGTTCTTCACACATCCGATTTACTATCTGATATAAAGCTTTTCAAAAGATGCAGTGAATGCAACGGAATATTGACGCTTGTTCCGAAAGCAGAAATTGAAAACAAGCTTCTTCCGAATACAATTAAATATTTTACCGAATTTCACCAATGCACAATTTGCAGTAAAATATACTGGAAGGGCTCACATTTCAAGAAAATGCTGAATTTTTCCGAAGATTTGCGTAAGGAAGTTGAATCATTATTCACTTGAAAAATTTATATATAAGGATATATTTAAACATCTTAATTTAGCTGATAAGATTTATATAAAAGACTCAAAGAAAATATCGGATAGAATATGGAATAAAGATTTTATTCTTTTGCTGACAGCAAACCTATTTATGGGAATTGCATTTTATTTCCTCATATCCGTCCTTCCGGTTTACGTAACAGACATAATGAAGGCAGACAAAAGTATTGTCGGGCTGGTACTTTCTATGTACACGATAGCCGCGCTTTTAATCCGTCCTTTTTCGGGAATAGCCGTGGACAGTCTCGGGAGAAAGAGAATTTATATATGGTCATTCCTGATTTTTTCGATTCTGTTTGGTTTGTACGGTTTCGTCGGTACAATATTACTAATGGGTGTATTGAGATTTGCACACGGACTTGCCTGGGGAGTTACATCGACTTCAGGAACAACTCTTGCCGTTGATATTATTCCTCCTTCCAGAAGAGGCGAGGGGATAGGGTATTTCGGTTTTGCTATGACGCTTTCCATGGCAATTGGTCCTGCATTAGGATTATGGTTATCATACGGCGGGAATTTCGGCAGAATGTTTATCACCGGATTTATACTTAGTGTTTTAGGATTTGTTTTACTTATGTTTATAAAATATCCTCCTTTTATTCCGCATAAAGATAATAAGGGTTTTAAGTGGAAAAACCTGATTGAGAAAAAATCACTGATTCCCTCTTTTAATGTTATACTTACGCAAATTACATACGGAGGCCTGCTTTCATTTGTAGCATTATATGGAAAGGAAATCGGAATTGAGAATCCGGGAATATTTTTTGTTATTTACGCATTGGGAATTTTTCTCGGCAGGACATTTTCGGGAAGGATATTCGATAAGGAAGGTCCGTTGAAGGTTGTAAGCGGAGGGTTGCTTTTACTAATAATTGGATTTTTAATTATTGCACTTTTTAAAAATTATACGGGATACCTTGGTTCGGGATTGCTGATGGGACTGGGCAATGGAATTGCCATTCCTGCATTTCAGGCAATGGTAAATAACATGGTCGAAGTGCACAGAAGGGGAGCGGCAAACTCGACTTATTATACGATTTTTGATTTAGGCATTGGAATAGGGATGGCATTTATTGGTTTGATTTCCGAGTTGACATCAATATCGACTGCATTTTTAATCTGTTCGGGCATTTGCGTGCTTGCGCTGCTCTATTTTTTATTGATTGTTTTGAAATATTATGAAAAGAATAAATTAAATATAATTAAATCATGAAAATTCTTTTTATTCAGACAGGCGGTACAATAGATAAGGACTATCCGAAGAAAGTAAAAGGTTACGGATTTGAAATTACAGAGCCTGCCGTGAGGCAGATACTCGAAAGGATAAATCCTGCATTTGAATACGAGGTGATTTCACTGCTGAGAAAAGACAGCACGGATATTACGGTTAAAGATAAGAAGAAAATATTTGAAGAATGCGAAAAAGCAGATACAGATAAAATTATTATTACTCACGGTACGGATACAATGATTGATACGGCAATATTTCTGAGTGATGTGGAAAATAAAACAATTGTACTTACGGGAGCGTTCAAACCCGAAAAATTCACTAATTCGGATGCAGACTTTAATGTGGGAGCTGCAGTTGGTGCGGTAAATTTATTGAAGCACGGAATATATATAGCAATGAACGGAACAATTTATCCCTTTGATGAAGTAAAAAGGGATAAGATCTCGGGGAAGTTTGTAAATATCTGATTATAAAATAATAATTATTTTCTATTCAATTATGAAAAAAATATCAGTTTCGTTTTTTATACTTTTCATTTTTAGCTTTAGTCTATGCTTTCCGAGTATTCCACAGGACTCGATACCGGGGGATGATTTAATGTTAATGAAATTGAAAAATTTATTGCCAGCGGGATGGAGTATTAACAGCTCCAACGATACATTATTTATTCAGAAAGAAGATTCCGCATATGTATTATACGAGAACAGGATTAATGCTCCTGTATCGATAGAAACACGCGATGAGATTAACATGCGCATAATAAAAAACGGTAAGTGCGAGAAACCAAGATTTATTTTCCGCTATTATACTAAGCTTGATTCAAATGAGCTTGCAACTTCAATAGTACTGAATATTGCATTACAGAAAATTATCTATTCGCTGCCGCAAAAATATGAAATAGAACATTTAAGAGATAAATTTGCAATCAGCAAGGGTGAGGAAATTTATGTCTGGAAAACCGATGATGAGAAGAAAAGAATTGAAGATTATTATTATGAAAAAAATAAACGCCTAAATGAAATTCCAAGATTACCGGATTTCAATTCCGAGAAATACAGTATATATCTGGATATGGTAATAGGTAAGGAAGACCAGATGCAGTTGGTCTATCCTTATGAGGTAAATGCAGAGATATATAAAATAAGACAGCTCCTGGATGAAAATTTATCTAAAGTCAGGTAATTAATACTATTTAAAAATCTCGTTAAAAAAAGATTTCATTGCTTCCCAGGAACGTTTATCTGCTTTTTCATTATATGCCATTCCTTTAGAGTTATCGCTACCGGCATTAGGATTAGTGAATGCATGAACAGCGCCGCCGTAAATTGTAATTTCGTAATCAACCCCTGCATCTCTCATCTCATTTTTGAAATTTTCGACCTGTTCATCTTTTACATTAGGGTCGTCCCCGCCTGTCAGCACGAGAATTTTTGCTTTTATATTTTTGGCATCGGCAGGGTTTGGAGTATCAAGACCGCCATGGAAACTGACTATTCCTTTGACATCTGCACCGCTTCGTGCAAGTTCAAGTGAAACAGTTCCGCCGAAACAATATCCGATTGCAGCAATCTTATCAGGGTCAACTAGTTTTTGTCTCTTTAATTCTGCAAGAGCCAGATTAATTCTCTGCCTCATAAGCTGTCTGTCATTCCTATATATTCCTGCATGTTTACCTGCTTCTTCCATGCTGGTTGTCTGGAATCCGTCTCCGTAAATATCCGCTGCAAATGCGAAGTAACCGAGTTTTGCAAGCATTTCGCAGCGCATTTTAGCATAATCATTCAAACCCCACCACTCGTGAACAACAAGTATTCCCGGGCGAGTGCCTTTTAAGGATTCATCATAGGCAATATAACCTTTCAGAGTAGCAGAGCCGTCTTTGTATTCGACTGTTTCTGTATGTATTTGAGATATTGCATGAATTGATAGTATCATATAAAAAAATATTGCAATTATTTTAATTTTATCCATAGTCGTTTTTCTATAAACAACTATAAAAATCACTTTATTAGTTCCTGATTTATTTTTATTAAATTATTTGCAGGAAATTACAAAAATAAATTGAAGATTATGATTGCTATACTATTCTTACTCCAAAGTTATAATCTCTTTTTTAATATAAACCGGTTTGAGTAATTTTCTAAAAGCAGGCAGGCGGGTTGCAAATATTATTGCACCGATTATACAGGCCACACCTCCTATCAGAATAGTATTGGAAGCACCTATTAAATCGGAAAACAAACCCGAAAAAAGATTGCCGAGCGGAACTGTTCCCATAAATGCAATTGTATAAAAGCTCATAACCCTTCCGCGCTTATCATCTTCCGAAATTGTCTGAAGCATAGTATTGCTTGCTGTAATTTCCACCATCATACCGAGCCCAGTAAACATTAAAATAATTAAAGAAAGCCAGAATGTTTGAGAAAGCGAAAAAAGAACAAGACCTGTTCCAAAAAGTCCTGTAGCCATTGCTAAATTTTTTCCCAATCCGACGACAGTTTTTCTATAAGCCAGATAAAGAGCGCCGATAAGGGCTCCTGCACCTATGGAAGCCATTAATATTCCAAGAATATCGGGTCCTCCGTGAAAAACATCTTTTGCAAAGACGGGCATTAATATCTGGAACGGCATTCCCATAAGGCTTACAAGAGCAAGCAATAACAGAATATCCCTGATAGGATGAAAACCGTATACGTATTTAAATCCTTCTTTAAAATTTTTTATATAGCTTTCAACTTTTATCTCTTTCCGAATCGGGGTAATTTTCATGAGCATTAAGGTGGACAGAATTGCAATAAAGCTCAGTGAATTAATCATAAAGCACCATGATTCACCGAACGATGCAACGAGTATCCCGGCGATGCTTGGTCCAATCAGCCGTGCACCATTGACCATTGCCGAATTTAAAGCTATTGCATTGCTTAAATCTTCTTTTTTTTCGATTAATTCTATTACAAATGACTGACGTACAGGTACATCAAGTGAATTGACAATTCCCAAGAAAATTCCGAGAACCAAAATATGCCAGATCTGGATAACGTTAGTAAAAAGAAGAATTGTAATAATTACAGCTTGAATCATTGCAAGAACCTGTGTTAAAAAGAGTAACTTATATTTATTAAACCTGTCGGCAATTACTCCTGCAAAAGGGGCAAATACCAGAGTCGGGATACGGCTGACAAATCCCACCAAGCCAAGCAAAAAAGCCGAATGTGACAAATCGTAAACCAGCCAGCTCATTGCAATCATTTGAATCCATGTTCCGATAAGAGATATTGACTGCCCGGTAAAGAACAACTTGAAATTTCTGTATTTTAGTGCCCTGAATATTTGGGATGAATTATTCGTGTTTTATTCCTTTGTTCAAGTTTTTTAAATCATATCAAATCACAATAGTATTAAACTAATTTATATGAATTAATATTTCAATATAAAGACGATATGAAATTTTTTACTAAAAATAACACCCTTCGGTCTCCCGAAGGGTGCATATAACCGAAAACGTAACTTGTTCGTATTAACAGAGCAACTAAGTCTGATAATCAAGGCGTAAACGGTATTTAAAATTTATATAATGGAAATAATTAATACAAGTCAACTAATGAACAATATAAAATAGGGGTATGTTTTAAAATTGTAAATGTTTATTTTAAGATAAATAAATGCAATTTTATTAATACGTAAAATAATTATTTTATACAAATAAATAATAAACAAAATATTTATGAAAAAATTATCTTTTCTGCTTGTACTGTTTATATCGAGTAACTTTCTTTTTGGACAGGACTTCAGTACAATGACAGGTGCAGAAATATGTTCACACCAAAAGTCAAATAATCCGAACATAATAAAATTATTCGGTGATTCTCCAAACACGCCAAAGCATACTTATGATGTTCTGAAATATACTCTTAACCTCAATATTTATAATTGTTTTAAGACACCGGGAAATGCCGGTTTTTCAGGAAGTGACGTAATAAACTTCCTTGTAGATTCAACATTGAACTCGATTAATCTTAATGCAGTTTACACATCGCTTGTAATTGATTCCGTCCGGTTGTTAAGCGGTACTGCTCTGAATTTTACACATAGCAGTTCAACAAATTTAGTAACCATAATACTCGACAGGACTTATAATCCGAATGAACAGGTTACAATAAAAATTTATTACAGGCACAATAATGTTTCAGACCAGGCTTTTTATTCCCTGACTTCCGGCTATGTATACACGGACTGCGAGCCTGAAGGTGCAAGATACTGGTTCCCCTGCTGGGACAGACCTTCAGATAAAGCACTTCTAGATTTAACTGCAAAGACACCATCAAATGTAAAACTCGGCTCTAACGGCCGTCTTCAGGATTC
>PMIW01000164.1 GCA_003158365.1 Ignavibacteriota bacterium | reverse complement strand
TAAAAATAAATTCCGCTTGCTAAATTTCCTCCGTTGAAACTTACTTCATAAATACCCGGTTCTTGTTTTTTATTTACTAATATTAAGATTTCTTTGCCTAGAAGGTCGAATACTTTCAAAGTAATAAATTTGTTATTTGCTATTTTATATTTGATATTTGTTTTTGGATTAAACGGGTTCGGATAATTCTGAAATAAAGCAAAATTTTCAGGAGAATTAGAATTGATATTACTTACACCCACAGTCTGCCATGCGCACTGCCGGTAAAAAGAAGCCGATGAATCAGGCAGTCCGCCGTTATAACTGAGCCCGGCAGGATTCCGGTTGAATATTTTTGCATAAAAAACGCACGCTGTAAGATAAGAACCGTCGAGCGTCGGATGGCTCTCGTCTGAATCCCATAAATTAACATCCGGTTTTATCAACCTTGCCGTTCTCCATGCTTCACCCGCAGGTGAAAGCAGGGCAGAAAGAATATTAGAAATCATTGTGTAAGATACTTTCATCGAATCCTGCATATGAAAGAAATCTGTGAACACAGGACTGCAGGAAGTATCAATGCATTGCTGTCCGCCGTTTTTTCTTCCCCATGTCATGTAAAAAATCGTTACTGCATTCGGATTATATGCTTTTATAATGCTGTCGAGCTTAATCGCAGATGGATACATGCTGTAATATCTCAGGTATTCGATAACGGGAACCTGGCTTTGCTCCTGCAATACGACGTAATTCCATATACCTCTTCTGATTGCATCTAGCGTTGCTGATGTTGTAAGGTGATTTTCGAGCATATATCCGCCGGGTGCCTGCATATCGGTGTAAACTGTTTTACCGCCTGATGCTGAAAGATTTTTGAAAAGTAAAGGCAGGTCATTTACGTATGTATAACTGTTCCCGATGAAAAGAACTTTTGTTGTATCTGCCCGCGATACACAGGAAAAAAACAATAATATTAAAATAAGTCTTTTCATTTTGTAACTGATTAAATAAAAATATTGAATTATATTGATAATAGAACTGACTAAAATTAATCATAAAATTTATGAAAAAAACAATTATGGTTTTCCTCTTATCGCTTTTAGTAAGTGTTCCTTCCATATCACAAAACAATAATGTCGTAAAAGATTCAATAGAAATGAAATACGATACTTCTTTGCAGAAAATCGCTAAGATGTATCAGGATATAAAATATTTATATTCAGTGTTTGATAGGCTTTATCCGGTTGCGGTTGCAGAGAATCATCAGTTATATATATTTGACAGCGATGAAAATTCCAATTATATTTTCGTTAAAAAAATTCCCGAGCCTTTTCCCATTCCGAAAGGAATCAGAGCGGCTATGCCGATTGAAGGCTATGACTTTAAATGCGTGTGCGTTGTATCGGGGGATGCTTTCGATGACCTGGAAAGCCGTATTATTATTTTCCACGAGTTTGTTCACTGCGCGCAGTTCGGGACTGTCGAAATGAAACTTAAAGAAAAACTCGATGTCTATAACAAAGCTATGAAGGAAAAGGATTATATGTGGGAATTGAATTTTCTTTTTCCTTATACGAGTTTTGCTTTTGAAGATGTTTATTCAAGATTTATTGAAGCACTCGAAAATAAAGATTCAATCAGTATAAAAGATTTAAGAGCTATATTAAAACTTACATTTGCGAAAATTGAATATGAATATATGACCTGGCAGGAATGGAAAGAAGGTTATGCAAGATATATAGAAAATAAACTGCGGATGCATTTTAATGTTAAAATAAACGATTACGGTCAGGGAAAACCTTTCAACAGGATTGTTTTTTATGCAGGGGGCTCGAAGTATATAGATTACCTTGTATCGAAGAACCCGTCTCTTGAATATGATATGGAAGCACTTTATAATAAAATTATTGAATAAATATGTAAAAATAAAAACCCCCTGCAGGTTTTCCGCAGGGGGTTCATTTAGGTTTTTTGGCAGATTTATTCTTCTATTTCGCAAGCAGCATACTTCTGACAAAAGTATGCTCATTAATTTTTAATTTATAAAAATAAACACCGGTAGTTAAATTATTTCCTGAAAACTTTGCTTCATAATATCCTGCAGTTTTATTTTCATTAACAAGTGTGGCGATTTCTTTCCCTAATATATTATATACTTTTATAGAGACAAATCCGTTTTCCGGAACGGAATAGGAAATTTTTGTTTCGGGGTTGAAAGGATTAGGATAGTTTTGTGCCAGATTATATTTAATTGGATTTGAGATATCGACAAAACCTGCAAGATTAAAGTATTCAAAATTACCGTTATAATCTATTTGTTTAATGCGGTAATAATATTTCCCCGCATTTAAATTATTATCTGTAAATTCATAAAACGACGGAGTCAACTTAGTTCCGCTTCCTTTCACAAATCCCAGCTTTTGCCAGTTATTTTCTTCGCTGATGTTTTGAGTTATATTAATTCTGTAGACCTCAAACCCGGAATTATTCAGCTCTTCCGAAGTTACCCATTTCAAAGTGTTATTTCTTCCAGAAATAAAAAAAGTGAAAGAAAACAGTTTTACGGGCATAGGGATTTCGTGAAGCGAATATACATTTCCTGAATTGCTTACTGCAAAAGAATACATTTCGGTTTCTGCATCTTTGTCTTCGCTGTAATATAAATGAGTATGTTTTATATTTACAGTGCCTGACGGAAAAGAATATTGAGTCCAGTCAATCCCGTTGTTATAAGATTTAAAACACTGTGATGCCGTACCGTTAGATACGACTATATAAACAACACTTGTTCCCGGAACCCATTTAACACAGCACTGACCTGTTATTGTGCATGGGATAGTCTGGGCAAACCAGTTCAGCCCTCCGTTAGTAGTGCGTGAAACAGTATTTGAAGTAGCATCCGTTCCAGCAATTCCGTTGTTTTTGTCATTACTGAATGCAACCGAAGATACAAATCCTGCCGTACCTCCGGCACCTGCCAAATTGTAAAAATTAAAAGTTGTTCCGCCGTTTGTAGTGATGGCAACCCTTGCATTTGCAGTATTGAGCCCGAAACCGTAGAAGTTTCCGTCAATTACAAATACGGAATTTTGTGCACCGCTGGAATTAGGCGCGCTTGGTTCATAAAGTGTCCATGTTGTACCGCCGTCGGTTGTTTTCCAGTTTTTAAAATTTTCGGTAGTACTGTTCGGGTCGCAGTTAGCAACCCCTATTTGCGGGTTTGTGTGTGAAAAGACTACACCGTTTAAAAACCCGTAAACATTTGTTCCGGAATTAAGTATTGTAGTCCAGTTTGTTCCCCCGTTTGTGGTTTTATATACTTTCGCATCTTTTACAAGGCCGTTACTGATAGTAGCCCCGTCACCTGCATAAATAGTATTTACACTCGTTGCCCAGATGCAGGACAGGAACCTGTTTGAACCTGATGCGGGTAGACCGTTTGTCGGCAGTTGTGTGAAATTAACTCCTCCGTTTGTTGAGCGCCAGATATACGGTCCTGTATCGCCGCCTGCAACAAATATAGTATTTTGATCAAGTGAAAAAATGCTGGGCCAGCTTCCCAGATTGCTGACCGTACCCGCGGGAATCCATTGCGAGTAAATTGTATTTGAATTCAGGAGAATTGTAACTAAAATAGTAACAATATATAATTTCCCCCGAATATTTTCATTTATCATTTTCATAATGCTAAACGGAAATTAATTTTTCCCTCCTTCGTGTAACTACTGCAATATATATGCCTTAGAAAACGAGCAATTTTAATATAAAAAAGCTAATTTATAATTAAGAAACGTTTCAAAATGAGAAAATAAATTATCAAAATGAGAACAATAGTATTTAAATAGATATTTTCTCAGGATTTTGATATAGTATAAATATTTAAAGATTTATAGTAAATCAAAAAGGAAAGTAAACAAATATGTTAAAATAATTCTGAATATGGGAATAGTAAATTATAATTTCACATGAGATAATTTCTCTAAAAGTGCATATTTTTACGCTTGGTAATTGAAGGGATATAGATTTATTAAGAAGTCTGTATTTATAAGATTATTGAAAAAATTTATCAATAAAATATTTTGCTTCTACTACAGAAGTATATTCATTCAGGGTAAGAGCTTCACAGCCTGAAATCATAGCCGAAAGACGTTTCTCTGATTTTTTTCTGATGCAGAGTATCTTTTTTTTATGCTCAACGGCCCTGCCAATTTCATAACCTACTCCAAGACTCACATTGCTCACTTCGGCTACAACTGCATCCGCCGATAATAACCAATTTATATCACGGTTATGAATTGCTTTATTCGAAATTTCAGTTTCTCCGATTCCCTTAAAATCCGGATTTGAAAAATGCTCAGTAAGTACTTCCCCGAAATTTTTAAGATACTTTATTAAAGTCGTGTTGGTTTTATCCGAATCGCTATTCTGCTCTCCGCTGATGGACATTGCATAATATATTTTCATTCTTCTTTTTTAATATTTATGCAATAAATTACAAAAGTATAGAATAATAAAACAGGAACAAGAACTATTGTAATAAACAAAAAACAGTTAATAAAGGTCAATGCTGTGTTGCAACCAAATTTGTAAATATTTTTTTATTTTAATATTAGATAGATTGTATTTGATTAAGCAAAAAATTCTAAATTTTTAATATTTTATATATGTCAAGACAAGTTAAAGCACCAACAGGAACAAAAATGTCATGTAAAAACTGGCAGGCAGAAGCTGCAATGAGAATGCTTATGAATAACCTCGACCCTGACGTTGCAGAGCGTCCGCAGGATCTTATTGTTTACGGAGGTTCGGGAAAAGCAGCAAGAAACTGGGAATGCTACGATGCAATAGTTGCAACTCTGAAAACACTCGAGGAAGACGAAACCATGCTCGTGCAATCGGGTAAAGCCGTTGCTGTTTTTAAAACGCATACAAATGCTCCGAGAGTTGTTATCTCGAACTCGCAAATCGTTCCTAAGTGGGCAACGTGGGATGAATTCAGAAGACTGGAAGGGCTTGGACTGACAATGTACGGACAGATGACAGCAGGTTCCTGGATTTATATCGGAACGCAGGGAATTTTGCAGGGCACATATGAGACTTTTGCCTCGGCTGCAAAAAAACATTTCGGGGATACACTTTCCGGAAGGTTTGTTCTCACTGCCGGGCTTGGAGGTATGGGCGGCGCGCAGCCGCTTGCCGCAACTTTGAACGGCGGTGCATTCCTGGGCATTGATGTCGATAAAACCAGAATACAAAAAAGACTTGACACAGGATATTGTGACGTTATGACTGAGAGTCTGGATGAAGCCCTGAAACTTGTACTTGAAGCTAAAGAAAAAAAGATTGCAAAATCAATCGGACTTGTCGGAAATGCAGGTGAAGTATTACCCGAAATATTAAAACGCGGTATTATTCCGGATATTCTTACAGACCAGACATCCGCTCACGATATGCTGAACGGATATGTTCCGATGGGAATGAAATTTGAAGATGCAGTCGAATTAAGAAAAAATAATCCTGCCAGATATCAGGAACTCGCAAAGAAAACAGCTGTTGTTCATTGCAAAACTATGTGGGAGATGATGAAGAAAGGTGCAATTACATTTGATTACGGAAATAATTTAAGAGGAGAAGCACAGGCGAACGGATTTGCTGAGGCATTTGAAATTCCCGGATTTGTTCCTGAATATATACGTCCTCTTTTCTGCGACGGCAAAGGACCTTTCAGATGGGCTGCGCTTTCAGGTGACCCGGATGATATTTATACTACCGATGAGACTATCATGTCACTGTTTCCGGATGATAAACTTCTTCACAAATGGCTGAAAGCAGCTAAAGAGAAAGTTCATTTTCAGGGTCTGCCTTCGCGAATTTGCTGGCTCGGTTACGGTGAAAGAGCCAAAGCAGGTAAGGCATTCAATGACCTTGTAAACACAGGAAAAGTAAAAGCGCCTATTGTAATCGGCAGAGACCATCTTGACTGCGGAAGCGTTGCATCGCCGAACCGCGAAACCGAAAAAATGAAAGACGGCTCGGATGCAATCGCAGACTGGCCGATTCTTAATTTTGCCATGAATGCTATAGGCGGAGCAAGCTGGATTTCACTGCATCACGGAGGCGGCGTTGGAATCGGAAATTCCATACACGCAGGAATGGTAATAGTAGCCGACGGCACACCCGAAGCCGAAGTAAAACTTGAAAGATGCCTTACATATGACCCGGGAATGGGAATTGTCCGGCACGCAGACGCCGGATATGAAAGAGCAATAGAAAATCATAAGAAATTCGGAATAAAAATGCCGATGCTCGATAACTGATTACAATATTCATAGCATAAAATGTAATCGGCAAAATTAAAAATCTGCAATATTAT
>PMIW01000063.1 GCA_003158365.1 Ignavibacteriota bacterium | reverse complement strand
GCCCCATAGAAGCTGCCATTCCCACACAAGTAGTCGATACATCGCTTCTTATGTAACTCATTGTGTCATAAATTGCCATGCCCGCAGAAATACTTCCGCCGGGTGAATTTATGTAAAGCATTATATCTTTATCGGGATCTTCATATTCCAGAAAAAGCAGCTGCGCTACTATCAAAGAAGCTATTTCATCGTAAATTGGAGTTCCGAGAAATATCAGTCTTTCCTTGAGAAGTCTTGAATATATATCATAAGCTCTTTCCCCTCTCGATGTTGATTCGACAACGATTGGTACGAGCTGGTTTCTTATTTGTTTTGCTTTGTCTAACCCGGCATGTAATTCTGCCTCGCGACTTTTAATAATACTTGTGAAATCCATAATATTTATCTTAAAATTTATTTAAAAGTTCTAACAAAGTTAACTCTAAATCAATTTCATTTATTTAAATCTTCAGCTTTTTTTACTTCCTCAACTTCTGTAACATTTGAATTTTTTATAATAAAATCAAGAACTTTATCTGCCATCAGCTGTCCCTTCATATCTTCATTAGCCTTGTATATTTCAATGAGTTTATCTGCCGGAATATTATATCTTTTTGCACTTTCCTCGACTACTTTTGTATAATCGTCATCAGTCAATTCTATTTTTTCAAGTTCAACTATCTTTTCCTTAATCATATACCATTTCGAATTAAATATTGCATCAGCCCTGTGCTCCTTGCGGAAGTCCTCTTCGTTGAATTCTTTCATATGCTCGTGCTTTCCGTGTTTGTGTTTATGTTCGTGGACATAATCATCAAGAATTGCATTCACAAAGAAATCAGGTACCGGCACATCATTTGATTTTATCAGTTCACCTAAAGCCATATCCTTTAATTTCTGATTAGAAACATTTTCATATGCTTTCTGTATTTCCTCTTTAATCACATTTCTCATTTCTTCTTCTGTCTTTACATCATCCCTGTTGGTAAACTTTTTGAATGTCTCTTCATTCATTTCAGGACGGATAATCTTTTCAATTTTTGTGGCTTTTATCTGAAGTCTCTTTTGTTCATTATTTTCCGGATTTGTAACTGTAATAATTCTTTCTTCATTCTCGCGAATTCCACTCAACCCATCCTTATAATCTTTTTCGAGATGCTTGCTGCCGAGATAAATTCTGATATCTTTCTCGGTTTTACCTGTTATCGGGTTATTTGCATCGTCAACTTCCTGAGAATCAAATGTAATCATATATTCATCATCTGTTGCCTGTCCGTCTATTTCGTATTGGGCAAACTTTAAATTCATATATACAAGCTCTTCATCTACAAGAGAATCATCAACTAAAAATTTAGTATGTGTTAAATCAAGATTTTTATAATTTTCAAGAATTATTTCGGGTGCAACTTCAAATTCTACCTTTACTAAAAGTTTTTCTTTCGGCTTATAATCTACATCCTTAAGTACTCCTTTTCCAATCATTTTAATTTTATTTTCAGCTATATATTTCACAAAAATTTCTTCTGTAATATCTTCAAGTGATGAATATTCAATGCTCTCGCCGTAAAGCTTTTTTACCATGCTTAAAGGTGCTTTCCCTTTCCTGAAGCCCGGAATCTGCACTTTTTGCCTGTATTTAACTATCGCTCTTTCAAAATGAGGTGTCAGTTCTTCGTAGGAAAGCGTTGCTTCGAATTCCTTTTTACAATTTTCTAAATCTTTAATATTGATTTCCATTAATCGGTTTTTATACTTATAAAACACTAAATTTATCAAAATTATTCCGCATTAACAATGTAATAAGAAATTACAAAAGGCAGTGCTTTATCATTGAATCACAAAATTAATTTTGCTTTTTTTGTGTGAATTAATTTTAGATAATCAATTAAAGGAGTAATAATGTCAAAAGAGAGAGTACTTTCCGACAAAGATTTATGGATGCTGATTGCACAAAGTTCTGTCGGAATAACTCACAGACCTTTAAATCTCACAGGAGCCAATTTAAAGGATGCGGATCTTCAAAGTGCTAACTTAACGAATTCCGATTTGCAAAATGCGAATCTCGAAGGTGCAAATTTAAAATATACTAATTTAACAAATGTAAATCTCTCGGGTGCAAACCTTTCGAAGGCAAATTTATCAGAAGCAAAATTAAGCGGTGCTAATCTGACAAATGTGAATCTGTCAGGAACAATATTAACAGGAACGAATCTTCAGGGTGCCGACCTTGCTTCGCACAATATGAAGGGTGCTGATTTAACTAATGCAAACCTCGCAGGTGCAAAATTAAATGAAGCCGATCTGACAGGTGCTAAACTCTCCGAAGCTAAACTCTGGCAGGCAAAATTCGCAGAAGCTAACCTGACAAACGTTATGCTAAGAGGTGCAAATCTTCAGGGTGCCGACCTTTCAGGACATAATTTAAAGGATGTTGATTTATCTGAAGCAAAATTATCCGGAGCAAACCTTCAGGGAACTGACCTTTCCAATACAAATTTATCGGAAGCCGTTCTCTGGAAAGCTAATTTAACCGATGCAAACCTTACAGAAGCAAATTTATCAGGTGCGAATTTACAAAATGCTGAACTTTCGGGCGCAGTATTATTAAGAGCAAATTTACAGGATGCAAACCTGTTTGGAGCAAACCTGAGCGGCGCGAATCTTTGGTATGCGGAACTTTCAGGCACAAACTTGACCGATGCAAAACTCGATACTGCAATTGGTTATAAACCAAAAACGAAAAAGAAAGAATAATTTACAGGATTGGCAAAGCAATAGAATTGAATTTTATACGTGTTTTCGATAAATTACATATTATATATGATGTGCCCGTAGCTCAGCTGGATAGAGCAATAGCCTTCTAAGCTATAGGTCGATGGTTCGAATCCATCCGGGCATACTACAAAATTCCGGACACGGGTGTTCACCGAACATCCGTGTTTTTTATTGTTTAATTAGAAAGAAGTCTATAAGAGCGAATGCTCATTTCGGAATTAACCATGGAAGCTATAGGTCGATGGTTCGAATCCATCCGGGCATATTACTTCCAATGTACAATTTCAAATGTACAA
>PMIW01000080.1 GCA_003158365.1 Ignavibacteriota bacterium | reverse complement strand
CCTAAAATCCGCCGGGATGACAAATGTGTTGTTATTATTCTCAATTTTGAATTTCAATATTTCAAAATTACTCGTATTTTACTGCATATGAAATACGTACATACAAACATAGTCGCACGGGACTGGAAGAATCTGGTTAAGTTTTATATCGATGTCTTTGGCTGCGTCCCAGTTCCGCCTGAGCGTGATTTATCGGGTGAGTGGCTCGATATTGGAACAGGCTTAAAAGATGCGCATCTGAAAGGTATGCATTTGAGATTACCAGGATATGGTAATGAAGGTCCGACTCTTGAAATTTTTTCTTACACAAAATCTGAAGCCAGACCTGATGAAATATTCGCAAACCGTATCGGCTTCGGACACATTGCTTTCAAAGTTGATAACGTCGAAAAGGTATATGATAAAGCTCTTGAAAACGGCGGTAAAAAACTCGGCGAAATAAGCAGCCATAAAGTAGAAGGCGTCGGAATACTTACATTTGCTTATCTCACTGACCCCGAAGGGAATATCATCGAAATTCAAAAGTGGAATTAGGCTTACTAAACACTAATTACTAATAATAAAAATTATAAATGGCAGAATATTAATCGCCCGGTTATTACATTGCTCTTGATAGTGGGTATGATTTATCCCGTCATAGCAGTTTTGAAAAATATAAAATAATTCCGAACCACTGATTTCTGAAACTGTTTAAATCCGGTTAATGTTTTATTAACATTATCTGACCGTTGCAATAATTCAAGAATCTAAATTTTATTATATGGATATTTATAAGGAAATATTTGAAAACAATAAAAAATGGGTAGAAGAAAAAGTGAAAAATGATAAGGAATTTTTTACGAATCTGTATAAAGAACAAAATCCCCATTTCCTTTATATCGGCTGCTCGGATAGCCGCGTACCCGCAAACGTAATCACAGGTCTTGATATAGGCGATTTATTTGTACACAGGAATATTGCTAATCTGGTACCTAATACAGATATGAATGTAATGTCGGTACTGCAGTTCTCGATTGAAGTGCTGAATGTAAAGCACATAGTTGTTTGCGGTCATTACGGTTGCGGCGGTGTAAAGGCTTCGATGAATAACACATCGTTTGGATTGCTGGATAACTGGCTAAGGAATGTAAGGGACGTTTACCGCCTTCATGAAAGCTGTTTAAATGAAATTAATGACAGCAACTTGCGCTTCGACAGGCTGGTTGAATTGAATGTGATTGAACAGTGTGTCAATGTAATTAAAACTTCATATCTTCAGAAAAGTTATATAAAAAACAAATATCCCGAAGTCCACGGCTGGATATATGATATGAAAAGCGGTTACCTGAAGGACCTGAAAATCGATTTCCCGAAAATTCTTTCAAAAGTTAGGGAATTGTACAACCTCGAATAATTTTATATAAAATAAAAACCCGGAATGTAATCGCCCAAAATCACAAACCGGGTTTTCTCTTTTGTTTTCTCTTCACACACTCGTGATGAAAACCGCCGTGAACCTTTACCCACAGCTTATTCTCAAATCTGGTCGTTACGCATTTCCTTGAATATATTAATTGGCAGTTAACAGGGAATGCGTAACGATAATAATTATTATTTAATCAGCATCATTTTTTTGGTCACAGAAAAATTGTCTGCCGTCAGGCGGTAAAAATAAATACCGCTCGATATTTTACTTGCGTCAAATTCTGCAGTGTGAAAACCTGCAGCTCTAAATTCATTGTTCAGAAGCTTGGCGACTTCTCTTCCCGAAATATCATATATTACCATCGAAACTTTGCTGTCAGCAGGAAGCTCAAAATCTATTTTAGTGGTCGGGTTAAACGGATTAGGATAATTCTGTGATACAGAATATTTTGTCGGTAATCCGATTGCAACCAATCCGTTTAAACTGAAATATTCAAAATTTCCATTGTTATCTATTTGTTTAAGTTTGTATTTATAGTTTCCTGTATTCAGATTATTGTCCGTAAAGTTATATGATTTCTGCTGAGTCGTGGTTCCGTTTCCTTTGATGAATCCTACAGTGTTATAATTTCCTTCTGCTCCGTTTTTATCGACAGATGAACGCATAACTTCGAAACCTGAATTATTATTTTCAGATACTGTAACCCAGCTTATGGTAGCATTTCTACCTGAAACAGTACTGTATAGTGATTGTAAAGTAACAGGCAAAGTACCTGCATCACCGCCTGTGAAAACGCTGAAACTTGTAAGTCCTGTTGTTGTAAAAGTATTTGTAGTTGTATTAGGCTGTCCTAGCAAAGTCCAGACTCCGGCATCATATTTCGCAAAATATAATAAACTTTCTGTTCCTACTACATCTGCACTTATATATGAGAGTGAAATGTCATACGCAAATGAAGTTAATCCTGACGGTGTCACCAGCCACGCTCTGTTTATATAATCTAATGTACTTGTGTTATTCGGGTCTTTTTGGTTTTTCAAATTAATAGCAAGATATGCCGAAGCATTTGCTCCGGATGATAAATTAATCGTAACGGGTGAATATTCATCTGTACTTCTTGTATCACCTACAGGGAAAGTGTAAGATTTATTGCTTCCTGCTTTCATTTTAAGACGTCCGAAAAATATTCCATCGTCGAGGACAATCATTTTAGTAGCGCCCGGTGTAGTGACACTTATATCACCGTTTATAGTCAGTGTGTCAGATGTGGTAAATAAAAGTCCGCTGGAAAGTGTAAGGGTATTATTCACAGTTGTATTTGCAGCTAAAAATATACCACCTGCATTGCTTATAGTTAAGTTATTAAATGTCGGGCTGTTTCCAAAAATACCGTGTAATGATGATCCTTCGAAAATTACAGTATTATTAGAACCCTGTGTAAACGTACCGTTATTTGTAAAATCGCCTGTTAAAGAAATTGTTTGTGAAACACCGCTTGTCGAAGCAAGGACTCCATTGCTTGAAATAAGAATATCTCCGAGAGTTGTACTGGATACTGTAAGTGTTCTTGAAAATCCGTCAAACTGCAATGTTGCAGTACTTCCGCTTCCCGAACCAATTGTTATGTTCCTGCATGTTACATTAGTATTGATTGTAACCGTATGTCCGTTTGATATAACGACCTGGTCGTTGAAACCCGGGACATTTCCGCCGTTCCAGGTGGTTGTTGAACTCCAGTTACCGCTTTGTCTGGAAGATATTTGTGAAAATGAATCTGTGGAATAAAATAATACCGATAAACTAATTAGAGAAAACAAAATAAATTTTTTCATTATTTAATACATTTTTAATTTTTTAAAATTTTTAACATCTCGCTTGTTTTCGTATCTTAATGATTGGATTTCGCAACTTTATTTTCCAATTTACTTTTTATCATCATTTCAGGTATTCCGATTATTTTCTAAAATTCAGTCCACATATTTTAAGAAAATGATTTAATACAAAAATAATTTGATTAAACTTACTTCCAAACCACTATTCAAAAAGCGGTTTATAGAAGGAATAAACGGTAAATACAGGGAATGACCGACATAAAGAACTAATCGGAATAATCACTAAAAAAAGAAAATAATATGTGAAAAATCCAATAGATTACTAAAATCAATCAAGATTGTAAAACGGATAATGCTTTAGAAGTGATTGCCTGATGAGAACAATTGCTTTGTTAATATAAAATCCCCCTATATTCAAGAATGTTCCAAGGTTAAGCATGGTCACCTTATTTGCTTATCTACACATATAATAATGAAAAAACTGTTATTAAAGTTCCCTAAAAGTGAATATATACTTCATTTTAAAGCATTTATTATCAGTTAGTTATACTTTTAAATAAAATTAATGTTATTGAAAATAATTTATTGTTAAAAAAAAAGTGCCTGTAATTCAGGCACTTTTTTTAGCAAAAAAACAAAATAACTGTTATTTTGCTTTTTTGAAAATCTCTAAGAATTCTTTTGATTCAAACGGAAGCTTACTCTCATACATTTTTTTCTCTTCATCGATATTTTTTGTCTCTTCTCCGCTTTTATTGTCATATTTGATTAACTTATCACTGTCAAAATAAAATTCCTTTCCCATGCCGGCGTCCTTACCTTCTTTTACTTCGGTTCCTTTATCTTTTATAGAAACGAAAACAAGTTTTCCGTCCATAAAATAAAATTCTTCTGTTCTTTCGCTGACACCTTTATGGGGGTAAACCTGAATTCTTAATAATTTATCTCCATCACTATATGCATCCATTTTTTCCCATTTCTGGTGAATATCTTCATTAATGCCTGTACCTTCAAGTTTTATTACTTTTCTTGTAAGTTTATCGAGCTTTCCTTCGGTATCAGCGCGGAATTTGGAGATTTTAGCAACGATTTCATCTGTATTAACTTTTGTAACTTGTTCCGTTTTGGGTTTTTCCTTTTCGACTTCTGTTTTTGGGGTTTCTTTCTGACAGGCTGTAAAAGTCACGAAAAACGCAATAATTGCAATTGCTGAAGTGAAAGTTTTGTACTTCATAATTTTGTTTTTAATTTTTTAAAAGTTATTTTAAAGAAAAGCTATTAATTTTAAAACCCTTTAACTTAAAAACAAAGATATCTGACATTTAGTTACTACTGTAATTTAATAAATATAATTTTTAAAAACATCATATTTTATCGGAAAAACGTGAATTTGTCTGTAATTTTTATGTTCCATTATTTATATGAAATTATTATTTTTTGTAAACTCAAATTAAATTAATAATAATATTATGGAAAAGGTAAATGTTTTAGAGAAGCTTTCACTTTTTTCAGAATACTGGACTCCGAAAATCGTCGGAGAGCTTAACGGCCAGCAGGTTAAACTGGTTAAATTTCACGGGGATTTTATCTGGCATCTTCATGAAAATGAAGATGAATTATTTTATGTAATCAAAGGGAAATTTACCATGCAGTTCAGGGAAAGGGAAATTGTGGTAAATGAAAATGAATTCCTGATTGTTCCGAGAGGAATCGAGCACAGGTCAGTTGCAGATGGTGAAGTCTCCGTAATGGTCTTCGAGCCGAAATCTGCAGTAAATACAGGGAATATAAACAATGAATTGACCAGAAGAATTCTGGAAAAGCTGTAACAAATTTAAATAAACTGATTTTTATGTCCGATGAATTACCTGTAATTCTATTCAAAAATAAAAACGATTTATCAGACTGGCTTGAAAACAACTGCACGATAGCAACCGGGATATGGTTAAGATTTGCGAAGAAAAGTTCGGGAATTAAGTCGGTAACATATGGAGAAGCAGTTGAAGTTGCTTTGTGTTACGGCTGGATTGACGGGCAGGTAAAGAAATTTGATGAGTATACCTATATGCAGAGGTTTACTCCCCGCAGGCCAAAGAGCGGATGGTCAAAAATTAATAAAGTAAAAGCTCTGAAACTGATTAAAGACGGGAAGATGAGGCCTTCGGGTCTGGAATCAATTAAGGCGGCAAAGAAAAACGGTTTTTGGGCAAATGCGTATGAACCACAGAGTCAAATCACAGAGCCTCCTGATTTAATAAAAGCACTTAATAATAATAGTGAGGCTAAAAGGTATTATAAAACACTGAACAGCATTAACAGGTATGCAATACTTCACAGAATACAAAAATCCGAAACAACGAAAAAAAGAAAAAACCTGATAAAAAAATTTATTGAAATGCTGGAAGAGAACAGGAAATTGTATTAATCTTGGCATTTAATTTAATATATAACATATATAATTTATAATTAAATATGCCCCGTTAGGCTAATGGATAAACCGGCAGGTTCCGGTCCTGTCTTTAGAGGTTCGAATCCTCTACGGGGTACGAGTTCAATTTCCAATGTTCAATTCACCAATGTACAACTATCATTATCTGTAATTCATTAAAACTATATGAACATTGATTATTGATTTAATAATTATTATTTAAAAATTATTATACAATAAATTCTGTTACACATAATAAAATGAAATCCGAAGAATTAAGAAGTATACAGGCTCCGTTAAAAGCACTTTACAAAACTGACCCTGAATCAGCTTTCAAAATATTAAAAATTCGGGGGAAAATAGACGATGATATTTCCTGTATATTAGAGGCTAACAGAGGAATTATCGAAGCCGGTTTGAATCCTGCATCAGGAGGAAGCGGATTGCAGGCCTGTTCGGGTGATATGTTGCTTGAATCGCTGGTTGCATGCTCTGGGGTGACTCTTGCAGCAGTTGCGACTGCTTTTGATATTGATATAAAAGACAGCAGGGTTGAGGCCGAAGGAGACTTGGATTTCAGAGGAACACTTGGAGTTTCGAAGGATGTTCCAGTGGGATTTAAATCAATAAGGCTTAAATTTATTATTAAAAGCAATGCTGCAAAAGATAAAATTGATAAACTTTTGTGATGCTTACGGAAAAATATTGCGTTGTATATCAGACTCTTAAATCAGCTGTTGATGTTAAAACAATAACAGAATTAATTTAAAAATATATTTAATAAAATAAAAATTATAATCATGTCTATTAAAGAATCTTTTTTATCGGAATTAAAGGAAGAAGAAAAATCTACAAGGAAATTGCTTGAGAAAATACCTGCTGAATATTTATCGTGGAAACCTCATGAAAAATCTTTTCCACTTTCACGTCTTGCCTCTCACGTTGCGGAACTGCCCGGATGGATTTCCACAATTCTTGATAGTGATGAACTTGATTTCGGGAAAATTAAATTTACACCTCCTGAAATTTTATCTCCTGCAGATATTATGAAAGTGCATATCGAAAATGTAAATAAGGCAATCAAGTCATTGGAAAATGCAAAGGAGGAGGATTTTTCTAAAACGTGGACCTTGAAAAATAATGACAAAATATTTTTTACGAGACCAAAAAGCGATGTACTTAAAAATTTTGCATATAGTCATCTTTATCATCACAGGGGTCAGCTGACAGTTTATCTTAGATTGCTGGATATACCGCTGCCAGGTATTTACGGACCTACTGCCGATGAAAAAATGGGATAAATAAAATTTAAATATTGTGGAAAAAGAGCACATAATAAAAGAATTAAATCGCAATAAGGATGTTTTCAGGGAGTTATTGTACGGTCTTTCGGGGGACTACATTTTCTGGAAACAGAATCCCGGAAAATGGTGTCTGCTTGAAATTATCTGTCATCTTCTTGATGAGGAAAGAGAAGACTTCTGTTCTAGAGTAAGACACATATTTTACAGTCCTGAATTGCCTATGAATCCGATAGACCCTGCGGGATGGGTAAAGGAAAGAAAATATATTGAACAGGATTATGATTTAATTCTGAATAATTTTTCAGAAGAAAGAAAAAAATCTGTCGAATGGCTGTCTGAACTTGATTCACAAAACCGGAATAATATTCACGTTCATCCAAAACTGGGAGAATTATCCGTTAATATGATTTTCACAAACTGGCTCGCTCACGACTATCTTCATATAAGACAGATTATAAGGCTGAAATATGATTATTTAAAATCAGTTTCAGGTGAAAATCTTTCATATGCAGGGTACTGGTAGAATGAGCAGGTACATATCCTTACTACGCGGAATTAATATAACCGGTCACAGTCTCATCAAAATGACTGCCTTAGTCGAATTATACAGCTATTTGGGTTTTCAGAATATTGAAACTTATTTGCAAAGCGGTAATGTACTATTTGATTCATCTCTGGCAGATACTAAAAAAATTGCAGATACCATTGAAATGGAAATTAAAAAGAAATTGGGACTTAATATTAGCGTCTTAATAAAAACAGGAAGTGATTTAAAAAAAATTATAAAAAATAATCCTTACTTGAAAAAAATTCTGCAGTTACAGAAAAATTTTATGTAACATTATTATTTAAAAAGCCCAAAAAAGAATTATTAGACGCAATTAATAACATTACATCCGGAAATGATGAGTATTACATAAATGGTGACATCATATATTTAAACTGTCCCGATGGTTACGGTAGAACAAAACTGAACAACAATATATTCGAGAAAAAGTTAAAAGTTATTGCAACCACAAGGAACTGGAATACCATCAATAAACTGCTTGGATTGACTGAATTGGAAAAGCAATAAAACTGTTAACCTCCCATATTTAGTACGAGAATTTATCTCCGGGAATCGATAAAAACACACCATTTATATAATCAATTAAGAAAAATATTAATCAATTTAGCTGTAAAAAACAATATTATGGGATACAAGGTTGTCTGTAATAGACATGGCAAATAATATATACATATTTCTATAAAATATATTTCTGTTATTGACTTTTAAAAATAATGGAAGTATCTTATGGCAATTACTGATGAACTTCCAAAATTTGAGTCCTTCAAAATAAAAGAGTTATTTAGCGTTCGAAAAATTAAATAGTAACTGTAATTATGATTTATAAGACATTTATAATTCTTAAAAATTTGGCTTATTTTCAACATAAATATTAAAATAATATTTTTCAAATAAAATAATTAATTAAAATTATGAGAAGAAAAAAAACATCATCAGAATTGGAATTATATGCTATTTCCGGGACAAATTCTATAATTTTATCCATAGATATGAAAAACAAACCTGAAGGTTTACTCGGCTTTGCTTTTGAAAGAGTAGAAACAAAAACGAAAAAGAGGAAATGGCTTGACGGACAAAAATTCTTCAAATCGGTAATAAACATCGAAGAAAAAGACTTGCCGAAAGTGAAAGGACAGAAATATCCTTCACACCTGCATCCAATTCAGGGATTTCTTTGGAAAGATTTTACCGTTGAACCTGATACGGAGTATACTTTTATAGTAACTGCTTATAAAGGAACTCCTAAAAATCTTGTAGTGTACTTGACAGAAGAAATTACCATAGCAACGGAGAAACATATAAACGGTAAACACGGAGTTTTCTTTAACAGGGGAATATCGGGGAGCCAATCATACGCAGAACAATTCGGAAATAAGCGTCCGGATAAAATGACCGATAAAAGCGAACAGGATAGAGCATACCGCTGGCTGTCGAGAGGTCTGTACGAAGGCATGCTGGTTTTTATTGCCAGTGCGGAAAAAGATCAAAAAATAAGAGGGGCATGTTATGAATTCCACTATCCGGGTGTACTGAAAGCTTTAAAGGAAGCACAAACAAATGGTGTCAACGTTAGTGTTGTTTACGACGCGGTAAATTACGGAGATGATAACTCTGCAGCTCTTAAAGAAACAAAAACTTCAAGTCTGGTAAAACNNGCGCATAATAAATTTTTTGTAATACTTGATAAAAATGATACAGCTTTAAAAGTCTGGACAGGTTCAACCAATATATCTGAAAAGGGCATATTTGGACATTGTAATACGGGACATATCATTAATGACAAAAGTATTGCCGCCAAATATTTTGAATACTGGAAGCTTGTCTATGAAAATATGGACAGAAAAAGTTTTCAAAATGCCGTTGATAAACTTAAGGATGAAAATGACAGGGAAGCAGGAGAAATCAATGAGGATATATCGGTATTTTTCAGTCCCAGAAAAACACTCAAAATGTTGCAGACTTATGCGGATTTAATAGATACTGCCAGTGAGATGGTTTGCTGTATATATCCATTTAACATAGACAAAAGATTCCAAAAGATATTTATGGAAGATAAAAATTACCTTCGCTACATTCTTTTGGATAAAAGGGCAAAATATAACAATTTTGTATCTAACGATAAAGATCTCGAAGTAGTACAGGGTTCATATATTAAAGGAGATATAGACCAGTGGGCACGTGAAACAACTTCCGGGGCATTAATAAAATCAGGTGTGAATTTTTTGCATAATAAAGTAATATTAATTGACCCGATGGGCAAAACACCAATTGTAATATCCGGGTCGGCTAATTACAGTGAAAACTCGACAAGTAAAAATGATGAAAACACATTGATTATTAAAAATAATGACCTGGTGGCGGATATTTATTTTACCGAATTTGTGAGATTATTCGACCATTTTGCATTTCGGGAATGGCTGAATGACCATACAAAAGAATTTAATCCTTATTTGATTGAAAACGGGAGCTGGGTAAATAATTATTTTGATGACCCTGACAGCATGAATGTTAAAAGGAAATTGTTGTTTAAAAAAATGGAAAGAGCTGAAGAAAGTATATAAACTCAATTTTTATATTACATCTAATCAAATCACGCTTTATTTGGATTAATGGTAATATTAATAATGATTAATATTACCATTTATTTTTATTGTTTCTTTTTGAAACAGAAAAAAATAATTTATTATTTTCTTTCTTGATATTCATTTCTATAATTATAATCTTATATAATAAGAATTAGTAACGACATTGTGAATAAATTCAGCAAAGAATTAATCGCCCCCTGCGGGATGAATTGTGCATTATGCAGCAGGTACCTTGCATATCGTTTTGATATAAGGTCTAAAGGAATAAATATGGCATATTGTTCCGGTTGCAGGGAGAGAAACAGAATTTGTGCTTTGCTAAAAAAGAATTGTGAATTACTCCTGAATAATAAAATCCAATATTGCTTTGAATGTAAAGATTTTCCCTGTTACGGATTGCATCATCTTGATGAAAGATATAAGAAGAATTACAGAATGAGTGAAATAGACAATTTGAATTTTATAATGGATATAGGTGATGATTCTTTTCTGAAGCAGCAGAAAAAAGACTGGAAATGCAATGATTGCGGGGATGTAGTTTGCTGTCATAACGGAATATGTTTTAATTGCGGACTGGATAAATTAAAAACAAAAAAAGAAAAATACAGGTGGGAGGAAAAAAAATAATTAACTTATGGAATCATTCAGAAAATACGGTGAGAAACCCTTTAATATAGCTGTAATTCATGGCGGACCGGGTGTGCCGGGATATATGTCTCCCGTTTCTTCGGAATTATCTGAATTGTGCGGGGTGATTGAACCATTTCAGTCAGCCGGTACAGTTGACGGGCAGGTTGAAGAGTTAAAATTAATTTTAAAATCAAATGCAGATAAACCTGTTACACTAATCGGACATTCCTGGGGGGCATGGCTGAATGTAATATTT
>PMIW01000098.1:3964-4555 GCA_003158365.1 Ignavibacteriota bacterium | reverse complement strand
AGATTTCGGATTTTTCGGGTTGAACATTTTTAAAAGCTTTGCCCATATCACGCGAGCTGCGCGGAGCTTTGCAACTTCCATGAAGTAATTCATTCCTTCAGCCCAGAAGAATGATAAACGTGGCGCAAATACATCCACATCCATGCCCGATTTTATTCCTGTCCTAACATATTCAAGTCCGTCTGCGAGTGTGTAAGCCATTTCCAAATCTGCTGTTGCGCCTGCTTCCTGCATATGGTAACCCNNTATTCTTTTAAAATATCGTTCTGAATCGTACCCGTAAGCTGTTCCCATTTTACTCCCTGTTCTTCAGCGGCAACTATATAGAATGCAAGTACCGGAAGCACAGCACCGTTCATAGTCATCGAGACTGACATTTTATCGAGCGGAATTCTGTCGAATAATATTTTCATATCTTCGATTGAGTCTATTGCAACACCAGCCTTACCGACATCGCCAACAACTCTCTCGTGGTCTGAATCATATCCCCTGTGTGTTGCAAGATCGAATGCTACGGATAAACCTTTCTGTCCGGCCGCAAGATTCCTGCGGTAAAACGCATTGCTCTCTTCCGCTGTGGAAAATCCTGCG
>PMIW01000098.1:0-3873 GCA_003158365.1 Ignavibacteriota bacterium | reverse complement strand
ACCATCCTTTTTGAACTGCTCTACAAATTCCTTCGGGTAGCCGGCAAGAATTATTTTCACGCCTTTGATTTTTTCCTTCAGCTCTTTTGCAAGAACGGGTACGAGTTCGGGATACGTATCATCAGTTGAGCAGATAGTAACGATTTTTGCTTTTGAATCAACAGCTCCTTTAATTGCATCTTCAGCTTTATCGAATCCCTTTTTATAAAGTACATCGAAACCGCCCACTTCGAAAAATCCGCGCGAAAAATCCACTCTTGCTTTATGCTGTGATAGTTTTCCCATCGCAGCTAAAAATATTTTCGGAGCAAATCCGTTTTTCTTTTCGTACTCGAGAGCTTTATCTCTTAGTTCTTCAAATATTTCAGATGCCCTGTGAATTTTTACCGGTTTAATATCAAACGGTTTTTCATTACCCGATTTTAATGTCTTTGAAATTTCCCCGATTGTAGCTCCGTGGAGAACCGCATCAATGCCTGCTTCCACGAGTTCGCCGGGCTTTTCATCGAATGCAGTTTTTACTTTTTTAAGAAAACCGCTTACATCATACGCAGATTTATATTTTTTAATCTGCCCGCAGCGTGTATTATATATTTTTTTATAATCGGGAGTTTTAAATTCAAGTTTTTCTTCTTTCAGATTTGCATACATATTTGTACCCACAAGTACGGATTTTCTCTTTGCAAANNGCATCGATTTTTTCGATTTCAGATTGCGGATAACCTTCAGTTAATGCACTGAGCATTCCGCCTTTATTTTGTATTTCTACAAATACTTCCCATGCTTTTGTTGCAACTTCATCTGTAAGTTTCTCCATATAATAAGAACCGCCCGCCGGGTCAATAACCGCATCCAGGTGCGATTCTTCTTTTAAAACGATTTGCGTGTTTCTTGCAATGCGCCGGGAAAATTCATCCGGCATTCCGAATGATTCATCAAAAGGATTTGAACTGATTGAATCTGCTCCGCCTACTATCGCAGAAAATGTTTCCGTCGTCGTCCTGAGCATATTTACAAACGGGTCATATAGAGACTGATTGTAAAACGATGTGCGCGAGTGAATCAGCATTTTTTGCGATTCTTCATTTCCACCGTATTCTTTAATAATTTTCGACCAGAGAATTCTTGCCGCTCTTAGTTTTGCAACTTCCATAAAATAAAACGAGCCTGTACCGAAAGTGAAAATTATTTTATTTGCAACTTCATCGATTTTTTGTCCGCGCTCGAGAAGCTGGTTTATATATTCAACTGCAGTCGATACAGTATAAGCAAGTTCGCTGACTGCATCGGCACCTGCATTGTGATACGGGAGCCCGCTTGCATTTAATGTTCTGAATCCCGTGATATTTCTGTTTGTCCAGTCAGTCACCATCGAAATACAATCGAATATTTTTTCAACAGGAACAGGAAAATTACCGTTTGTTACGGCATATCCGAGCGGGTCTATTTCAAAACCGCCTTTTATATATTTTGAATCGATATTTTGTTTTTTAAGATAGGCACCGAATAAAAGTATTGAATGAAATCCGCCGAATCCTGCATCTATAAATATCGGGTATTTTTTCAAATCCACATCCAGCAAAGCATTGCAGAAATCGGTTAAACTGTTTACCGATACTCCTCCCANNTCCGACTTCACCTTCTTTTGAAAATTCCGGGTCGAGTCCGTTTTTTGATGCAAAATCAAGCGAGATTGTTACTGTATTTTGTCCTCTTTCTAAATCCTGCCTCAATGCTTCATTAAAATCTTCTGCTGTTGGATATGGGAGTACTTGTTTTATTCCCCTGCTTTCGTTTGTATATCCCGCATATTTTGTACCGCGAAGGTAATTTTCGAATCCGGGTTTGTTATTTAGAAAATTTGTATTCTCAAGGTCCTTTTTAGTGTAAATCGGCTGAAGGTCGATTCCTTCGTAAGTTTTNNGTGATTAATTTTTTTTCAAAAGGAACGCCTTTTAAATCTTTCTCTGCTGTTTTCTTCCACTCTTCATAAGGGGTTTCAGGAAAGTCATTTTGCAAATTAAACTTTTCGGGTAGTTTGCTCATATAATAATTTATTTTTATAAACTAACAAATATCCTAAATTTAAAGTTAAAATTAAATTCACTTTTTAGTCTATAATAGAGTCGTAGAATGTGTAGAGTGTGTAGAGCAATAGATAAAGAACTAAAATAAAAATATTTTATTAAACGGCGTAGCCACTGAATCTTGGTAGAAAAAAATAATAAAATATATTAGCAGCATAGCTACGACAGAAAATTATCGAGAAATATGTGTGATTATTCAACAAACAGGTGTAAATATTTGCAACACATATTTAGTCGTCTTAAAGCATTTAAACCTATTATTCAATAGTTATTCAAAATAGCGTGTATATATATTAAGCAGTGCCTTGTATGGAAATAAACTGCTGATTTATAAAATATTGTAAAAACAATAACTAATAAGAAATGGAAAAGAAGATTCTTTGGAATGGTAATTGCAAGTATAATATCAAACAATTATTAAACGGAGGTTATTATGGTAGTCATTTTATTATTAATCGCAATCGCAGTCATGGTTCTGATTGATATTTTTGTAATCAGGGCAAGAAGTGCAAAACTGGCAGGTGTGCAAACAAGTCCTACAGTTTTCAACAAAAAAAGTCTCATTGCTCCTGATGGATTTTATTTTTCAAAAGGTCATATCTGGGCTAAACTTATGGGAAGTGATAAAATAAAAGCCGGGATAGATGATTTTGTGATTCATGCACTTGGAAAACTACAGATTTCCGAAATTATTCCCGCAGGAACCAAAATCAAAAAAGGCGATGTAATGATTAAAGGAAATTTCGATTCAAAATCTGTGAACTTTCTTTCGCCTATAGATGGTGTTATCGATTCAGTCAATAAAAATATTATCGGAAAAGTTATAAACGACCCGTACGAAAATGACTGGGGAGTTGTTATAAAAACCGCGGATGCAAATTTTTCATTAAGCCAGCTATTTCTGGGAGCCAATGCTGTTAACTGGATGAAAAACGAATTTAAAAAACTGAAAGAATTCTTGGTAATGAATTCTTATAAACCTGAACTGGTCGGTGTTACCATGTATGACGGCGGAAATGTTGTCGAAGGTGCAATCGCAAATCTCGATGAAAACAGCATGAAGGATTTCGAAGCTATGTTTCTTTCATTATAAAAAAGTATTGTATTCATATTGTATCTCTGAATAACAAACTTAAAAATGGATTAAACCATTAAAATAAATATTATGGATGAACTGAATTGTATATGGATTTCTACTAATCTTGTGAAAGATAAACTGTGCAACAATAATTTTGACTGCGATAACTGCAGTTTCGATAAGGATATGCGGAAAAATAAAAACCGCATGGAAATTGTCGATTTTAATAGCATTTTACCGGAACGGAATTTACTTGACGATGTAATCAATAAACTCAATTCTTTAAAACATTTTACATATCCGTCGAATCATTATTTTATAAATTGCTTTGTACTGAAAAAGTTTATAGGGGATACTCATTTCCTCGGATTTAATCCCGTGATGAGCATATTGATTGATAACATTACCGGTGCTTGTAAATACGGCTCAAATCATTCTTTTGCAAAAGATGATAAATTNNATAAAAATAGAAGGTGACTGGGGAAGTATCGATATTGTTTCTCCGTTTGATTTTGCGCTTGAATCTGAACTGCTCCCGGTTAACCTGAAACCCGAAAGCGGAAAATGGATTGGTATCGTTAAAACAAATATTGAAAATTTTGATTCTATAAATTCAAGCAAAGAAAATTATTTTAAATCAATCGATACCGTTTGTGCTAATTTAAAAAAGTATGTAAAGAAATATGTCACGGTCGGTACCACCATGTA
>PMIW01000086.1 GCA_003158365.1 Ignavibacteriota bacterium | reverse complement strand
GGCATATGTTTTCAGTCTCTCGGTACTTCCTGGATTCCCGATTACAAAAAGAGGTTCCCCGACCTTTGCACCGTCTTTGCTCCACGAAAAGTGATTCGGGGTTTTCATCGGTTTGCCGTTATCATACACGCGGAAAAACATGCAGTCGAAATCATATCTCGGATACGTGAAGTTATCAGGGTCGCCTCCGAATTGCGCAATATAATTTTCCGGTGCAAAAACGAGACGTACATCCGTGTAACGCTTGTAGCAATAAAGAGAATACATTCCGCCGTTATACATTGTGATTACATTGCATCTCAGATTCATCTCGCCGGAATATTTTGCTTCGATTTCTTTAATCTTATCATTTTTCAATTTACTTTTTTCGCCGTCTGTTGTTCCGGATTCCATCGCATCCTGAATATCTTTCGTGACATCTATAACTTTAATAAGCTGGTCGACAAATAATCCGGGAACAGGCCTTTCATCGTTTAGCGTCGCAGCGAAAAATCCTGTTTCGCTTAATTTTTCACCCGGTTTATTTATCTGCGTGACATAACCTCTTCCGCAGTGGTGGTTTGTCATAACAAGCCCGTCTTCGGATACAAAGGATGATGAGCACCCGTTCCCGAATCTTATCGAAGACATTCTGACGTTATCGAACCATTCTTGAGTCGGGCGGAAATTATATATCTGCGCAAAATAATCCACGGGTGCGGATTCGAAGGTCCACATCTTGCCGATATCGAATTTATCTGATTTTGTTTCCTGCGAAAAGGCAGCTCCGGCTATAAAAAGAACAGCCAGCAACAAATAGTTGAAAAAGTTATAGCGTTTAATCATAGAATTAAAATTAATGATTTGTAAAAACTGAATAAAATTAAATTATTCGGAATTGTATTTCTATATATAAATCTATCTTACGAAATTTGCAAAAAGAATTTTCCACATAAGAATACTGAGTATTCATAGAGTTACACAGAGAAAAAGATTTTTTATTAATAAAGAAAAAATTTTATTCCTCTGCTTCCTTTTGTTTTTTGTAATCCCTCATTTTTTCTAATCCTTCTTCTTTGCTCTGGTCGGATTCGAATACGCAGGTTAAATCGGGATTGAAAACTTTCAGTACATTATAAAATCTGAATGTGTAAATTCTTCCTTCTTTTGAAACAGCAAGCCGGTCATCTACACTCAGCAATCCGCCGTCAAGAACATCTTTCTGCAATACTTCGATGTCTTTTCCGTCCGGAGACATTCTGATTAATTTTGTTTTATTATCATCTTCGGAACCTATAACGTAAACAAATCCATTTGCATCTGCATAAGGTTTGCATTCTTTATTGCTGAGAGGCAGGTCTCTTTTCCACACCTGATTGCCTTCACGCGTGTATTTTGCAATCTTGGAATCAGTTGAACTTGTATCATACATATAAACATATCCGTCGTATCCGAGATTCATTTTAGTATATTCACCCGAAACGCGTTTCGGCTGACTTCCGATTTCTTTTACGCAGGGTGCCCACTCGTCATCATTCGGAATTTTCACAGTCGTATTTCCACCTCCGAACATCCTGCTGAATAAACCGGGTAATTCGTGTTTTTCGGAAACGGCCGTCCATACGGGAGCTCTTGTTCCGTCGTCGTAAAAACGGACAAATGTATTATTTATTACGGCAAGTATTGTATTATCCGAATCGGACAGTAATGCATCACATCCTTTCATCGTGAACGGATACGGATTGCTATCACTCGGGTCTTCGCCTTTAAGTGTTAATAAATCCGTGCCGTCCTTGCAGGAGAGCATTATCAGCGAGCGTTTGAATTTATTCCACAAAAGTAATTTGCCATTTCTTGTAATTACCATACCCGTGTTTTCGTGGTCTAATTTTATGCCTTTTCTAATCCATCTTGTTTTTAATTCGGGATTAAATGACCAGACGATAAAATCACTGTCGCCGCTATCCTCTTCGCTGGCAACATATACATTGCCTTCATTATCTATTGCCACGTCGGAAAGGTAATACCATTCGGGAATTTTTTCTTCCACAACAACACCGTTTTCGGTTTTAGTACCTTCATTATTTACGATGTACCACCTTTCAACAATTTTTGCAGGATGCAGTTCATACCATAAATCATCCGGCAGGTAAACACTTGCATTGCAGTACTTGCATATAATCACCCGCTTCGAGCCGTCAACCTCGAGATTCGCCGCGCATGCAGGACAGGTGAATATAATTGGCTTTATCGCTTCAGGTTTTTGCATTCCCTGAATACCCGTTTTTATCTGGTTTACATCTTCGCCGACAATATATTTTGCAGAGGGAACAATCTGCTGAGCAAATTCATCGGGTTTTCTGATATAAATTTCATTTTCGCACTGAGCGCACTTGTATTCTCCGGTTTCGAATGAATCGAATACATTATCGGGAATCACTGTCTTGCATTTCGGACACTGAGCTTTTCTTTTTCCGAAACCCACTGAAAATTCATAACCGCCCGTAATCATTTTTGAATTACTTCTTTGACCTTCCTGGTAGTTTGAAGCATCGTGCATGCTTTCTACGACCAGTGATTTCCACAGTTTGGAAGTGATTTCGTTTTTTTGATTGCAGTGCTCACAGGTAATCTCTCTTGCGAATGCGTTTATAAGTAAGGGGTTCCCGCAGCTATTGCATTCCGTTTTCAATTCAAAAAAAAATGTCTGCATAATATTTATTGTTGTTGGTATGTAAAAACGTAAAATAGTCTTTATAATTTTGAAATAAAAACAAAAAAGGACTGCAGATTTATTTATCTGAAGTCCTTATAATTTTGCCGGGAGTCCTCCCGAATATCGGAGAGACTATCCGGCACAAAACATTATTATTCCACCGGAATTTTATCTTTGTTTTTCTCTACCCATGCTTCGAAAGTGAGAAGTGCAGGGTTAAGGGATTTTGCTTCTGCCAGTTTTCTTATTCCGCAGAAATATTCTTCGAAATCGTATTTGAACTGGAACATATTTCCAAGGTCATCTGCTCCGGGGAATCCGAATCCGCGGTATACATCAAAGGGAACACTGTTGTATTTTATCTCTTTACCCAGAACTTTTGAAAGCACGCTTGCCATTTGGGAACCGGTAGGATGTTCGCCTGCAATACCGACCGTCTTGCCGATATATTCGTTTCCTTTTTTAAAAATTCCGTATGCACATTTCCCGATATCTTCTGCGGCAATTCCCGGGAGTTTTTTATCTTCCATAGGAAATGTTATACCAAGTTTTCCGTCAGGTCCTTTTTTTGGCCCCATTCCGAAATAGATTAAATTATCCCAGTAAAAAGAGGTAAGCAGGAAAGTTGTCGGCACTCCGTAATCAGTAAAGAAATGATTCGATTCTCCTTTTGCGTCGAAGTGCGGGACTTTATATTTTTCTTTTAAAGTCGGCATGCGGTTATCGTTCAGAGGAACCCACTTCCTGGTATCTTCCAGTGTTGACCAGATTGCGTGTTTTACACCGGCATCTTTTGCAGCCCTTGCAATATTATTCACCTGTGCGATTTCTTTTTCGGGAGAAAAATGCTCCCAGAAATTCGTAACACAAAAAACACCATAGACGCCGCTGAATGCATTTTTCAGGCTTTCTAAATCATCCATATCGGCTGTAACAACTTCAGCACCAAGCTTTGCAAGGTTGATTGCTTTTTCGGAATTTATATTTCTGGTAATAGCACGAACTTTAAAAATACTGTTCGGGTCGTTTAAAATTGCCCGGACCAGTCCGCCTCCCTGTGCCCCTGTTGCACCCAATACGGCTATAATTTTCTTATCTGACATATATTTAATTTATAATTTAATTATTTGTAATTATTTATGATGTATAACACAATTAAGCATAAATTAATTCTATTTTATTTATAATTCTAAAAACGACATGGTTCTTCAAATAACTTAATAAAAATTATTACAATAAAATCATATTTCTTATTATTGATTATAGAGTTTGATTTTTAGATTTTGTAATCAAATAACTTTTTCATATAATAAGAAACAAAAAGAAATAGCTTTTTTCATTAACCTTCCTCATCCCCTAAAAAAAATAGGGATTTAAAAAATCCCTGTTTTTTTTTACAACGAAATTCAAAGAACCATTAATTACCGCCGTTCGGCAGGAACCTGCTTACATAAGGCGAGTGCCCCTGCATTCTCACTCCACCGTGTCCCGATGGTCCTTCTCCGAGAAATTCCGAGAACCACGCTTCGTGCTCGATTTCTTCGTGAAGTATAGCAAGTGCCAAATCGTATGTCCTGTGGTCTTTTCCGAATGTCATATTGCATATTTCTGTGTAACCTGCCACGGCGCACCTTTCGGCGTTTACTAGAACTTTTAACATAGCCTGTATGTCTTTCGGGTCTGCGGGTAAAAATGCAGGCGGACAGGCGGATAAATCGTGAAACTCTTTCATATCTCTCGGAAGTTTCCCCCCGAGTTCATAGATTCTCGGTATCAGTGCTTCGAAGTGATTTCTGTCTTCTATTCTTGCATCTTCGGTAATTGCTTTCAGACCTTCTCCATCGAGCCCGATTAAATTAACTCTTAAAATTGTATAGTAGTAATATGTTGTAAGTTCGGCAGCAGCATTCTTGACAAGCAAATTAAGTAATTTGACAAGATCTACACCGTTTTTTTCCACCATCTTTCTGGCTACTTGTGCCATTATATTATTTCTCCTTTTTTATTCTAAAGCAAAATTTTTATACCTTATTATTAACAATATAAAATAAAAATAGATTCGTAAATCCGATAATAAATTTGTAATAATATTTATACGGGGGGAGTGGGTGCTTTTGAGGAAATAAAAAACCCCTTGCGAAGGAGTAATTTGCAAAGGGAATTATTAATATTATCGATTTATATCACCGTGTTTTACACCGGTTATTTTACCTATCCTGTTTTTTCCTTATATAAATANNCCCTTGCGAAGGAGTAATTTGCAAGGGGAATAAAAATATAATTTGTAAAACTCTAAAATATTATTTTACCATTAACATTTTTTTTGTTTCCGAGAATTCTCCTGTGGTAAGTCTGTAAAAATAAACACCGCTCGGAAATTCACTTCCGTCAAATGTTATTTCATAACTCCCCGCTTTTTTATTTTCGTTTACAAGCGAAATAACTTCCCTTCCCATTATATCATATACTATTAGGGTAACTATTCCATCTACGGGAATATTATAGTCAATTTTTGTTAAGGGGTTAAATGGATTAGGATAGTTCTGCTTTAATTCATAGCTGGTGGGTATACCTATTGCAAC
>PMIW01000204.1 GCA_003158365.1 Ignavibacteriota bacterium | reverse complement strand
AACGACTCTTATTTTATTTCCTGCTTTAAAAATGTGTGAATGGGAAATTCCGTTTATAAGTTTGGTTTTTCTCTGGTTTGTCGTATATGCCCTGTCAGTATAATTAATCCTGTTCACAAGTTTTGCGGTAGTTCCCATTACTTCGTAAATCTGGAAGTTAAACTGGCATACATTAGCGTTAGATGCATAATCCAGATTGATACTGGGTGTACCTGTCATTTGTAAATTCGTTGTCAACGCGTCTGATGTAAAAGTCAATGAAGATTTTGTGAATTTGCTTGTAAATGCTGAGCCTGTGAATTCGTAATCAACAGCCTTCTGCATCGTAAAATTCTTCGCTACGGTATTATTTANNAAATAAAGTTTCATATTAGCAATTCCGGTCGGCGGCCAGACACTTGAACTGTCGTGTTTAAATGACCACATATTTGAGCTTGTATTCGGAAAAGTTGTGGATGCATATTGAAATATCGGTCGAGTGAGGATACCTTCATCCATGCCCCATAACCACTGGAAGTACCATTCATTAAAGAAATTCATATGCCACTGGTCTTCTGTGTAAGAAGTATCTCCTCCGTGTCCCATAACTGCCCCGAAATAATATCTCTTAGGTGCTGTCAAATTAGGTATTGTTGATATGTTGCCATATCCATTAAAAAATTTATCCTGCCAGCAGTTTTCTATCATAATAGGAATTTTACATTGAGGAACAATACTTTTAAAGTCCCTGTTAATTGGTACCCAGTGAGCAAGGCTATCCCATTTATCTTTCGAACTTGAGTAGCACCAGTCTGACATTCTATCTACAAGCGGTGTATATCTCGCTGTATCAGAAGGATATTCAATTGTCCAGAGGAAAGTCATTTTAATACATCCGTTTTCAATCCAGCTTGATGCAAATTCGGGAGATGATAATGCGGATATAATTGTTTTCACTTTCAATCCGCCCATGCAAGCCGCCATATAAGGTAGAGTACCGCCCTGAGAGCCGCCCATTATAAGTATTTTTGAAGTATCAAGGCCTGTAGAAAAATCAGTTCTTACAAAATTAACAAGTTCAATTAAATCCTGAGCTTCTGTAGTACTGATTAGATTCGATAGTCCGCCGGAGTTTCCCTGTCCTCTGACACTATAAGTATATACAACATATCCGTATGATGCCTGCGCACTTGCAAATCCTTCGAGAGTTTCTTTTCTGTCACCGTAACCATGGACCATAATTACAGTAAAATATCCATTAGGTAAATAAGGATTCGGTTCACTCGGATAAAATTTTGCGCAATCCATCAGTACATTATCCCTGAGTGTAATAACAAAATTCTGTTTAATAACACTCATAGGTGCATCATTGGGATTTTGCACCTTGGGTAAAAGATTGAATTTATATGAATCGGGATTATGCTTTTGTGCCTGAGCATTTCCATTTAAATTAATGAAAAAACAAATAATTAAAATTACAAATATTGCAAAGCGGTGCCCTGAAGAATGTTTCATTTTATCTCCTCTGATAAATGTTTATATTTATTTAAAAATTTTAGTTAAATAAAATTGAAATTTTATTTATGTTTATTAATAGTGCGATGTGGCATCCCACACAACCTTCTTTTTGGTTTTTCTGAATACATCGACCGATCTCATAATCGAAAAGAAGTTAACGAAAGTATCCAGAATCAGTCTGAAGAAACTGAAGAATGCGTATTTAAACCCATACCAATTATACGTGAAAATAAACCTGTGTGAAGCCCTGGATATCATGAATAATAAATTAGCTATCATCAGATACCACAACACGGATGAATGGCTCACAAGCGAATACACATATTTAAAGTGAAAAATATTTGCTACAACGCTGTATAAGAAATAAAGAATAACAATGTTCGATAAAAACGCTCCGAAAAAACTGAAGACTGATTTTCTATCCCTGAAAAGAAAATACTTTGTGGATAAATTGCCTTTCCATTTATGGGATTTCCAGTTCTGGAAGCAGATACCTGCAATCCATCTTGAACGCTGTTTAACGGAAGTCCAGAATGTATTCGGAAAAAATTCGGCAGTTGCAATTCTGGAAGCATCATCATTTTTATCAAGTTTGATATTGAAAAATCCGGTTTTAAATCCGAGTTCATAGAACCTGTATCCAAGTTCATAATCCTCGGTCAGATTTGCATCGTTGAATATGCCTTCTTTTTTTGCTTTCGGAGTAAGTACAAGAACTCCGTGCGGAGTAATTTTTTTTGCCTCAATCTTTACTTTGTCTTCCTGTTTTTCTTCCTCAGTTTCATTTTCACCTGATATATTTCTTTCTTCAGTATATGATTCCGTGACCGGTTTTTCCTCTATCACATTCGGCTTTTTAATATATAAAGAATCAAGGCTCTCTTTTATTTCATTAATCTTTTCATCAATTGTAAGCAGCTTTTCCTTCACTATCATTTCCTTATCCACGTGATTTTCCGTTTTCACTGCATCCGGCTTTGAAGATTGATTGTAAAAAGAATCAAATAATTTTTTGTAAAGATCTTCCTTTTGATTTCCATTACTGTTTTGTTCTTTTTTATCTTCAAGACTGGCAGCAATACTGCTGATATGCTTTATTCTTTCATCGATGGTTAACAGTCTTTCGAGCAATTCTTTTGACTCCTGCGAATTTTTTTCATTTGCTGAAGGGTGTAATTCTTCACGGACCATCTGATTTTCTTTATTTGCCTGATAAATATTTTTTATTTGTTTCTCGACATCCATCAGCTTATTTTTTAAATCATCGCTCCTTGACGAATCAATCCCTGATCTTTCGAAGGATGACGGAATTTTCTTTTCGTAAAGTTTTTTAATTCTATCCTCGATTTCATTAACTTTATCATCCACTCCCATGTTATCACTTAAGTTTATTTTATTAAAATCAACAAGATTGTTTTCGTGGTAATCCGTAATGTCATTTGAGATAACATTTTCAGAACCTTCCATTATTTTAAATTTTGCATCGAGAAGCTGCTCGTAAAATTTATCGAAAAGTTCATCGTACAAATCATACTTTTCAAGGAGCATTTTAAACGGCGAAATTATATTTGCGTCAGGTATACTCTGGCTGGAAAGTAATTCGATAAAATTCTGATAGCTTTTTCTGTCGGATATTTCGAGAGGAATCTGGTAATCGGACAAATCATATATATTACCGATAACCAGACACTTAAAGAGCTGTAAGACATCATGATGTTCGAAAACGCCCGAATTCAGAATTGGAATCCTGCTGACAATTAAACTGCGGTGCTCACCCCATTTTAACGTATCATCGATGCGTCTCAGGAACTTCCCGTTACCCTCTTTAGCCTGTTTCCTTATTATCTCGAGAATCTTTGAAATAATAGAAGAATTCTTTATTTGAAAATGTGCAACCATTAGATTTACCCTTAAAAACCAATAAGTTTTTTAAAATTTTTATTTATCCTTTATTTCCCGAATCGCAACCAAATTATTTCTTGCTTCATCAAGTGAATTATATTCACCTATTATAACTTTATAAATTTCTTCTCCGTTAATAATACTTTTTATTACAAGTCCCTTTGTCTTGTCAAATCCCAAAATGCTCTGAACTTCACTTAATCTGTTTTTCGCGCCTTCATCATTATTCCAATGCGATTCTTCTATGCTAACTTTATTTTCTTTAATTAAATAAATAGCATCATATTTGGTATCTTTAAAAACATTTGAAACTTTAACGATATCTTCAGGCAAAGTCATATTGTCATAAGACAGATTTGAAGCAAATGCACTGTTAAAACTGACTTTCTTTATAATATTTTCAAACACACTTCCGTTTGTTCCAGCAGTTACGGTTTCAGTTTGTGATTCACTGCTGTTTTCCGTAACACCGGTATAGACCAGGAATGAAAAAAACAAAAATACAACCGAAACAAATACTGTTGTATATTGCCTGATCTGGTTTGGAGTACCGCGCGGAGGTATGTAAGATTTTGCATTTAAACTTGCAAACGGGTCATCTTTATAACTGGTATCATTTACCAGTATTTCATCTTTTACGGGCTCTTCGTTATTTTTAAAGTAATTGTTAGTCAATTCTGCTTCTTTGTGAATATCTATACCGTCCTGTAATCCGTTGCTTTTTTCCAGATAATAAATTGCTTTTCTGTGAAAGCCCATGCCCGTTCCGGAGAAAGGAATAAAAGTATCCATTGCTTCACGGACAATCATATCTTTGGTGTGCACTTCTGCAAACGCGTCACAATAAGTTCTGTGAAAAATTCCGCCGAGTTTACTTTTAATCGGAATAACAGGAATTTGCACTCCGTGGAAACCTTTATACCCTATTAGAAAATTGTATAATTTAAGGCAGTAAGGATGCATAAAGTCTTCTGCATCGTGTACGAGTACTATTTCAAATTCACCGTATACTTTTTCGTATTCGCATAATCCGGCATACAAACTGTTCAGATTATCTGCTTTTGTTGTAGGACCATTCTGAGGATTAATGCAGGCAATTACTCTGGAATCTTTTTTGGAAATTTCTTTTACAATCCTGATTGTATCAGGGTCATTAGGATATACGCCGACAAAAAATCTGTAGTTCTGGTATTTGATGTTTCTTATAGCATAACTCAAAGTTCTTCCGATTACGGAAGATTCTCTCCACGCCCCTAATATTATTGCGATAGGTTTTTCCTCTTTATCAAACATTTCGTTGAAATCAGGCATCTTTTCCTTGTACTTTTTTCTGTAAATCCAGTACAATAAATCCATATACATGTCATCCAAGCCGCTTATTACAAGCATTATTGCAGTAACCCATAATAATATCTGGAAAATATCGTAAATCATAATGCTGAATTAAAATTAATTATAAAACCTGCTTTGAATTGAAAAATACTTCTCATATCCCCCTGAAAATATTTACCTTCAGGTCCGACAAAATTGATTCTGTTGGTTCCTTCTATAAATATTGCAGGAAAATTAACTAAATTTGGTTTGAAATCCACACCAATACTTGCTTCACCGTAATTATTATAATCTAACTGTCTGCTGTCGGCCTGGGCCATCTGAGACAAATAAAATTCAAAATACGAATAACCGCCTGTCATATATCTGATAACTTCTTTAAGCTGAAGCTGGGCAAACAGGTTCTTATATTTTGAATCATATAATTCGACGGAATATATATCGAAATAGAAATTCTCGGTTTTGGTTCCTTTTCTGCTTAAGTATAACGGCGAGTCTCCGAACCTGGTTCCCATGCTGAGAATAGGTTTAAAGTTTACACCGCTTTTATCAAGATCCAGTTCTTTGAAATACCCCAGTCTTACTTCAAGAGCAATATTATTGGAGAAGTTGAATTTCATGAAACCTCCTGCTTCAAGGTATCTGTCATTTAAAATATTATCCTTTTTAGATCTTGCATCCATATATACATCCCCGTAAAAGCCGTAATAAACGTAATTGCTCATTCTAAAATTTACATGACCAAGAAAGTTTGAAACATAATTCTGATAATATGAATCGAATGCATTATAAAAATAAATATTCAATGACCTGAATGAACTGTAAGCCAGCATTTGTCTCAGTATAATTCCGGATTGTTTTGCCTTGTCGACTTCATCCCTGTTATTTGAATTTTCAGCTACATAATCGAAATATTCGAGTGATTTTGAATATTTTTTTTCTGAGTCATACAGGTAAGCAAGCTGAAGATATATTTTCATATCATCCGGATGCGAGACGAGATATCTTTCGAAAATTTCAATTGCTTTGCTTTTATTCCCGCTGTTTAAGGCATTATATGCTTCGTTTAAATCATCTGCTCCATTATTGCTTGTGCCAACGGAAATATTGTTTGAATTATAATTATTATTTACAGGCGTAGTATATTTTTGCCTGTTTATATTATCAATCTCATTCTTAGCAGACTGAATGCTTTCCGAATCAGTTGCGTTATCAACAACAAACTGAAAATACCTTGATGCTTTATCCGTATTTCCCTGTTGCTTGTAGATATAAGCCAGCTGCAAATAAACATTTGTAGCATTCGGATATTTAATCAGTATTTCTTCAAATATTCTGATTGCTTCCGAAGTGTTTCCCCTGTTATAATTGTCATAAGCATTATTAATCAGGCTCATTTCCTCGTTCTTATCCATAAATTCCATTTCCGCTTTTGCGGAATTTATTTCAGATGAGCTTAAAGAATTATTAATAACATTATTAAAACAATCCCTTGCTTCTGATAATCTGTTTTGCTGCTTATATGCATAGCCTAACTGCAAAAAGATTTTTGTATCACCGGGGTTAGAGATTGTATATTCTTCGAATAAACTGATTGCAAGGTCGGTTTGTCCGCTTCCTAAATAAGAATATGCCTGGTCAAGTTTATTATCACTGACCTGAGCTCTTAATCCGGACAAGAAATATATGCTGATAATTACTGCAAATGCAACCGAAACGAAAATCCTAGTTTTCAAATTTACCCTTTTTTTTATTTAAATTACTTCCCGCTAAGTGAAACTTGCTCAACAAAATTGTGCAAATATCAGACCAAATGTTACATTTTTTAACAAAATTATATATTTCTAATTATCAATAATTTAAATACATAGTTTAATTTTTTTTTACACTTAAATATTAAAATCCCCTAAAAAATCATAGCTTCCGCACTACATTATTTCAAATGGAAACTATGAATATAAAATTATATGTGTGTTGAAATTTTAAAAATTTTTCAAAATTCATTATCGGAAATCCTTTCATTTTTCGAATTCTATATTACTAGCTTTATAATGAGTACATATTTTAAAATAGTAATATTACTATCAAATCAAAACAAGAGATTTTAATTTATTTTTACGAAACTTGATTTTTTAATCATAATTACAGTATTCTTTTTTGGTATAGTTATTGCTAATAATATTGAAAAGGGTAATGGATAATAATACAAAAATGAATATTATAAATGAACTA
This sequence comes from Ignavibacteriota bacterium, assembly GCA_003158365.1. GTDB lineage: Bacteria > Bacteroidota > Ignavibacteria > Tepidaquicellales > Tepidaquicellaceae > FEN-1279. The sequence continues at coordinate 13,558 of PMIW01000204.1, read as the reverse complement.
AACATCCAGAAGAAGAATCTTGAGTTGCTGAATCTTCTGGAAACAAGATGCGAGGGACTGGAAAATTTATTATGCAAAAACGTAATAAATATTATTTCCAAAAAAATTGATTCAATAGAAAAAAGATTTTCATACGAATACGGGTCAAGAGTTGAAAAGGGACAGGAAATTAAAATACAGGAAACAGCAAATATTGTGGACGATAAAATATCCGTATTGAATAACAATATAAATTTAATAGAAAAAGGTTTTAAAAATATAGCAAGTAATCCAGATTCGAATACAACCGATATTATAAGCAAAAAAATCGAAGAGAATTACAAACTCCTCGATGAACTCGAAAGAACTAACGCACCAATTTTTTCAAAAACTACAGATTTTAACAACAGAATGTATATAGAAGATAAATTAAAGGAGATGGACGATAAACTTGGGGTTCTATTCTCAGTCAATAATCCTAAAGCCATAGAATACAGAAAAAAAGAAGACAGTAATGATTTTTCAAGAGATATTTCGTTCAACAAAGATGAACAAATTGACAACGATGCCCCCACAGATTTCATAAAAAAGGCAAATATAATTAATCCAGCCGATGAAAAGATAAACAGGGAAAATGAAATAAAGAAGAAAAAAGAGGAATTATACAATAAATTAAATGAAACCGAGAAAAAAATTAAGAATATAGCCGGCAGAATATTAAAAAACTTTTGATTTTAACAATTTCACACTTTCCATAACTCTGGGCCCCGGCCTTGACAATATATTCTCGTCAATTCCAAATATTTTATTATTTTTAGAAGCATTTACCACACTCAGTTTTGTTTTAATTTCAGAAATATTATTATTTACAAAACCTGAGTTTGCAGTATCGCACAAAAAGAATATGTAATCCGGATTTTTTAATAATACATCTTCGTAACTGACATTCGGATATTCGAGGAGTTCATCACCATATATATTATAAAATCCCGAAAGAGAAATTAATTCACTTATATAAGTAAATTTATTTACAGTTATAAGGGGGTTTAAAGATATTACCAGAAAACAGGATGCAGATTTATTGTTTTCATTTACTGCGGAATAATTTTTTGCATTATCGGTAATATTATCGGCTAATATCTTACCTTTGCTTTTTTTTCCAAGCAGGGCTCCGAGATTTAAAATCATACGTGTAATACCTTTTATGTCATTTGGATTAGCAACATATACTTTAAATCCGCTGCTTCTTAATGAAAGATAAGTGTACTTGGAATTTCCTTCCGTGGTCATTATTATCAAGTCAGGCGAAAGTGAAGTAATTTTTTCTATATTTGGGTCAAGCAGTGAGCCTACTTTTTCTTTTTTCTTCGCTTCAGGCGGATAGTCGCAATAGTCCGTCACTCCAACCAGAAGGGTATCGGCATTTAAAGCAAAAACCGTCTCGGTAATATTCGGTGCAAGCGATATAATTCTCTTATAAACTGAATCTTTGTTAAAAATATTACCCGCATCATCTATTATATACACTTCATTGTTTATGCCGGAGTCTGTGTCGCAAGATGAAAATATTACTAATACAAAAAAGCACAGAGCTACAAGAATATTTTTTGTCATGTTTTCAATTTTTTCTTTTTCGCCGCAGGGAAAAGCACATTATTCAATATTAACCTGTATCCCGGTGAATTCGGATATCTGTCCAGTATAGTTGCAGGGGCTCCGACAAGATGCTGGTAGTCTTCGGGGTCGTGTCCGCCGAGCAAAGTAAAAGTCCCCTTTCCGTAATTACCGTGAATATACTTTACAAAATCCGTTCCTTCATTCATACCGAGTATAGTCACATTTGGTTTTACAAATTCTTTATGGAAACCCGAAGTCTGTCCGAGGAATCCTTTCACCAGTGATGTATGACATTGTGTAAGCATTGTCGGAACAGGGTCAAACTTAGCCGAAAATTCAACAAGCTTAAAATAATCATTGTAAGAACCGATTGAGATTAAATCACTCGTAATATCTATATTGGAATATTTATACACAAAAGGATTCAGTTCAATCTGAAAATTCTGAAATGCTATGCATTCGGAAAAATCCAGTTTGTTATTTGCATCAGGGTCGAACGAGTCACCGTCATACATTACATCGCATATATCTGTATTTTGCACTGCAAGGGCAATATCATAAGTATCGGTTGCCGAGCACATAGTAAAAAGAAAACCTCCGTTACCAATGTATTCTTTAAGTTTCTGAACAACCGCAAGTTTCAGTTTTGATACTTTATTAAATCCGAATTTTTTTGCCATATCCTCATTTGCCTTCATCTGGGTCAGGTACCAGGCTGCTGTTCCGTATGTTGCGAAAAACTTCCCGTACTGTCCCGTGAAATCCTCATGATGCAGATGAATCCAGTCATAGCTTTTTAATTTACCTGACAATACTTCTTCATCCCACAGCTTATCATATGGAATTTCGGCATAATCCATTACAAGCTGCACCGCATCATCCCAGGGTAAAGGATTTGGGGGAATATATACAGCAAGCCTTGCAACTTTCTCGAGGCGGATTACATCCATATTTTTCGTTTCGTCTTTCACTTCGGCATAGACCTGCGCAGTCTGCGTCCCGTCGAGCAATTCATAGCTTACATCTTTCTCATTGCACTCGGTTTCAAGAGTGCTGCTGTAGTTGAATAAAAATGCCCCACCCCTGTAATTTAAAAGCCAGTCGAGCTCTTTTCCGCCAAGCAGATGCCTGTATGCAATTCCGTATGCTTTCAGATGATTTGTCTGTCCCGTGGATTCCATTGGTATCAATAACTTAGTCTGGGCATCCAGCACAAAAGGAATCAGGAATAAAAAAAGCAAAAATTTTGATATATTTTTATTCATATTATCAAATTAATTTTAATATATAAAAACTTCAATAGTATATGTATACCTTAGCTTTTGAAACTTCTTGCGATGAAACATCTGTTGCAGTGCTGAAAAATGATACTGTGCTTTCTAATATTATACTATCCCAGTATTTTCACTCAAAATACGGCGGAGTTGTTCCCGAAATTGCATCGCGCGAACATTTAAAAAGTATTGTAGAAATATCAGAAAAAGCATTACACGATTCAAAAATAAACCTTAAAGAAATAAATTTAGTTGCTGCTACATCGGAGCCCGGATTAATCGGAGCTCTTTTAATAGGTCTGAATTTTGCAAAATCTCTGGCGGCTTCGATGAAACTGCCTTTCATTCCTGTCAATCATATTCAGGCTCACATATATTCTTCATTTATAAACAAGGAAAAATTTGACTTCCCCTTCATTTCTCTGATTGTATCGGGCGGACATACATTACTAATTCAGGCGGAAGATTTTTTCAGGCATAAATTACTCGGTACAACTGTCGATGATGCGGCAGGAGAAGCATTCGATAAAGTTGCAAAAATGCTGGGACTCGGATACCCGGGCGGACCTTTAATCGATAAATATGCCAAATCAGGAAATCCCGATTTCCATAAATTCCCTCTTGCATATATAAAAGACAGGAAATATGATTTTTCGTTTTCAGGAATTAAAACATCGGTTTTGTATTTTCTGAAGAGTATTAATTACGAACCCGGTAAAGATGAGAAATTAACTGCAGACATATGTGCATCTTTTCAAAAAGCAGTCGTGGATAGTCTTTATAAAAAAACATTGAACGCAGTAAAAGAATTAAATATAAAGAATATTTCTGTTTCAGGAGGTGTTTCGGCTAACTCCGAATTAAAAGAAAGATTTTCAGGCTTAAGGCAGAATGGATATAACATTTATATACCGGAATTAACATATTCCACCGACAATGCGGGTATGGTAGGAATTACGGGGTATTATAAGTATATTAATTCTGAAGATAAAAATATTTTCACAGATTTATCCTTTAATATGAAAGCAATGCCGAGAATTAATTTACATACAATTTAAATTATAAATCTTGAAAACTATACTAAAATTATTTATTTTCACTAATTAAATATCTATAATTATGGATTTAATAAAATTACTTGAATCTCATACGGATAAAATCATTACGGATGCTTATAATTCCGTCTGCAAGGACAAGCTGAAAGGATATTCAAAAGTTGGGCAGGAAAAAACAAAGGCAAAACTTACTAATCTTTTTAAGAAAGTACTTCAGTGCGTCAAGAAAAAAGAATTAATCCCAATGCTCAGCTATACGGAAAAAATCGCGAAAGAAAGATTTGCATCGGGATATGATTTATTTGAAGTTCAGACTGCAATTAATTCATTGGAAGTGGCAATCTGGTCGATTATTTTCAAAGAAGTAAAACCCGAAAAGCTTGCAGAGTATCTTGGATTAATCAGTACTGTGCTGGGAGCAGGGAAAGATAATCTTGCAAGAACTTATGTTTCACTGGCAACGAAATCCAAGGCTCCTTCTCTGAATCTGCAGAACTTGTTTGCAGGGAGTGAGAGCATTGCAAACACGCAATAAAATAAACAGAACAATAAATATGATTCTGATGTTTGTATTTAAAATATCAAAAATCAAATAATTAAAACAATGGACTTCACATTATCCGAAAGAGAATCAGAGGTAAAAAAACTTGCAAGAGACTTTGCGGAGAAAGAAATTGCGCCCTTTGTAATGAAATTCGACGAATCGAAAGAATTCCCGTTTGATATAGTAAATAAGCTGGGTGAGCTTGGATTTCTCGGAATTATTTTTCCGGAAGAATACGGAGGCTCGGAATTTACTGTAACTGAATATGCAATTATAATAGAGGAGATTTCCCGTATTGACCCTTCTATTGGTTTAACCGTTGCTTCACATAACGGTCTGTGCACGAACCATATATATACTTTCGGAAATGAAGAGCAGAAGAAAAAATATCTTCCGGATTTAACGTCCGGTAAAAAACTCGGAGCCTGGGGACTGACTGAAAATATATCAGGAAGTGATGCTTCCTCGATGCAGTCATTTGCCGAAAAAAAAGACGGGTATTATTTATTAAACGGAAGCAAGGTTTTCATTACCCAGGGTTCTGTCGGACAGATCGCTGTTGTTACTGCAGTAACCGATAAATCCAATCCGAAAAAAGGTATATCTGCTTTTATTCTCGAAAAAGGAATGGAAGGTTTTTTAGTAGGCAAGAAAGAAAACAAGCTCGGCATGCGGGCATCGGATACAACCGAATTGATTTTTGAAAATGTAAAAGTACCCGCAGAAAATTTAATCGGAAAAGAAAATGAAGGATTCAGGCAGGTTCTTCAAATCCTCGACGGCGGAAGAATTGCTATCGGTGCGCTGGCACTCGGTATTGCGCAGGGAGCACTCGATGCAATAATAAAATATTCAAAGCAAAGAAAGCAATTCGGAAAATATCTTTCGGAATTTCAGGCAACGCAATTCAAAATTTCCGAAATATCAACAGAAATAGAAGCGGCGAGATTATTGATATTCAAAGCAGCCTATATGAAAGAGCAAAAACAGGATATTAACATGCAGTCTTCGATGGCAAAGCTATTTGCAAGCGAAGTTGCGACAAGAGCTACAAACGAAGCGGTGCAGATATACGGCGGTTACGGTTTTATAAAAGACTTCCCCGTAGAAAAACTCTACCGCGATGTAAAATTAACGACCATAGGCGAAGGCACATCTGAAGTTCAGAGAATGATTATCGCAAAAAACATATTAAATTATTTTTGATAAATTATTTCATTTTTAGATAAAATTGGTTTTACAAAGCTTAAAGAAGGATTAACAAAAACAAAAGACGGTTTATTCGATAAAGTTAGCAGGTTAATTAATGCAAGAGCAAAAATTGATGATGAATTTTTAACAGAACTTGAAGAGATTTTTCTTTTATCCGATGTGGGACTCGATACGGCGGAAAAAATTATTTTTAATATAAAGGAAAGAGCAAAAACGGATAAATACGAAACAGAAGAAGAGCTTAATAAACTGGTTATAAATGAAATAAAAAAAGTATTTACCGATACTACTTCCGAATTCAAAACATTCGACTTCAATATTACAAAAAAGCCTTATGTTATTATGATTGTCGGCGTGAACGGAGTCGGAAAGACAACTTCCATAGGCAAACTTGCGTATAATTTCAAGAAAGCCGGAAAATCGGTATTAATCGGTTCGGCAGATACATTCAGGGCAGCGGCAAACGAGCAACTCGAGATTTGGGCTAACAAAGCGGGTGTGGAAATTATACAGAATCCAAAAAGCAGCGACCCTGCATCGGTGGCATTCGATACGGTACAGGCGGCTGTTTCCAGAAATACTGATGTTGTTATAATAGATACGGCAGGCAGACTTCATAATAAATCGCACCTGATGGAAGAGCTTAAAAAGATACAGAGAGTGATGCAAAAAGTTATTCCCGATATTCCTAACGAAACATTTATTGTTCTCGATGCGACAACAGGACAAAACGGGCTGAACCAGGTAAAGGAATTTTCAAATGCGCTCGGTTCTGTAACAGGTATTATACTAACTAAGCTGGATGGTACCGCGAAAGGCGGAATTGTAATCAAAATTAATAATGAGCTGAAGACTCCCGTAAGATTCATAGGAGTCGGCGAGCAAATTGATGACCTCCAGATTTTTGAAAGCGAAAATTTTATTAAAGCATTATTTGAATAATGAATTTTGACTTCTTAGAAATCGTCGGCAGAAGCGTTGTAGTTTACTTATTCATAGTAATTGCAATCAGAATTGCCGGAAAAAAAGAATTAGCCCAGCTATCCGTAATAGACCTGGTCTTTATTCTTTTAATCAGTAATGCCGTTCAAAACGCAATGGTAGGTTCCGATTCCAGCCTGGTAGGGGGAATTGTTGCCGCCGCCACCCTCTTCATCGTTAATATTATTCTGAAATTTGTAACTTTTAAATTTAAGAAAGCTAATGCGCTGCTTGAGGGGGAACCGGTTCTGCTTATTCATAACGGTAAGCTTGTCGAAAAAAACCTTCAGAAAGAAAAAATCCCTGTCGATGAAATCGAAGCTGCGGTCCGCGAACACGGGGTTGACAAAATAAAGGATGTCAATCTTGCCGTACTGGAAATTGACGGTAATATAAGTATAATTTCCGATAATTTTACAAAAAAATCCACACGCAGAAGAAAAGCGCACAGGATAATTCAAAAAAATGATTAGGATTGGATAATATAATAAAAATATTACCGCATACCATTGCTAATAAAATAGCTGCAGGTGAAGTTGTTAACAGACCTGAGTCCGCCGTAAAAGAGCTGATTGAAAATGCAATCGACTCCGGTGCGACGGAAATCACTTTGATTGTAAAAGACTCGGGAAAGTCCCTTATACAGGTTATAGATAACGGAAGCGGAATGACTGAGGAAGACGGGATTTTGTGTTTTCAAAGGCACTCCACAAGTAAAATAAATTCAATTGAGGACCTTGAAAGCATTTCCACGCTTGGTTTCCGCGGTGAAGCACTGGCATCGATATGCTCGATATCCCAGGTGGAAATGAAAACTAGAATTGCATCCGAAGATGTCGGTACATATATTAAAATCGAAGGAGATGAAGTAACTCAGGTATCAAAGACTAATTGCGATGTCGGCACTTCGATTGCTGTAAGAAATATTTTTTTCAACACTCCTGCAAGAAGAAATTTTTTAAAATCCGATACGACTGAATTCCGGCATATTTACGAGACATTTATAAAACTTGCAATCTCTAATCCCGGAACAGCATTTACATTTTTCAATAACGACGAAAAAATTTTTGATTTAAGAAAATCGACATTACTGCAAAGACTTGCTGGACTATTCAATACAACATTCTCAGAGAACCTTATTAAAGTTCATGCTGAGAACAACCTGATAAGTTTAAACGGATTCATTTCCAAGCCAAACTTTACAAAGAAATCAAAAGCTGACCAGTATTTTTATCTGAACAACAGGTTTATTATGAGCAAATCGCTGAACTATGCGGTTTATTCGGGGTATGATGACCTGATTGAAAAAGGAAATTATCCTTCATTTTTTATTTTCATAAATTTAGACCCGAGAAAGGTTGATGTCAATGTTCACCCTTCAAAACTCGAAGTAAAATTCGAAGATGAAGGTGCAATTTTCGGATTCATAAAAAGTGCTGTAAGAAACGCTTTAAGGGAATCAAATATAATATTCGATATAGGTTTTTCCGGTGCAGTGGAGATTCCCGAAAAAGAAAGCGCACTGATGCACAAGGAAATTTATAATAAGAGTGCGATTTTCACACCGATTAAAAAAGAAGCATACGATTCCAAACCTTTTGAAAGAAGAGAACCGACTGCAACTATTCATTCATACTCGGAAATCACAAATGAGCTTTTTAATAATACGGAAGTACCGAAACCGGAAGAAAATAAAAATTTATTCGAGCATAAAATTTCAGACACAGAGGAATTTAATCTCTGGCAGTACCAGAATAAATACATAATGTGCCAGACAGAAACAGGACTGATGATAATAGACCAGCATGCGGCACACGAAAGAGTATTGTACGAAAAAGCCGTGTCCATGCTGGATTCACAGGCAGCTTTTTCACAGCAGTTATTAATGCCGATTTCCTTAACATTATCAAAAATCGATTATCATATTGTTGAATCAATTCAGAGTGAACTTAAAAGTCTCGGATTTAATTTTAAATTTCAGAAAAACGATAAAATCGAACTTACAGGGCTGCCATCCGATGTAAAAATCGGGGATGAAAATAAAATTTTTCAGGATTTAATCGATAAATATAAAGAATACGAATTAAAACTGAATCTCGATAAACGGGATAACCTTGCAAAGTCATTTGCGTGCAGAAGCGCCGTCAAATCAGGCGATAAACTTGTGCGGCAGGAAATGCTCGGACTAATAGACAACCTTTTTGCCTGCAAGATGCCTTATGTATGTCCCCACGGCAGGCCGACTGTTATCAGAATTACCACAGAAGAGCTGGATAAAAGATTCAGCAGAACTTAAATAATAAATTATGGAATCAGGATTAATCGATTTTAAAAAAATAAAAGAATTTCTCGGTGAAGATAAAGATACGCTGATTTCTTTTTTCGATTTATTCAAAGAGCAGACAAAAGAAGACAATATTTTACTCGAGAAATCTTTAATTGATAAGAACCGGGTTGATACGGCGAGTGTCGCGCATAAAATGAAGTCATTTTACGGGAATATTGGTTCGACGGATGTGTACAATATTCTGGCTGATATGGAAAAAATATCCAAAGAAAAACCGGATTTTGACAAATTAAATGCTCTTTATAAAAATTACATAGACTTATATTCCATTATTATCGTTGAGTTTGGCAAATACCTGTCGCAATAATGTGTAATTATTTATATTGAATAAACAAGAATTAATTATTAATTTCTTTTTAATTGATTTTTCAGCTACGGAAGGGTGGGTGAGTGGCTGAAACCAACGGTTTGCTAAACCGTCGTACGGGTAACTCTGTACCGAGAGTTCGNNGTTCGAATCTCTCCCCTTCCGCAAAAAAACCGACTATCTAAGGTAGTCGGTTTTTTGTATTTCTATATCATTTATGAACAAAACCTTTATTTTTTCTTTTTAGTATTCCCGCTTCCGACTGCAGATTCAAGTTTAAGATTGGCGTCTTTTATTTTAGGATTCAATTCCCTGAATAGTTTATAATCGAGTTTTATTGCGCTTTCCCAGTCTTTTATAGCTTCTGTATATTTATATAAATTAAAATACATGAGTCCCCTGTTTTTATAGGCAGATGAATTATCGGGTTTTATTGATATGGATTTTTCAAAATCCTTTATAGCTTTATCGTTTTCATTTATCAATGAATAAGCATATCCCCTGTTATTATACGCAAATGCATAGTCATCATTCAGTTTTACCGCTTCGGTGAAATCTTTTATTGCCTTATCATATTCTTTCCTAGATAGATATAGACTTCCCCTATTATTAAACGCAGCTGCAAAATCCGGATTTAAGCTGATAACCTTGTAATAATCAGATTCAGCTTCGGAATATTTTTTCAGATACTTGTTTAAATTTGCCCTGTTAAAATATGCTTCATATTCGTCCGGGTTGTAAGAAATGGCAGTATTATAGTGATAATATGCAGAATCGAACTGTTTTAACTTTCTGTAAACATTACCGATATTATTCAGTGCATCTAAATCCTTTGGATTCAGTTCAATGCCAATTTCATAATTTTCAATTGCAATATCGTATTTTTTCATTGCATCATACAAATTTCCTTTATTATAGTATATCACATAATCAGCAGGATCGTAATTTAATGCAAAATCATAATCCGCCAATGCAAGATCATATTTTTTCAGTTCAAAATAGCAAATCCCCCTGTTTATATAAGAATTTGCATCTTTGCTGTTAATTTCTATAGATTTGGAGAAATCTTTAACAGCTAAATCATAGTCTTCGATTTCTATATATGCTGAACCTCTGTTGTAATATGCCTCGGCAAAAGAAGGATTTATTTCAATAGCACTCGAATAGAATTTGATAGCAATTTTATAATTGCCGCTTTCTAATTTCTGATTACCTTTTTGCAGGTAATTCAAGTCTTCCTGCGAGAATAAATTCGCAGAAAAAATAAATAATATAACAACTATAAATCTAAAGGGTTTAGATGCTGCCATATATAATAAAGTTTAGATAAAAATAATAACTCAATTATAAATAAGCAAGTTAAAAATTATTTTAAATTATGCATTTTTTTGCAAATTTTTTAGTATTGAACTATTAAATAAAAATAAATAAATTATTTTTTCAAATAATTTTCATTTCTCTGATGATTAAAACTATTCTGGCTTTTGCAATTCTATTAATCTCCGTCAGCTCTTTTTCTCAGGATTTACATCCGACCGGTTTAAGAAATAAAAGAATAAAGGATTTTTCTTTTATTAAAAAATCTGAACTAAAGATTTCAGATGCAATTCCTGTTTCAGTTGACCATAGTGCGAACATTCCTCCCGTAGGAAATCAGGGTTCAATCGGAAGTTGCGTAGGGTGGGCAACCGGATATTATTACAAAACATATCAGGAATATGAAGATTATGGCTGGTCGGTTTTCGATCAGAATCATATTTTCAGTCCGTCTTTTGTATATAATCACATAAACGGCGGAGCAGATTACGGTGCAATTTTTGAGGATGCTTTTAAATTATTAATGGACAACGGATGTGCCACAATTAAAGAGTTGCCTTATACGAATATAAATGCTTGGCCGTCAGAGCAAATATACAAAAATGCATTAACGTATCGTTCAGACCAGTTTTTTTACTTCGATGTATCAAACATGACCGGAATACAGCAGTTAAAACAGCACGTTGCGGACGGGCACTGCGCGGTTCTGGGTATCGATGTATATCCGAATTTTGACAATATTCAAAGTTTCGATTATAATTACTGCTCGGCAGATTTAAGCGGTAGTTCAAGAGGAGGTCACGCTGTAACTATTATAGGTTATGATGACAACCGTGTCACACACGACGGAATTGGTGCATTTAAGCTGGTTAATTCATGGGGTACGACTTGGGGTCAGAGCGGATTTTTCTGGATGTCTTATACAGCAGTGATGGACGGAATAATATCAGGACAGCAGGGTTATTATACAACCGATAAGATTCATTATAATCCCCAGCTTATTGCAAGTATAAAAATTTCACACGGTTCAAGATTTAAAGTTAGAATTAAAATGGCAATCGGTGCAAATTCTTCACCCCTCTGGTCGAAGTACTTTTTTAATTTTTACATGGGATGTAATAATAACGTTGCGTTTCCGAATAATAAAATTGTATTCGATTTAACAGACGGAATTCAGTTTATTAATCCTGCGGCAAATAACAGAATCCATACGGTTTGCAGTGATTTACAAATCGATGGGATTAGCGGAGTTATAGATTCGCTCACGGCTACAAATTTGAACTGGGGTTTAACTTCCAACTCAAACGAGACACCTGCAATAATACACGATGACCTTTCAAATACTTATGCAGGATTAAATATAGGTCCTAATCTGACTTCGAACGTAGGAATAACCTCTATTGATATGAATGAATACATAATACCGGGAGCAGTAACACCAAAAGCAACGGTAAGAAATTTCGGAACAATGACGCAGTCATTTCCTGTGACAATAGAGATATATCAAAACTACAATAGGAATAAATCACTCGTTTTTACTTCGACTCAGTCAGTTATTAATTTGCAGCCAAACACGAATCTGTTATTAAGTTTTAACAACTGGAATTCTTCAGTCGGTAATTATACTATAAAAGCATTATCTCAGTTACCAAATGACAGTTTGCGTTCCAATGATTCTCTTAACAAAGATATTACCATATTAAATATCCCCGGTGTTCCGGTTCAGTTGTTACCTTCAAACGGTTCCATTGGATTGGAACCGACACAAGTAATAAAATGGGACAGGATTACCATCGCGGCAAAATATTATCTTCAAATTGCCACAGATTCGTTATTTACAAATTTAATCATCAGGGATTCATTATTAACGGACACTTCAAAAACAGTAAATCTAAATTTAACAACTAAATATTACTGGAAAGTTAAAGCCATAAACCAGGTCGGTTCAAGCAGTTATTCAAATACATGGAATTTCAAAATAAAAGGTCTGGCTTCGACTCCTGTTCAGATTTCACCACTGAATAATTCAACAAATTTATCGATTCCCGTTTTATTTAAATGGAATAAAGCTTTTGAAATTACGGATAAGATTGAAAATATTGAAAAATATCTTCTGGAAATCTCATCGGATACAACGAATAATCAAAATCTGATAATAAGGGTTCCCACTGACACAATGTGGTCTGAAAATAACCTGCAGGCAAATACCACATATTTCTGGAGGGTCAGTGCAAAAAATAATCTTGGGTGGGGGAAAAAATCAAGCTGGTGGAAGTTCGGAACTGCATCGACCGGAATCAGCAGAATAAACGAAAATATTCCCGGACAATATAATTTATATAATAATTACCCGAATCCATTTAATCCGTCAACAGCCATTAAAATAGACTTACCGTCTAACAGTTTTGTAACATTAAAAATATATGATGTTAACGGACGGCAAATTGAGACATTGCTGAACGTTAAAATGGAAGCGGGAAGCTACATTATAAATTATAATGCCATTGCTTTACCGAGCGGGATTTATTTTTATTGTCTGAAAACAGATAATTATACAAGCGCAAAAAAAATGATATTATTAAAATAATTTGACTAAAAGGTGATTTAGCATAAGTTAAATCACCTTTTATTATCATAAATGTTTAAAAGATAATGTATAGAAAGAATGAATTGAAGAAGAAAAATTCTTTTTCAATTTACAATACGAAATTCCATTCAATAACAAAATAAAATATTCTAAATCAATATAATTCCATTCCGAAAGTATCCAATTACTTACATTGTTTAACATTTTAAAAATCGGTAAATTTAGTACAATTATAAGATTCTTAAAATTCACAAGATTCTTAAAAATTGTTCGGATTATATATCATATAAAATGCTTAAGAATCAGGTATTTATACGGGGCTGTAGCTCAGTTGGTAG